>NZ_JAZDCX010000006.1:0-293173 GCF_036323805.1 Streptomyces rubellus
GGGCAGGGTACGGATCTCGGGAAGCAGGCTCACCCGGTCGAGTATGCCGGAAGCGGCGTGGGGGCCCCCCCCCCCCGGGGGGGGCCCCCCGGCGGTGCGGGGCTTCGTTCCCAGGTCTGGGGGGAACGAAGCCCCGCACTCGTATCCGCTCCCGCCCGCCCCGCCCGGGCGCCGAGCCCCTGCGCGTCCGCACGGCCCCGTTCGTATGCTGTGGCCCATGAGCACTCCCAGCCGCTTCGACCGCGGACACACCGACGACCTGGTGTCCTTCCTGACGGCCTCGCCCACCCCGTACCACGCGGTGGCGACCGCCGCCGAGCGGCTGGAGAAGGCCGGTTTCCGGCAGCTCGCCGAGAGCGACGCCTGGGACGGCGGAAGCGGCGGCCGGTACGTGCTGCGCGGCGGCGCGGTCATCGCCTGGTACGTGCCCGAGGGCGCCTCCCCCGCCACCCCCTTCCGGATCGTCGGCGCGCACACCGACTCCCCGACCCTGCGGGTCAAGCCCGTCCCGGACACCGGCGCGGCCGGCTGGCGCCAGGTGGCCGTCGAGATCTACGGCGGCACCCTGCTCAACACCTGGCTCGACCGCGACCTGGGCCTGGCCGGCCGGCTGGTCCTGCGCGACGGCACCGCCCACCTGGTGAACGTGGACCGCCCGCTGCTGCGCGTCCCGCAGCTCGCCATCCACCTGGACCGGGAGGCCAACAACGGCCTGAAACTGGACCGGCAGCGCCACATGACCCCCGTGTGGGGCCTGGGCGAGCCGCGCGAGGGCGAGCTGATCGACTTCCTCGCCGCCGAGGCCGGACTGGACGCCGCGGACGTCACCGGCTGGGACCTGATGGTCCACCCCGTCGAACCGCCCGCCTACCTCGGCCGCGACCGCGAGCTGCTCGCCGGGCCGCGCATGGACAACCTGCTGTCCGTCCACGCCGGTACGGCGGCGCTGACGGCCGCCGCGGCACACGACCGGGAGACCGGTGGCGCCCTGCCGTACGTCCCCGTGCTGGCCGCCTTCGACCACGAGGAGAACGGCAGCCAGTCCGACACCGGTGCCGAGGGCCCGCTGCTGGGCACCGTGCTGGAGCGCTCGGTCCTGGCGCGCGGCGGCACCCTGGAGGACCGCGCGCGGGCGTACGCCGGCACCGTCTGCATGTCCTCGGACACCGGCCACGCCGTGCACCCCAACTACGCCGAGCGCCACGACCCGGGGCACCACCCGATGCCCAACCGCGGCCCGATCCTGAAGGTCAACGTCAACCAGCGCTACGCCACCGACGGCACCGGCCGCGCGGTCTTCGCGGCGGCCTGCGAGCGGGCCGGGGTGCCCTGGCAGTCCTTCGTCTCCAACAACGCCATGCCCTGCGGCACCACGATCGGCCCCATCACGGCGGCCCGGCACGGCATCACCACCGTGGACATCGGAGTGGCGATCCTGTCGATGCACTCCGCCCGGGAGCTGTGCGGCGCCGACGACCCGCACCTGCTGGCGAACGCCCTGACGGCGTTCCTCACCGGCTGACCGGCGGCCGGACGGCGGCCTCCGGCGCCCCGGCCCGGCGCGTGCTCCGAATGCCCAGGCCGTACGGGGGTATCCGGCTCGTTGAACGAGCCATCACAAGCCAGCCGGACGGAGGCGGTTACCCATGGGGATGGCACTGACCATCGTACTGATCGCAGTGGGTGCGATCCTCACCTTCGCAGTGAGCCTGGACATCTCGGGTGTCAACCTCGATGTGGTCGGCCTGATCCTGATGGCGGTCGGCTTCATCGGACTGGCCTCGTACGTGAGCATCTTCAAGCGCCGCCGCGTGCAGCCGCCGAGCCCCGCGGCCCCGGTCGTCGAGGAGAACCACCGCCACCAGTGGTACACCTGACGCTCCGGGGAGCACTCCCCGGAGCAGGTACAGGCACATGCACAGGCGAGGCACAGCGGAGAGCGGATTCGGAATCCCGGCGCGGCCCGGTCACCGAGAGGACGACCGGGCCGCGTCGGCGTGTGCGCCCCCGCGTGTCCGACGACGGCTCAGGACGCCTGTCCGGCCGGGTGGTCCGCCCGGCCGCCGCTCACCGCCAGGCCTGGTAGTGCTGCCAGTTGCACGGGAAGGTCCGCAGGTTCCCCAGTCCGCCGTGGTCATCCAGACACCGCCGGGTCGCGGCGCTCCTGAGCTGGATGGCACCGCCCCGGTACCGGCCCACCTCCCACTGCTGGAAGCGCGAGTTGTTGCACGGGAAGGTCCGCAGGTTCCCCGGCCCACCGTGGTCGTCCAGACACCGCCGGGTCGCCACGTTCTTCAGGATCCGGCGATTGCCCGCGTCGAAGACCTCCCACTGCTGGAAGCGCGAGTTGTTGCACGGGAAGGTCCGCAGGTTCCCCGGCCCGCCGTGGTCGTCCAGACACCGCCGGGTGGCGTCGTTCTTGAACGTCTGGACCCGCGCCTGAAACGTGCCGGCCTCCTGACGGGGGGTCGCCTCGACCGCCGTGGCACCCGCGGTAGCGAGGGCGAGGGTCGCCAGGCCCGGGACCAGTGCGCGCCGGACGGTGCGGCGGTCGAGGAAGCGCTCTGTACTCATGGTGTCCTCCGTGGGTGTGTCGGATCGGCGCGATCGCGCCTGCTCCGATCATTCGCGCCGGACAGAGGGCCTGAAAAGCGTTTCCCCGACCCCTCCGACCAGGGGAAACCCGGGAAACCCCCGGAAGCCCCGGGGAATCCGGGGCACCGTCCCGGCCGCTGCCTCAGCCGCCCTCGCAGCCGCGGTGCGGCGGGAGGTCCGGGACGAGGCGGCGCAGCCGGGCGAGGTCGGTGTCGCCGAGCACCCGGCACGCCCGGGCGGCCGCCCGGCCCACGTCGGGATCCCACAACTGGACCGTGCCGTCGGCGTCCACGGAGGCCAGGGTGCGGCCGTCCCGGCTGAACGCCACGTCCTGCACCGCGTCGGGGTGCCCGGTGAGGACGGCCGTCTCCCGGCGGTCGCGCACCCGCCACAGCCGGACCGTGTGGTCGAAGCCGCCGGTGGCGAGGGTCTTCCCGTCCCGGCCGAACTCGAGCGAGCGCACCGCGCCGGTGTGCGCGGTCAGCGGCCCGCCCGTCTGCCGCCGGCCCGCCACGTCCCACAGCCGCGCCGTACGGTCGTTGCCGGCCGTGGCCAGGGTGCGGCCGTCGGGGCTGAACGCCACCGCCCACACCGCTCCGGCGTGACCGGTGAGTTCTCCCCTCTCCCGGCCGTTCGCGGTGTCCCACAGCCGGACCGTGCGGTCGTCGCTCGCCGTGGCCACCGTCTCCCCGTCGGGACTGAACGCCACCCCGTTGACGAAGTCCGTGTGGCCGGTGAGCCGCCGCAGCTCCCGGCCGCTGCCGACGTCCCACAGCCGCGCCGTGCGGTCGTCACCGGCCGTGGCCACCCGCCGCGTGTCACGGTCGAAGGCGACGGCGAAGACGGTGCCGCGATGCCGGGTGAGTCTCCTCAGCTCCCGGCCGCTCGCGGCGTCCCACAGCCGCGCCGTACCGTCCTCGCCCGCCGTGGCCACCAGCCGCCCGTCCCGGCTGAACACCACGTCGCGCACCCTGCCGCGGTGCCCGGTCAGGGTCAGGTCGGACGCTGCGGGACCGGGATCGGCGAACCGCCACAGCACCACCGTGCCGTCGTCGCCGCCCAGCGCCAGCGTGTCCCCGCCGGGGGCGAAGGCCACGGCCGACACCCGGATGCCGCTCCGGTCCGTCCGGGAGGACCCGGCCAGGTTCCACAGCGCCACCGTGTGGTCGAAACTGCCGGTGGCCAGGGTGCGGCCGTCCGGGGCGAAGGCGACCGACAGCACGTAGTCGCTGTGGCCGTGGAGGACGGTGAGCGGCGCCCGGGAGGCGGTGTCCCACAGCCGGACCGTGCCGTCGCCGCCGGCCGAGGCCAGGATCGCGCGCGAGGGGTGGAACGCCAGCCCGTTCACGTCGTCGCCGTGGCCCCGGAGGGTGGCCGTCGGCCTGCCCCGCGCCGTGTCCCACAGCGTGACGGCCCGGGCGTCGCCGCCGGCGGCCAGGGCACGGCCGCCGGCACCGAACGCCAGCGCGTTGACCAGGCCGGTGACCCGGAGGTCCCGCACCGCCCGGCGGGTGCGGGTGTCCCACAGCCGTACGGCACCGCCGGCGCCGCCCGCCGCCACGGTCCCCCCGCCGGGGGAGAACGCCACCGCCCGGACCGGGCCGTCCGTCCGCAGCACCGCCGGGCGGCCGGGCCCGCCCGGTTCCCACAGCCGCACCGTGCCGCGGTCGCCCTCGGCGCCGCCCACCGCCACGGTCCGCCCGTCGGGGGAGAACGCGACGACGGCCCGGTCCAGTCCGGGCACGGTCAGGACGGCGGACGGCCCCGCGGACCGGACGCGCCCCGCGGCGCCCACCTCCCACAGCCGGACCGCGCCGTCCCGGCCGCCCACCGCCAGGGCGCGGCCACCGGGGTGGAAAGCCAGGGAGACGACCGGCCTCCCGCTCCCCCGGAGCGTCGCCGTGACGGTCCGGGTGCGGGTGTCCCACAGGCGTACGGCGCCGTCGTTCCCGCCCGCCGCCACGATCCGCCCGCCCCGCCCGTACGCCACCGCGTTGACGGGTACGGACCCGGTGCCGAGGCGCCCGGCGAAGCGCTGGATCTGGGTGCTGAGCAGTGCGCCCCGGGTCTCGGGGCCGGGACGCAGCCGGTGGGCCTCGTAGGCCAGCAGCAGCGAGGCCTCGGGCTGCCCGGTCGCCAACCGGGCGGACCGTTCCGCCAGCGACAGGGCCAGGGCGGCACGGCGCTGCTCGGTGACCGTACGCCACTGGTGGAAGGCCAGGCCGCCGGCGGCGAGGGAGAAGACGAGCAGCACCGTCAGGGCCGTGACCAGATGCCGCCGCCGCCGGGCCTGCCGCCGCCGGGCGCGGTCCTCCCGCTCCCGCTGCCGCTCGCTCTCGGCCAGGAACACCGTCTCCAGCGCGTCGAGTCCGGCCCGGTGGTCCTCCTCGGCCGCCCACTCCCGCAGGGCGTCCAGCCGGGTGCCGCGGTAGAGGGCCGCGGGGTCGCGCCCCTCGCGCTCCCACGCCCGGGCGGCCTCGGTGAGCCGCTGGTGGACGAGCAGCCCGGCCCGGTCCTCGGCGATCCAGCCGCGCAGCCGTGGCCAGGCCCGCAGCAGTGCCTCGTGGCTGATCTCGATGGTGTCGGCGTCGGCGGTGAGCAGCCGGGCCCGGACGAAGACGTCCACCACGGCGGAGGCGGCCGCGCGGTCGGGGAAGCGCTCCAGGAGCCGCTCCCGGTCGCAGCGGCGGCGAGTCTCCCCGGTCTCCTCACCGATGCGCACCAGCCGCAGCAGGAGCCGGCGGGCCGCCTGCCGGCCCGCCGGGCCGAGACCGGCGTAGGCGCGTTCCGCCGTGGTGCGCACCGCACCGTGCAGACCGCCGGTGAGCTCGTAGCCGGCCACGGTCAGCACCCCGTCCCGGCGCTGCTGCCAGGTCGCCAGCAACGCGTGCGAGAGCAGCGGCAGCACGCCGGGGGCGCAGCCGCCGGAACCGGCGGCCGGGCCGCCTCCGGCGTCCTGTCCGGTGCCGGTGGCCACGCCCAGATCGCGCAGGACGAGCTCCGGCAGGCCCGGTTCCAGGGTGAGACCGGCGACCCGGGCCGGTTCGGTGACGGCCTCGCGCAACTGGGCGGGGGAAAGGGGCCGCAGCACGAACAGGCCCTGCGACAGTGCCGGGACGAGCCGCGGATGGGCCAGGCAGCGGCCGTAGAAGTCCGCCCGGAGGCCGAGAACCACAAGAGCGCCCGGGGCGCCCGGGGCGCCCGGGGCGCCCGGGGCGCAGGGGGTCCCGCCGGGCGCGGCACCGGCCGCCGCGGTGTCCGCGGGGACGTCGGCGGCGCCGTCCGGTTCCTGCCCGGCCAGCGCGCACAGGAGCCGCAGGAAGGCGGCGCGCTCGGCCTCGTCCGCGCAGTGGGTGAAGACCTCCTCGAACTGGTCGACCACGACGACCAGCCGGTCGCCCGCGGTGTCCCGCTCCGGGGCCCGGGCCCGCAGGGCCGCCCGCACCCGCCGCACCGCCGCGGCGGTGGCGGCTTCCCCGTCCGGGCCGTCCGCCGGGAGGAGCGGCACCTCCCGGCCCAGTGCCGCGCCGAGGTGCGCGGCCAGCGTGCGCAGCGGCCGGGCGGTGGGCGTGCACACGACCACCGGCCAGTGCCGCGACCCGGGCAGCGCCCCGGAACGCAGGGTGGGCACGAGTCCGGCGCCCAGCAGCGAGGACTTGCCCGCGCCGGAGGGGGCGACGACGGCCAGCGGGCCGCCGCCGTCCAGCCGTTCGGCCAGCCGCTGCGTCAGTACGGCGGTGGCCCGGTCCCGGCCGAAGAACCAGCGGGCGTCCCCCGGGCCGTACGGGGCCAGCCCCCGATAGGGGCACACGTCCTCGTCCGGCACGGGCCCGGAGGCCGCCCCCCGTCGGCGGCCCCCGGGCTGTCCGGGCTGCTCGGGGACGAGAGCGGCCAGTGCCCCGCCCGTCCGCAGCACCGCGTCGCAGCTGCGCGCCACGTCCCGGGTGGGGGGCTTCTCACCGTTCTCGATCTTGCTCAGGTAGCCCTTGCTGTAGTGCACCCGGTCGGCCAGCGCCTTCAGCGAGATGCCGGCCTCGTTGCGCAGCCGCCGCAGCTCGGCGCCGAAACCGGGTTCCTCGGTACCCCTCATGACGGCGGAGGCTAGGGACGGCCGGGCACCCGGTGCGGGAAGCCGGGGGACGGTGACCGTTTCGGGTGCCGTACGGCACTCTTCCGGGTGAAGCGGTACGGGAGAGTGCCCCGGCGTCAGCCGGTGATGTTCACGGGACGGTACGCGTGGTAGCCGTCCCGGCCGCTCACCCCGTAGGAGTGCCGCTTCCAGCGGGTGCCGGCCCCGCCGGCCTGCTCGTAGGAGTTGTAGGCGGTGCGGGAGCCGTCCACCCAGCCGTCGAAGATCACCACATGGCGCTGGTCGGGGTCGTTGCTGTCCGCCTTGATGACGAGGTCGCCGGGGGCGAGTTCGTGCATGGCGATCCGGCGGGTCCAGCCGTCGTTCCTGAGCTTGACGGTGTTGGGGCCCGGCGCGGGCAGCCCCAGGGCCATCGATGCGTACCCCGAGCAGTCCTGCCGGTAGCCGTCGGACCAGTACCTGTTCTGGCTGTAGGGGACGGGCCGGCCGTTGTCGGCGGTCAGCCAGGTCCTCGCCCGCTCCAGCACCCGGGCCCGGGTGATCGGGGGTGCCGCCGGCGCGGCCTGGACGGCCTGGACCGACCGGACGGCGGGAGCGGCGGCGGCGGTCTGCACCGCCGGGGCGGTCGGGGCCGCCAGTACGACGGTGGTCAGGGCCGCGAGGAACCAGCGGGTGGTCTTCTGCCACGACATGGTGACTCTCCGGGAAGCTCGTGGTCGGCGCGGAGCGGTGTCCGGCTCCGCCGATCCGAGCTTCGGCATCCCCGGGCAGGGGGAACAGGGGTTTCCCGTCCCACCTGCCCGACGGGAAACGGGGAAACCCGCCGCCCCCTGCCCCGCCTACTCCGCCTCCCGCGCCTCCTCGCCGTCCAGCCCCGCCAGGACCAGCGGCAGCCGGGCCGCCCCGTCCGGGGTGACACGGACCGGCACACCCCAGTCCTGCTGGTGGACATGGCAGGCCGGGTACTCGACGTCCGGGTCGTCGTCGCAGGAGGCCGCCATCGCCGAGACGTGCAGCACGCCCTCGGCCGCACCGCCGCCGAGGGTGTCCGCGAGCACCAGTTCGCGGGTCAGCTCGGTGCCCTGGCCCGCGCCGTCCGCCAGCAGCTCCGGCGGGGTGGCGCTGACCAGCAGCCGGGTGGCCGGGCCGTACCGGACGTCGAGCTTCTGGCCGGGCGGGGCCTGGAAGACCACGTCCAGCCGCAGCCGCCCCGGCGCCACCTCGGTGGCCTCGCGCCGGGTGCGGTGGGCGACGGCCTCGACGCGTACCGCCTCCTCCGGCAGCCGCAGCCGGGTCAGCCGGTGCCGGGCGGACTCCACGACGAGGATGTCGTCACCGGCGAGGACCGCCCCCGACGGCTCGCGCAGATCCGTGGCGAGCGTGGCGACCTCGCCGGTGGCCGGGTCGTAGCGGCGCAGCGCGTGGTTGTAGGTGTCGCACACCGCCACCGAGCCGTCCGGCAGGACGGTGACGCCCAGCGGGTGCTGGAGCAGCGCCTGTGCGGCCGGGCCGTCGCGGTGGCCGAAGTCGAACAGGCCGGTGCCGACGGCCGTACGGACGGTGAAGCCGTCACCGTCTCCCTCGTCGCCGCCGCCGTCGCGCTCGACCCACCGCAGGGCCGAGGTCTCGGAATCGGCCACCCACAGCCGTTCGCCGTCCGCCGCCAGCCCGGACGGCTGCGCGAACCACGCCTCGCCGGCCGGGCCGTCCACCAGACCCTCGTTGGTGGTGCCCGCCGCGACGGACACGGTGCCGGCGGCCGGGTCGTACGCCCAGAGCTGGTGGACCCCGGCCATCGCGATCCACAGCCGGTCCGCCCACCAGGCCACGTCCCACGGCGAGGACAGGTCCACCTCGCGCGCCGGGCCGGAGACGGGCGAGCCCTGCCACCACTGGCGGCCCGTTCCGGCCAGCGTGCTCACCTCGCCGCCGGCCGGGTCGTACGCCCGCAGCGCGTGGTTGACGGTGTCGGCGACGACGACCCGGCCGTCCGGGAGCAGCGCCAGGCCCTGCGGCTCGCTGAACCGCGCCTTGCCCGCCGGACCGTCCACCAGTCCGCGCTCCCCGTCGCCGACACGCCGCACGACGGTCTCGCCGTCCGGCTCCAGCTCCACCAACTGGTGCCGGGTGGTGTCGCTGACCAGCACGTTCCCGGTCGGCAGGACGAGCGCCTTGCCGGGGAAGCGCAGGTCGGTGGGCTCCGGCTCCGGCGGCACGTACGGCCCCTCGCCGCGCCGCAGCGTGCCCTTGGCGGCGTGCTCGGCCGCCAGCTCCGCCACCAGCTTCTCGATGGCGTGGACATGGCCCTCGCCCGCGTGCTGGGCGACGACGTAGCCCTCGGGGTCGATGACGACGAGGGTCGGCCAGGCGCGTACCGCGTACTGCTTCCAGGTGGCCAGCTCGGGGTCGTCCAGCACGGGGTGGTGCACCCCGTAGCGCTCGACGGCGTCGACGACGGCCGCGTGGTCGGCCTCGTGGACGAACTTCGGCGAGTGCACGCCGATCACCACGACGGTGTCGCGGTGCTTCTCCTCCAGCTCCCTCAACTCGTCGATGACATGCAGGCAGTTGATGCAGCAGAACGTCCAGAAATCCAAGATCGCAATGCGGCCCCGGAGGTCCGCCAGGGACAGTTCCCTGCCGCCGGTGTTGAGCCAGCCGCCCGCCCCGACCAGCTCGGGAGCCCGGACACGTACGCGTTTCGCCATCCGTCCATCCTGCCACCGCGCCCGGTGGAGACCGCGGGCGCGGTGGCCGGAACGGTGCCGGACGCGTCAGCGGCGGAAGCGCCGGTCGACGCGGCGCAGGGCCGCGGTGATGCGGCGGTCACGGGCCCGGTCCGGCCCCGGCCCAGACGGCCGCGAGCCGACGAGGAGGCCGACGGACCACCAGCGGCCAGAGACGGGCATCCGCCCTCACGATGCTTACGGCCCGGTGCCGGGGGCTCTCCGCATGCGCTCGTCCGTGCGGCCTGCTCACGGCGGGTGCACGTCGGCCCGGCGCGTGTTCGCCGACTCCTCGCGCGCGATGAACCGGCGACATGGTTCTTCCGTCCTCCCTCCTGTACACCACTACACCGACCGGAGGGCCGACGGCCGGCATCTCAGGTCCCGGCTCCGTCCGTACAAGGAGAGACGCATGAAGTCGTGGCGTTCCCGTGTCGCCGCCGCTGCCGGCATCGCGGCAGTCGTCATCCCGCTGGCCACGGGCTCGGCGTCCGCCGACGAGATCGACCACTGGGGCTACCGCGAGGTCGGCGGGTGGCGGGACTACCGGGCGTGCGAACAGGACGGCCTGTACTACCTCTCCCAGGGGTATCAGAACTTCTACTGCAAGTGGGAGGCCCCGTACTGGAACCTCTGGGTCCTTCCCTACAAGCCCCAGCCGCCCACGGGGGGATGACCGGTCGTTCGGCGTCCCCGCGGGACGGCTGGGAGTGAGTACCCGCACTCATGACGCCCGCGGTCCGGGCCGGGAGACTCCTGCCCGTGCGTTCATCCGTACTCACACCCGTCGGACGTACGACTGCGGCAGCCGTCCTCCTCGCGCTCACCGTGGCCGCGTGCGGCGACGAGCGGGCCGGACAGGCAGGGCCGGCGAGTCCCTCGCCGTCCTTGCCGTCCCCCTCGGCTTCCTCCTCTCCCCCGCCGAAGTGCGCGCAGGCCGCCGAGGTGCCTCCGGTCCCGCCGTCCCCGTCCACCTCCGCGCCGGGCGCGGACGGCGGGCGGCCGGAGGTGCGCGAGGACATGCCGCCCAACTACCTCGACAACCACGCCTACCGCATGCAGGCGCCGCTGAGCCCCGAGAACCGCGCCCGGGGCGAGGCGTCGGCCGAGCTCGTCCGGAAGGAGCTGGAGAAGGTCCGGGAGGAGGGCGATCTCGGCGACGAACGGATCACGGCGGCACTGGACCGGCTCGGCTGCGGGGAGGAGCACGGCGTCCACACCGGCCACGGGTTCTACAGCGTCTACACCGGGGACGCGTGCGTGTCGGGGAACGTGTCGGAGGACGAGCTGACCGTCAGGGTGCACGGCCGTTACATCGAACCCCAGCCCGGCACGGGCCCGTGCGTCAGGAACCAGGGAGGCCACTGACCGGCCCCCCGCCCCGGGCGTCAGGACGGGACCGCCACGCGGGCCACGACCGGCAGGTGGTCGCTGCCCGTGGCGGGCAGGGTGCGCAGGCGGGTGACCGTCGCGCCGCGGGCCAGGACGTGGTCGATGCGGGCGACGGGGAAGGACGCGGGCCAGCTGAAGGCGAAGCCGTCCGCGGCGGCCTCGTCGAGCGGGTCGAGCCGGTCCAGGACGGGGTCGAGGCCGCGGTCGTCCAGGGGGGCGTTGAGGTCGCCCAGCACCAGCACCCGCGGCGACTCCTCCGCGCGCAGGGCCGCGCCCAGCAGCTTCGCGCTCTCGTCGCGCCGCTCGGTGTCGAAGCCGCCCGCCCGGACGCGGACCGAGGGCAGGTGGACGACGTGGACGGTGATCCCGCCGTGCGGGGTGCGGACGGTGGCGCGCAGCCCCCGGTTCCAGTCGGGACCGATGCCCGGGGGGCGGATGTCGAGCTGCCGGACGTCCGTCAGCGGGTACCGCGACCACAGGCCGACGGTGCCGACGACCGCGTGGTGGGGGAGGTCCGGGGCCAGCTCCGTCTCGTAGGCGGACCGGGTGGCGGGGACGACCTCCTGGAGGGCGACGAGGTCGGGCCCGGCCCCGGCCAGGGTGCGGGCGGCGGCGCGGGGGCCGGGGTTCACGTCGCCGACGTTGTGCTGGACGACGGTGAGACGGGCGGCCCCGGGTGCCGGCTCCGGGGCGGTGCCCGCCAGGGCGCCGTGGAAGAGGCCGAGCCAGACGGCCGTGGGCAGCAGCAGCGCCACCAGTGCGAGCGCCGAGCGGCGCAGCAGCGCCACGGCCAGCAGGACGGGAACGGCCAGGCCCGTCCACGGCAGGAAGGTCTCCAGCAGGCTGCCGAGGCCGAGCAGGGCGTTCGGGACGAGGGAGTGCAGCGCCGTCACGGCGGCGACCGCCGCGGCGACCGCGGCGGCGATCCGGCCGCGCCCCCAGGCCGTCCGGCCCCGGTCGTCCGTCCCCCACCGCCGCCGCAGGGCCGCGCGGACCCGTCGTACCCGTGCCACGTGCTCCCTTTCGCCGCTCGCCTCCAGCATGACGTACGGCGGCGGGCGGGCGGTTGCCGTCGGCCGAGCCTTTCCGTGCGGGATGCACTCATCACAAAGAGAACGATCATTCTGTTATAGGCTGCCGACAAATAGAGCAGCGGTTCTTTTTACGGGAGGCGCGGTGCCACGGCTCACTGACGCACGCAAGGAGCTCAGGCGCGCCCAGATCGCCGACGCCGCCGTGCGCTGCTTCAGCCGCAACGGGCTGGAGCGGACCTCGATCGCCGAGATCACGGCGGAGTCCGGGCTCTCGGCCGGGTCGATCTACACGCACTACCGCAACAAGGCCGACCTGGTCCGGACCGCCACCCGGGCGGTGCTCGCCAGGCACGCCGAGGTCCTCGGCGAGTACGCGGCCGCCGACACCCCGCCCGACCCCGACGAACTGCTGGCCCGCCTCGTCGCCGCGATCGACCCTGCCGCCGCCCGGGTCGGCGTGCAGACCTGGGGCGAGGCGACCACCGACCCGGCCATCCGCGAGGTCGTCGTCGACATGACGGACCGGATGCGCGCGATGCTGCACGACTGCGTCACGGCATGGCTGGTCAAGGTCGAGCACCACGAGCCGGCCGGAGCCCGGGAGCACGCCGTCCCGATCGCCCACCGGGTGATGTCGCTCTACCTGGCCGAACTGCTGCACACCGCCCTGCGTTACCCCACCGAGGAGACAGCGTCTTGAACCCCCCTGCCACCCCCGCCGCCCCGACCGCCCCGCTTGCCGACCGCACCGTCCTCCGGATCGGCTACGGCGCGCTACAGCTCGAGCGCCTGCGCGACCGCCGCGACGAGGCCGTCGCACTGCTGCGCCGCGCGGTCGAACTGGGCGTCGACCATGTGGACACCGCCGAGTTCTACGGCTTCGGTTTCGCCAACGACGTGATCCGCGAGGTGCTGCGCCCCGAGGGCTCCGAGGACGACGTGCTGGTGGTCACGAAGGTCGGCGCCGCCCCCGACCCGGACGGGCCCCTGCCGCTGCGTCTGGCGCAGCGGCCCGAGCAGCTGCGCGCCGGCGTCGAGGAGAACCTGCGCGGCCTCGGCGTCGACCGGCTCCCGGTGGTCAACCTCCGCCGCCTGGACTCCGGTCCCGGACTGCGTCCCGAGGGCGACCAGGTCGTCGACCTCGACGACCAGCTCGCGGTGCTGACCGCCCTGCGCGACGAGGGCAAGATCGGGGCGATCGGCCTGAGCTGCGTCACCCTCGACGTCCTGCGCCGCGCCCTGCCGGCCGGCATCGTCTGCGTGCAGAACGCCTACAGCCTCGTCTCCCGCGATGACGAGGACATGCTGAAGCTGTGCGCGGCCGAGGGCATCGCCTGGGTGCCGTTCTTCCCGATCGGCGGGGCCTTCCCGGGCGTGCCCAAGGTCACCGACGAGCCGACGGTGCGCGCCGTGGCCGAGTCCCTGGGCGTCACACCCGCCCAGATCGCCCTCGCCTGGCTGCTGCACCACGCCCCGAACGTGCTGCCCATCCCCGGCACCGCCGACGTCGCCCACCTGGAGGACAACATGGCGGCCGGCGAGATCGCCCTCGACGCCGCGACCCTGGCCACCCTCGACGCCGTCGAGTCCCGCTCCAACGAGGTCGCCCTCGGCTGACGGGCCGCTCCGGTGGGTCCCGGCGGCGGACAGGCGGCGGCGGACAGGCGGCGCCGGGATCCACCACCGGCATGACGCGCGGCGACGGCTCAGACGTTCCTCGGGTCGAACGGGTCGTGCTCGGTGATCAGCTTGTCGATGCGGGCCTTGTCCACCCGGGTGGTGACCTCCTGCAACTCCTGCCGGTCCCGGACGACCTTGGCCAGGTTGAAGGAGGAGGAGACCAGGAACAGGACGCCGAGCCCCAGGAAGCCCCGCTCCCACGGCCCCAGCGGCAGATACGCGACACCGAGACCCACTGCCAGCAGGGAGAGGCCGAAGGAGAGCACGGACTGGACGAAGAACGCGGCGGTCATGGGCCGCTGTACCTGTGGTGCTGTCATGTCCACAGGGTGGCCCGCACCCGGCGGGACCACATGAGTACGGCTACTCAGCGGTGGTGAGGGCGGGTGCGGGACCGGCTCGCGTGGCTCAGCGCAGGACGCGGTCCCGCAGGACCGGGAAGTCGGCGCGGACCTTGTCCGCGTACGCGGGGTCGAACTCGGCCATGACGACCTGCTCCTCGGCGTCCGACGCCTCGGCCAGGGTCTCGCCCCAGGGGTCGACGACCGCGCTGCGGCCGGCCTGGGGCACGCCCGCGTGGGTGCCCGCGGTGCCGCAGGCCAGGACGTAGGCCTGGTTCTCCACGGCGCGGGCGCGGGCCAGCAGGCTCCAGTGGGCGGCGCGGCGCTCGGGCCAGCCCGCCGGGATCACCAGCGTGCGGGCACCGGCCTCGGTCAGGGCCCGGAACAGTTCGGGGAAGCGCAGGTCGTAGCAGGTGGCCAGGCCCAGGGTGGTGTCGGGCAGGACCGCGGTGACCGGTTCGGTGCCGGCGGACAGCAGGGTGGCCTCGCCCCGGTCGAAGCCGAAGCGGTGGATCTTGCGGTAGGTGCGCACCAGGGCGCCCTCGGGGGAGAAGACCAGGGAGGTGTTGTAGAGGGCGGGCGTGCCGGAAGGATCACCGGAGGAATCGGCGGCGGGCTCGTCGGCGCGCTCGATCACGGAGCCGGCGTGCAGCCAGACGCGGGCCTCGCGGGCCGCCTCCGACATCGCCGCGACCGTCTTCGCGGCGGGTCCGCGCAGCGGCTCGGCCCCGGCGGCGAAGGAGTCGAAGCCGAAGGCGCCGACCGTCCACAGTTCGGGCAGGACGACCAGGTCGGCGGCGGACTGCTCGCGGACGAGGGCCGCGGCCCGCACCCGGCGCTCCTCGGCCGTTTCGTCCTGGTTCACCGCGATCTGGATGAGAGAGGCGCGCACCGTACCACCGTCCATGGGGTCGAGGGGGCAAACCCGGGCGGAAAACCCGGGTGAAAACAGCCTACGATCGTCCTTCGAAACTCCTGCCGCGCCGCCCGCGCGCAGCGTAACTTGAGAGTCCCCAAGTCCGCGAACCCACACCTGCCGCACGTACCGAGGGGTCCCGTTGACCGACCACCCGAGCCTTCAGCCCTATGCCGACGCCTGGACCCACTCCATCGAGTCGATATCCGAGCTGGTCATGCCGCTCGTCGAGGGCGAGTGGAACCGCGCGACCCCCTGCCCCGGGTGGTCGGTCCGCGATGTCGTCTCGCACATCATCGGCATGGAGTGCGAGATGCTGGGCGACCCCCGGCCGATCCACAGCCTGCCGCGCGACCTGTTCCACGTGAAGGACGAGCTCAGCCGCCGTATCGAGGTGCAGGTGGACGTGCGGCGCTGCCACACGGCGCCGGAGATGACCAGCGAGCTGGAGTACACGATCATCCGCCGGTCGCGCCAGTTGCGGAACGAGAAGCGCGATCCGTCGAAGATGGTCATGTCTCCGCTCGGGGTGGAGATGACGCTGGAGAACGCGCTGCGGCTGCGGGCGTTCGACGTGTGGGTGCACGAGCAGGACCTGCGGCGGGCCCTGGGGAAGCCGGGGAACCTGGACTCCCCGGGCGCGCTCGTCGCCCGGGACGTGCTGCTGGAGCGGCTGCCCAAGGTGGTCGCCAAGGACGCCGGGGCGCCGCCGAACTCGGCGGTCGTCTTCGACGTGAGCGGGCCGGTGGAGTTCATGCGGACGGTCCGCGTCGACGGCGAGGGCCGGGGCACCGTGGACGCCAGCGTCTCGCTGGGGCCGGCCGTCACCATGGCCATGGACTGGGAGGTCTACTTCCGGCTGGCCTGCGGCCGGGTGCGGCCCGCCGCGGTGCGGGACGGCATCAAGATCGAGGGCGACCAGGAGCTCGCGGACGCGATCCTCGCCCACTTCGCCGTCACGCCGTGAGGCCGTAGGGCCGGCGCCGGCCCCGCCCCCGCCCCCGCCCCCGGGCCGGGGGCGGGGGCGGGGGCGGGGGCGGGGCGTCAGGCCGGTACGTGCACCGTCTCGACGCGGCTGGCCACCACCCGCTCGCGCTCCCGGCGGTGCGCCCGGCCGCGCAGCCGGAGGATCTGCGTGACGCCCAGCGCCTGGACGGCGAAGACGGAGGCGAACGCGATCCGGTAGTCGCCGCCGGTGACGTCCAGCAGCACGCCCACCGCCAGCAGGGTGGTCATGGAGGCGGTGAAGCCGCCGATGTTGACGATGCCCGAGGCCGTGCCCTGGCGTTCGGGCGGGTTGGCGGGGCGGGCGAAGTCGAAGCCGATCATCGAGCCCGGGCCGCAGGTCCCGAGGACCACGCACAGCACCACCAGCACCGCCAGCGGCGCCCGGCCGGGCCAGACCAGCACCATCGCCCAGGCGCCCGCGGTGGCCAGTACGGTGCCCAGCGCGATCGGGGTCCGCGCGCCGTGGTAGCGGGTGATGACCTGGCCGTAGACCAGCCCGATCGCCATGTTGGCGAGCACCACCAGGGTCAGCAGGGTGCTGGCCTCGGCCCGGGTGCGGCCCTGGGCCTCGACCAGGTACGGCAGTCCCCACAGCAGCAGGAAGACCATGCCCGGGAACTGGGCGGTGAAGTGCACCCACATGCCCAGCCGGGTGCCCGGCTCCCGCCAGGCGGCGGCGAGCTGGCGGCGCACATAGCCGCGCCCGTACCCGGATCCGGGTTCGTCACCGGACGGGACGGGGGAGGGGACCGGGACGCCCTCGGGCCGTTCCTTCAGGAAGAGCAGCACCAGCACCAGCACCACCACACCGAGCACGGCGCTGCCCGCGAAGGTCGGCGTCCAGCCGACGGCGGCCAGCACCCGGGCCAGCACCAGGGTGGTCAGCAGGTTGCCCGCCATCCCGCACAGCGCCGCGATCTGCGCGACCAGCGGCCCGCGCCGGGCCGGGAACCAGCTGGTGCCCAGCCGCAGCACGCTGATGAACGTCATCGCGTCACCGCAGCCGAGCAGCCCGCGGGCGGCGAGCGCCATGGCGTACGACTCGGACAGCGCGAAGGCGAACTGGCCGGTGGTGAACAGCACGATGCCCAGGAGCAGGACCTTCCGGGTGCCCCAGCGGTCCACCAGCAGGCCGACGGGTATCTGCATCCCGGCGTAGACCAGCAGCTGGAGTATCGAGAAGGAGGACAGGGCGGAGGAGTTGATGTCGAAGCGCTCGGCCGCGTCGATGCCGGCGACGCCCAGGCTGGTGCGGAAGGTGATGGCGGCGAAGTAGACGGCGACGCCGATGCTCCACATGAAGGCGGCTCTGGGGCCGCCGAGCCGGTACTCGCCGGCCGGGGAACCGGACGGGCCCGGGGAGCCGGACGCGTCGGACCGGGGTGTACCGCTCACCGGACCTCACCGCGCAGCAGGTGCCGTACCGAGCCGACGTGGCGGCGTACGGCCTCGGCGGCGGCATCGGCGTCCCCGGAGCACAGGGTGCGGTGGATCTCGGCGTGCTCGGTGATGTTCCGGTCGATGCGGTCGGGGTGGGAGTGCATCACGGCGACGCCCATCCGCAGCTGGCGGTCGCGGAGCTGGTCGTAGAGGCGCTCCAGGATCTGGTTCCCGGCGGCCCGCACGATGGTGGCGTGGAAGCAGCGGTCGGTGGCGGCCACGGCCGCCAGGTCGCCGGTGGCGGCCTGGCGCCGCTGTTGCTCCAGCAGTTCGGTGAGCCGCTCCAGCAGTCCGGGCGGTACGGGCACGACCTTGCGCACGGCGTGCTCCTCGACCAGCAGCCGGGTCTCGACCACGTCGCCGATCTCCTGGGCGGAGACCGGCAGGACGAGCGCGCCCTTCTTCGGGTAGAGCCGGAGCAGGCCCTCCGCCTCCAGCCGCAGCAGCGCCTCCCGTACGGGGGTGCGGGAGACCCCGACCGCGTCGGCCAGCTCGCCCTCGGTGAGGAGGACCCCGCCCTCGTAGCGGCGCTCCAGGACGCCCTGCTTGACGTGGGCGTAGACACGTTCGGCAGCGGGCGGCGGCTTGGCGGCACCTGTCTGGATGCCGGTCCGGCTACCGGTCGGGGCGTCGGTCCGGGCGGTGGTCGGCGGGACGGAAGACATGTCCACACCATAGATACAACAGGGATGCGTTCCCAGCCCCCGTCCGCGATGCGGGACGGACGGGGCGGACCGGACGAGTGGGACGGGTGGGGCGGGACGGGCCCGGCACGCGGGGTGCGTGCCGGGCCCGTACGGTGCCGCCGGCACCGTCCGCCGGTGCCGGATCAGCTCCAGGTGATCAGACGCCGGGGGTGCTCCAGCACGGCCGCGGTGTCGGCCAGCACCCTGGAGCCCAGCTCGCCGTCGACCAGGCGGTGGTCGAAGGAGAGCGCCAGAGTGGTGACCTGGCGCGGCTTGACCTTGCCCTTGTGGACCCAGGGCTGGAGCCTGACCTGTCCGAAGGCCAGGATCGCCGACTCGCCGGGGTTGAGGATCGGGGTGCCGGTGTCGACGCCGAAGACGCCGACGTTGGTGATGGTCACGGTGCCGCCGGCCATGTCCCCCGGCGGTGTCCGGCCCTCCTTGGCGGTGGCCACCAGCTCGCCCAGCGCCTTCGCCAGCTCGGGCAGGGTCTTCGCGTGCGCGTCCTTGATGTTCGGCACGATCAGACCGCGCGGGGTGGCCGCGGCGATGCCCAGGTTGACGTAGTCCTTGTAGACGATCTCCTGCCGTTCCTCGTCCCAGAAGGCGTTGACCTCCGGGTGGCGGCGGATGGCCACCAGGAACGCCTTGGCCACCAGCAGCAGCGGGTTGACCCGCAGCCCGGCCAGGTCCGGGTCCTGCTTGAGCTCCTGCACCAGCTTCATGGTGCGGGTGACGTCCACGGTCACGAACTCGGTGGCGTGCGGGGCGGTGAAGGCGCTGGAGACCATCGCCTGCGCGGTCGCCCTGCGCACTCCCTTGATCGGCACCCGGCGCTCCCGCTGCCCCGGCTCCACCGGTTCGGCCGCCGGGGACGGGACCGGCTCGGCCGCGGGCCCGGGCTCGGGTGCCGGGACGGCCCGGGTGCGCTCGGCCGCGGCGGCGTGCACGTCCTCGCGGGTGATGATCCCGCCCTCGCCGGTGGGCACCACCGCGGCCAGGTCGACGCCCAGGTCCTTGGCGAGCTTGCGCACCGGCGGCTTGGCCAGCGGGCGCCCGGCCGGCGGTTCGTCGGCGGCCGGCACCGCGGGGGCGGCGGCGGGCGGGGTGGCGGTGCCGTTCAGTTCCGCCTGCACGGCGGACTGCGCGGCGGCCGGTGCCCGGTCGGCGGCCGACTCCGGCGCGGCGGGCTGCCGGCGCGGGCGGCGCTTCGTCGGGCCGGTGGCGACCCCGTAGCCCACCAGTACCGGCTGGCGCTTGCCGCCGCCCTCCCCGGCCCCGTCCTCCGGTTCGCCCTCGTCCCCGCCCGGGGCGGGGGCGGCGGCGGCCGGGGCGGGACCGGCGGAGTCGGCGGGTCCGGCGGCGGGATCGGTGTCCACCGTGATGATGGGCGTGCCCACATCCACGGTGGTGCCCTCCTCGAAGCGCAGCTCGTGCACCACCCCGGTGAACGGGATCGGCAGCTCGACGGCGGCCTTGGCCGTCTCGACCTCGCACACCACCTGCCCGTCGGTCACCTCGTCCCCGGGCCGCACGTGCCAGGTGAGGATCTCGGCCTCGGTGAGCCCCTCGCCCACGTCCGGCATCCGGAACTCCCGGATGCGCGTCGCCTCGGCAGCAGCTGTATCGGTCATCGTCACGACTCTCCTCAGCCCTGTTCTCAGTACGCCAGCGCGCGGTCGACGGCCTCGAGCACCCGGTCCAGGCCGGGCAGGTACTCGTCCTCCAGCCGGGCCGGCGGATACGGCGCGTGGAAGCCGCCGACCCGCAGCACCGGCGCCTCCAGGTGGTAGAAGCACCGCTCGGTGATCCGGGCGGCCAGCTCGGCGCCCGAGCCGAAGAACACCGGCGCCTCGTGCACCACGACCAGCCGGCCGGTGCGCTCCACCGAGGCCTGCACGGTGTCGAAATCGATCGGGGAGACCGACCGCAGGTCGATCACCTCCAGCGAGCGGCCCTCCTCCGCGGCGGCGGCCGCGACCTGCAGACAGGTCTTGACCATCGGCCCGTACGCCACCAGCGTCAGGTCGTCGCCGGAGCGGACGGTGACCGCCCGGTGCAGCGGGCCGGGGATGGCGGTGGGATCGACCTCGCCCTTGTCCCAGTAGCGCCGCTTGGGCTCGAAGAAGATCACCGGGTCGTCGCAGGAGATGGCCTGCTGGAGCATCCAGTAGGCGTCCGAGGCGTTGGACGGCGAGACGCACTTGAGCCCGGCGACGTGCGCGAACAGCGCCTCGGGGGACTCGCTGTGGTGCTCCACCGCGCCGATGCCGCCGCCGTAGGGGATGCGGACGACGACCGGCAGCCTGATCTTGCCCAGCGCGCGGGCGTGCATCTTGGCGAGCTGGGTGACGATCTGGTCGTAGGCGGGGAAGACGAAGCCGTCGAACTGGATCTCCACGACCGGGCGGTAGCCGCGCAGGGCCAGGCCGATCGCGGTGCCGACGATGCCGGACTCGGCCAGCGGGGTGTCGATGACCCGGTCCTCGCCGAAGTCCTTCTGCAGCCCGTCGGTGATGCGGAAGACGCCGCCGAGCTTGCCGACGTCCTCGCCCATGACCAGGACCTTGGGGTCGTTCTCCAGGGCCGTGCGCAGCGACTCGTTGAGCGCCTTGGCCATGGGCACGGTCTTCGCGGTGGTGGTGGTCGCGGCCATCTCAGCGGCCCTCCTCGTCGGCGAAGGACGCCTGGTACTCGGCGAACCGGGCGCGCTCCTCGTCCACCAGCGCGTGCCCGTCCGCGTAGACATGGTCGAACATGGCCATGGTGTCCGGGTCCGGCATGGACCGGATCGCCTCGCGCACCCGGACGGCCAGCGCGTCGCTCTCCTCGTCGAGCCCGGCCAGCCAGCCGGCGTCGGCCAGGCCCTCCGTCTCCAGGTAGGTGCGCAGCCGCAGCAGCGGGTCCTTGGCCTCCCACGCCTCGCGCTCGGCGTCCTTGCGGTAGCGGGTGGGGTCGTCGGAGGTGGTGTGGGCGCCCATGCGGTACGTGAACGCCTCGACCAGGGTGGGACCCTCGCCGGCCCGGGCGCGCTCCAGCGCGGCCCGGGTGACGGCCAGCACCGCCAGCACGTCGTTGCCGTCCACCCGGACACCGGGGAAGCCGAACCCGGCGGCCCGCTGGTAGATCGGCACCCGCGACTGGCGCTCGGTCGGCTCGGAGATCGCCCACTGGTTGTTCTGGCAGAAGAACACCACCGGCGCGTTGTAGACGGCGGAGAAGGTGAACGCCTCGGCCACGTCGCCCTGGCTTGAGGCGCCGTCGCCGAAGTAGGCGATCACCGCGCTGTCCGCGCCGTCCTTGGCCACCCCCATCGCGTAGCCCGTGGCGTGCAGCACCTGGGAGCCGATCACGATGGTGTAGAGGTGGAAGTTGTTGCTGTTGGGGTCCCAGCCGCCGTGGTTGACGCCGCGGAACATCCCCAGCAGGTTGGTCGGGTCCACCCCGCGGCACCAGGCGACGCCGTGCTCGCGGTAGGTGGGGAAGACGTAGTCGTCGTCCCGCAGGGCCCGGCCGGAGCCGATCTGGGCGGCCTCCTGGCCCAGCAGCGAGGCCCACAGGCCCAGCTCGCCCTGCCGCTGCAAGGCGGTCGCCTCGGCGTCGAAGCGGCGGGTGAGGACCATGTCGCGGTACAGGCCGCGCAGCTCGTCGGGGGTCAGGTCCAGGGAGTAGTCCGGGTGCTCGACCCGCTCGCCCTCCGGGGTCAGCAGCTGTACGAGCTCGGGGCGCGCCTTCGCCGACTGCGCGCGTTTCCTGGTGCCGCCCGCCGTCGTACGCTTTCCGCTGCTGCGACGCGGCTTGCTGCGCGCGGCAGT
Organism: Streptomyces rubellus; assembly: GCF_036323805.1. NCBI lineage: Bacteria > Bacillati > Actinomycetota > Actinomycetes > Kitasatosporales > Streptomycetaceae > Streptomyces > Streptomyces rubellus. The sequence goes on from NZ_JAZDCX010000006.1 coordinate 21,724, forward strand.
GCTCTCCACGGTCACGTGTGCTCCTCCGTTGTCCGGCCCCCGGGGTCGCCGGGAGCCTGGGGACTCCCCACGTCCGGTGGGGAGAGGCTCACCCGGCCCGTACGGCCCCACGGGGTTGGGTGCGGCGCGGACGGAACCGAGTGGTGACAGGTGTCCCGTTCGACGGCCCGCTGCAAGCACGTTACCCAGTACCCCCGCATATCCGCGAAGGTGCGCTGACCTGCAATTTTTCTTGGAAATCCAAGTAACTGCCGGATTTTCGGAACACCACTGGTCACAGCCTCGCGAGCCGCTGGGACAAGCGCACGGTATCCCGGTACGCAGGTCACGGGAAGAGCCACGGCCGAGTGAGGCCGAACGGTGAGCCGATCGGTACACGAAAAGGACGAAGGCCTGTGAAACCCGGAGAAGGGTGCGCCGGCGGGCGGGGGGACGGTCCGGAACGGTCCGGGAGCGGTCCCGGACCGGGGCGTCAGAGGCAGAAGGCGTCACGGACCGACGGGTACCGGTCGGTCCACCACACCACCAGCGCGGCCGCCGCCGGGAACTGCGGATCGGTGCGGCGGTCCCGGAGCCGGTAGCGCCAGCGCAGCATCCAGAAGTCGTTGAGCCGCTCCCACCACACCCGGTGCACGGCCGCGGCCATCTCGTCCGCGCCCGCCCCGGCGGCGGCCCGGTAGGCGGCGGCGTAGGCGCGGATCTTGGCCAGGTCCAGGGTGCCGTCCGGCCGCAGGAAGAAGATGGCGGCGGCCCGTACGGCCTCCTCGGCACGGGGCTGGACGGCGAGCCGGTCCCAGTCCACGATCGCGACCGGCTCCGCGGGCTCCCGGTTCCGGTAGAGCAGGTTGAGCGGGTGGAAGTCGCCGTGCACCCAGCCCGCCACCGGCTCGGCCCCGGCGGGCGGGCGGCGGTGGGCGTGGCGGCGCAGCAGGGCGCGGCGCTCGCGCAGCCGGTGCTCGGCCAGTTCGTCGAAGCAGTCGCGCCGCGGACGGGCGCGGATCCTGGCGAGCAGTTCGCCGATGAGCGCGAAGGTGGCCTCGGGGTCGGCGCTGGGCTCGGCACCGTGCCCGGTGCCGGGTCCGGCGGCGTGTCCGGGCCCGGTTATGACCTGGCCCAGCCGTACGTGCACCAGGCCCAGCAGCGCCCCGAGCCGGCGGGACTGGGCGCGGGACAACTCGCCGCCGTCCCGGTGCCGGCCGTCCACCCAGGGGTGCAGGGCGTAGCAGCCGCCCGCCACGACGGCGACGGTCCGCCCGGCGGTGTCCCGGAACGGCGGGACGACCGGCAGACCGACGTCGCCGAGCCGCTCGGTGACCCGGTGCTGGTGCTCGATGCGGGCGGGGGCCCCGGGGTCCCCGTCGAGGTGGTGCTTGAGGAAGAACCGGCCGCGGGTCGTGGACAGCCGGTAGCCCCTGTTCAGCAGCCCCTGGGCCACCGGTTCGCAGGAGAGCGGCTCCCCGGCACCGAAGCGGCGCACCAGTGTGGTGAGGGTGGTACCGGGGAGGTGAGGAGACGACTGCACGCCGCGCATCGTAGGTCACACAAAGCTATCCGCCGTCACGGTGTGCGACGGAGCGCGGGACGTGGTAAAGGGGTGGGGATCAGCCGCCGCTGCCGGCGGGTTCCTCGCCCGTGCCCGCCTGGGCGCCCCCCGGGTTCCCGGCGCCCTGCTGGTCACCGCCGGCGTTGCCGCCGCCCTGGCCGCCGCCGCCCTCCGTGGTGCCCTCGGCGCCGCCCTGGTCCGCGCCCTCCGTGGTGCCCTGCTCCGTACCCTGGTCGGTGCCGCCGTTCTCCGTGCCGCCCTCGTTCTGGCCGCCGTCGCCCTCGGTGCCGCCCTGGTCGGCGCCGTCGGTGGGGGCGTCGGTCTGCGGGGGCTCGGAGGTGGGCGGCTGCTCGGGGGTCCAGTTGCCGCCGCCGCTGTTGTCGTACTGGCCGCCGCCCGTGCCGCCGGGGTTGGTCTCCTCCCGGGTGGGCTCCTCCGTCTTCTCCTCGGGCGTGGGCTCCCCGGAGCTCTCCCGCTGGGTCGGCGCGGTGGGGCTCTCGCTGGGCTTCTGCGGGCTGCCGCCCCCGTCCTCGCCGCCCTGGGCGGCGAGGAAGATGCCGGCGGCGATGGCGAGGACGGAGAAGAAGGCGATCAGTCCGTACTTCAGCCCGCTGCCGCCCCGGCCCCCGTCACCGTGGCCGCCGCCCGAGCCGTAGGCGGGGGTGTCGTACGAGCCGCCGCCGGGGTTGCCCATCAGCAGCGGGGGACCGATCCGGGTGGCGTCGCCGCCGGCTCCGCCGCCGTAGCCGCCGTCGCCCTGCGCCCCGTACGCGGCGGGGGCGCCCATGGCGGGCGTGGCGCCGGTGGCGAGCACCGCGCCGGTGTTCCACAGCCCGCCGGTGTGACCGCCCTGCTCCTGGAGCATGCGCAGCGCGTACTGCACCAGGCCGCGCATCTCCTCGGCGGTCTGGAAACGGTCGTCCGGGTCCTTGGCGAGCGCGCGCATCACCAGGCCGTCGAGCTCCGGCGGCACCGCGTCGGTGACCTGTGACGGCGGCACCGGGTCGTCCTGGACATGCTGGTAGACCACCGAGAGCGGGGTCTCGCCGGTGAACGGCGGGCGCAGCGCGAGCAGTTCGTAGAGGAGGCAGCCCACCGCGTACAGGTCGGAGCGGGCGTCCACCGTCTTGCCGAGCGCCTGCTCGGGGGAGAGGTACTGCGGGGTGCCCATGACCATGCCGGTCTGGGTCATGGTGGTGGACGCGCCGTGCAGGGCGCGGGCGATGCCGAAGTCCATCACCTTCACGGCACCGGTGTCCGTGATGATGACGTTGGCGGGCTTGATGTCCCGGTGGACGATGCCGTGCTGGTGGCTGTAGGCGAGTGCCTCCAGCACCCCGGAGACGATGACCAGCCCCTGGTCGGGCGGCGGCGCCTCGGCGTTCAGGAGGATGTCGCGGATGGTGCGGCCCTCGACCAGCTCCATGACGATGTACGGCACGGTGTTGCCGCCGACCGTGTCCTCGCCGGAGTCGTAGACGGCCACCACGGCATGGTGGTTGAGCCCGGCGACGGACTGCGCCTCGCGGGTGAAGCGCGCCTTGGACACCGGGTCCTCGGCGAGGTCGGAGCGGAGCAGCTTGACGGCGACCGTCCGGCCGAGGCGCACGTCCTCGGCGGCGAACACCTCCGCCATGCCGCCGCGGCCGAGCCGGTGGGTGAGCCGGTAGCGTCCGTCGCCCACCACGCCGCCGCTGGGCCAGTACTCCGGGGAGTCCGACGATCCCGAAAAGCCGGACGAACCGGGCGATTTCGACGAACCAGATGTGTTGGACACCCCACCAGCTGTCTCGTCGGGCTCCGAAGGCCCTCCGGCGGCTTGTGTCTGTGCCATCAGTCCTCGCCGTAGATCAGGTCCGCGTGAACGCGGATCCGTACGCTCTGCTCCTCGTGCACGCTAACAGGGTCCGGGTACCGAACCCCTCGGCGGAGCGAAGAGAGCGGTGCGGGTGACGGTGCGGAGAGCGGTGTGCCGGTAACGGGCCATCCAACCGGTTCGGGCCGCGAACTGGCAAGTTACGATGCCGGACGCCCCGGTCCGGCGCCGGTGACACGTATGCGCGCATCCGGTCACGGAACGGGCAAGCGGCTTGACGTGTCGGTCCGCTGGGGCAGACTTGCGGGTGAATTCGCGTGTCCCGGCCCGTCGCACCGGCACGGGCACCGAAGGCCAGCGACAGAACAACCGTACACGCGCAGGCCCACAGCGGCAGTCGCGGCGCCGAGGGGGAAGCAGTCAGATGAGCGACGACGGCGCACAGGCCGGTCAGCACCGGGGCCGTACGGTAGGCGGCGGACGCTACCAGCTCCGCACACTGCTCGGCGAGGGCGGCATGGCCTCGGTCCACCTCGCCCACGACTCAGTGCTCGACCGCCCGGTCGCGGTCAAGACCCTCCACACCGAGCTGGGCCGCGAGGCGTCCTTCCGGGAGCGCTTCCGCCGCGAGGCCCAGTCGGTCGCCAAGCTGACGCACACCAACATCGTCTCGGTCTTCGACTCCGGCGAGGACGTGCTGGACGGCGCGCCGGTGCCGTACATCGTCATGGAGTACATCGAGGGCAAGCCGCTGCGCAGCGAACTCGACGAGGACGTGGCGCGGTTCGGCGCGATGCCGAGCGACAAGGCGCTGAAGATCGTCTCCGAGGTGCTGGCCGCCCTGGATGTCAGCCACGAGATGGGCCTGGTGCACCGGGACATCAAGCCGGGCAACGTGATGCTGAACCGGCGCGGCGTCGTCAAGGTGATGGACTTCGGCATCGCCCGCGCGATGCAGTCCGGGGTCACCTCGATGACCCAGACCGGCATGGTCGTCGGCACCCCGCAGTACCTCTCCCCCGAGCAGGCGCTGGGACGCGGCGTGGACGCCCGTTCCGACCTGTACTCGGTGGGCGTCATGCTCTTCGAGCTGCTCACCGGACGGCTCCCCTTCGACGCGGACTCGCCGCTGGCCATCGCCTACGCGCACGTCCAGGAGGAGCCGCCCGTCCCGTCCGCCATCAACCGCTCGCTGCCGCCGGCGGTGGACGCGCTGCTCGCCCGGGCCCTGCGGAAGAACCCCGACGAGCGGTTCCCGACGGCCGAGGCGATGCGCGAGGAGTGCGAGCGCGTCCGGAACGCGCTGGCGGCCACGAACACCACCCCGACGATCGTCGGAGGGGTGCCGGGCGGGCAGAGCGGCGCGGCGGTCGCACAGTCGGTCTTCCCGCCGGTGGACGCGGGCCGCACCCCGCCGCCGCCGAGCGTGCAGCCGTACCGGCAGCCCCAGCCCCACCCCCAGAACTACGGCTATCCGCAGCAGGGTTACCAGACCCCGACGCCGGGCCCGTACGGCCATCACCAGGGTGGCGCGGCCACCCCGCCGCCGTACACCATCTCGCCGCAGCCGGGTGGCGGGGGCGGCCGGAAGAACACGAGTCTGGTCGTCGGCTCGGCCGTCGCGGCGATCATCGTCGTCTCCGCCGTGATCGTCGCGATAGCCCTCAGCAACAGCGACGACGGAGGCGGGAAGCAGGCCGGCGGCGACCCCAGGCCCGACCGGACCACGGAGCAGCCCGCGGGCACCGGCGGCGACACCGGCGGCCAGCAGAAGACCGACGACGACACCGACACCGGCAGCACCGGCGACGACCCCGATGACGACGGTGACGACGGCTTCAAGGACGAGGACCCGTCCAAGACCATCGACCCGGCCAAGTGCACGGACGCCTCGGACAGCTTCATCGAGAAGGGCAAGAAGAGCATGCCCGACCTGACCTTCAAGCACCTGGACTCGGTGAAGGACTGCATCCGCAAGGCGGGCTGGATCCTGGGCGACGTGGAGTACGAGGACGAGAACCTCTACGGCAAGAACACCGTCCTCAAGCAGACCCCGACGGCTTACGGCGCGCTCGACCCGAAGAAGGACCGGATCACCCTGACCGTCTCCACGGGCAAGCCTGCCTCCTGAACCGGGGCCCCGGCCCCGCGGCAGCAGCGGTCACGGGCCGGGCCCGGTACGCGGATCGGTCCGCGTACCGGGCCCGGCCCGTGGGTGTGTACGGCTGTGTCCGTCCGCCCCGGAGAGGGGCGAAGGCGGCCGGAAGCGGTCAGAAGTACCAGAGGTGTCAGAGGTAGGGGCCGGAACGGATCTGCTGGCCGTGTCCCTCGCTGTCCTTGTCGTCGGGCAGCGCACCGGCCGGGAGGGCCCTGCGCATCTGCTCCAGCTGGGCACGGGCCGCCATCTGCTGGGCGAACAGCGCCGTCTGGATGCCGTGGAACAGCCCCTCCAGCCAGCCCACCAGCTGGGCCTGCGCGATGCGCAGCTCGGCCTCGGAGGGCAGCGCCTCGTCGGTGAACGGCAGCGAGATCCGCTCCAGCTCCTCGATCAGCTCGGGGGCCAGGCCGTCCTCCAGCTCCTTGACCGAGCTGGCGTGGATCTCCTTGAGGCGGGCCCGGCTGGCCTCGTCCAGCGGGGCCGACTTGACCTCCTCCAGGAGCTGCTTGATCATGCTGCCGATCCGCATGACCTTCGCGGGCTGCTCGACCATCTCCGTCACGGGGAGCTCACGCGGCTCCTCGTCGGCCTCCCCCTCACCGCCCGTGCGGCCGGTGCTGCCGAGAGCCATTCCGTCCGGGCCGACGACCAGGACGTGCTGCCCCTCCTGCGGCCGTTCGTTCATAGGCTGTGTCATACCTCCATTCTGCATGCCCGGCTGTCCCGTCCGCGCGGCGATCCCGGGGATCGCCGCGCGGACGGAGCGGCCGGGCCCGGACGGCACCGCGCCGCTCAGCGGCGCAGGCGCAGAGCGAGGGACGCGAGCCCGAGACCGATGAAGGCCATCCCGGCGCCGAGCGGCAGCACGGGCAGCAGTTGCTCGGTCGCGGACGCGGCGGCGTTCCGGGTGCGATCGGTGTTCCGCCCGTCCCCGTTCTCGTCCTCGTACTGGTAGTCGTCGTAGAGCCGCTCGGCGCCGGTGCCGTCCTCCCGGTGGCCGACCTGCTCGGGCAGGGGCTGCCGGGGGTGCCGCGCCTGCTCGGCGGACGTCCGGTCGGCGGGCTGCCGCTCCGCGGTCCGGCTCTCCTCGGACGTGCCCTCGGTGCCCCCGGTCTTCCGCTCCGACTCCGTGCCGGACGGTTCGCCGGAGGGCTCACCGGTCTCCGTCTCCGTCTCCGTCTCCGTCTCCGGGCCGGAGGTGGGAGTGGGATCGGGGGTCAGACTGGCCGGCGGCGAGGACGGCGCGGGACTGCCGGACTCCTCCGGCGGCCACGACGGCGAGCCGGTCCCTCCCGGGGACGAGGGCCGGCGGGTGCCGGACTCCTCGTCGCCGGAGGGCTCGGCGGACCGGGACGCGGAGGAGGACGAAGACGGCGGCTTCGAGGACTTCGAGGGCTTCGACGACTTTGAGGGCTTCGACGACCTCGACGGCTTCGACGACTTCGACGGCTCGGTGGACCGGGAGGCCTCCGACGACTTCGAGGGGGGCACGGATCTGGGGTCCACCGCGCTCTGACCGAAGTGGGGAACGGCCGCCGGTTGCTGGGCGGCCGCGGCGACGGGTGCGGAGAGCAGCACCGTCGCGCAGACCAGCAGGCTGATCGCGGCTGTTCGCACCGCCTTGCCCCCTCACGTACCAGGCATCCGATCGTGTGACAAGAGTCACACGGACACGTGGTCCCGGCATCCCGGAGACCGGGATCGACGGGCTCAGACCGTGAGAACGACCTTCCCCACGTGACCGCTTCCTCCGAGTACCCGGTGAGCCCCGGATGCATTACTCATCGGCAGCGTCCGGTCCACGACGGGACGCACCCGCCCGTCCGCGAGCAGCGGCCAGACGTGTTCCCGCACGGCCGCGACGATCTCCGCCTTCTCCGCCGCCGGGCGGGCGCGCAGGGAGGTGGCCGCGACGGTGCCGCGCTTGGCGAGCAGCGCCCCCAGGTGCAGTTCGCCCTTCACCCCGCCCTGGAGGCCGATGACGACGAGCCGGCCGCCGGTGGCCAGCACCTTCACGTTCCGCTCCAGGTACTTCGCGCCGATGATGTCCAGGACGACGTCGGCGCCCTTCCCGCCGGTGGCCTCCTTCACCTCGGCGGCGAAGTCCTGTTCGCGGTGGTCGACCAGGATGTCCGCGCCCAGCTCGGCACAGCGCGCCAGCTTGTGCGGGCTCCCCGCGGTGACCGCCACCGTGGCCCCGGCCGCCTTCGCGAGCTGGATCGCCATGGTGCCGATGCCGCTCGCCCCGCCGTGCACCAGCAGGGTCTCCCCGGCCCGCAGCCCGGCGAGCATGAAGACGTTCGACCAGACCGTGCAGGCGACCTCGGGGAGCGCGGCGGCGGTGACGAGGTCGAGCGGTCCGTCAGGGGTGTCGGGCGGCGGCAGCAGCTGCCCGGCCGGCACCGCGACCTTCTCGGCGTACCCGCCGCCGGCCAGCAGCGCGCACACCTCGTCGCCGACCCGCCACCCGGCGACGCCGGGGCCGAGGGCGGCGATCCGCCCGGAGCACTCCAGCCCGGGGTACGGCGGGGCGCCGGGCGGCGGGTCGTAGTGGCCCTGCCGCTGGAGGAGGTCGGCCCGGTTGACGCCGGCGGCCACCACCTCGACGAGCACCTCGCCCGCGCCGGGCTCGGGATCGTCGACCTCGGTCCAGGCCAGGACGTCGGGGCCGCCGGGTTCGGTGACGGTGATCGCGTGCACGGTGCGGTACTACCTCCGCGGTTCCTGGGGGATGACGGTGGTGGAGGAGGGCGAGGCGCGGCGGATGACGACGAGGCGGTCGGTGAGTTCCAGGGTGGCCGCCTCCGGGTCGTCGAAACCCAGCACCCGGTGACCGCGGAGCACGGAGACCACCAGGTCCTTGCACTCGCGCGGGGAGCGCCCGGCCTCGGCCTTGGTGACCGGCCGCTCGGTCAGGTTCAGGCCGGTGCCCTGGTGGATCAGGTCCTCCATCACCGCGCCCGCGCTCGGGCTGAGCATGGACATGCCCAGCAGACGGCCGGCGGCACTGGCGCTGGTGATCACGGAGTCGGCGCCGGACTGCCGCAGCAGCGGCGCGTTCTCCTCCTCCCGCACCGCCGCGACGATGCGCAGATTGCGGTTGAGCTGGCGGGCGGTGAGCGTCACCAGGACCGCGGTGTCGTCCCGCTGGGTGGCGATGACGACCTGGGCCGCGCGCTGCGCCTCCGCCTTGAGCAGCACGTCGCTGCGGGTGGCGTCGCCGATGACGCCCGTGTAGCCGTCGGCGTTGGCCGCGTCGATGACCTTCCGGCTCGGATCGACGATCACTATGCGGTCCTGGGAGGTGCCGCTGGAGATCAGCGTCTCGGCGGCGGAACGCCCCTTGGTGCCGAAGCCGACGATGACCGTGTGGTCGCGCAAGGAGTACCTCCAACGGGCCAGGCGGATCTGCTCGCGGGTCCGCTCGGCCAGCACCTCCAGGGTGGTGCCGATCAGGATGATCAGGAACAGCACGCGCAGCGGGGTGATGACCAGGACGTTGACCAGGCGGGCGCCGTCGGTGACCGGGGTGATGTCGCCGTATCCGGTGGTGGAGAGCGTGACGGTGGCGTAGTAGAAGGCGTCCAGCAGGGACACCTCGCCGTCCGCGTTGTCCGTGTAGGACTCGCGTTCGAGGTACACCAGCAGGACCACCGCCAGCAGGACGAGCATCGCCGCCGCCAACCGCCGCAGCACCTGGCGCAGCGGCCCGGCGACGGGCTCGGGCAGCAGCACCCGGTGCTGCTGCTCCTCGGGCGGGGAGATGTCCTTCATGCCCTCACTCATGCCCACGGGAGTCTCAGAAGGGGTACGCCGGCGCCGGTGGCGGCACCGCCGGGCGGTACGGCCGCCAGCGCCGTGGCCGTGGCGATGCCGCGGAGCATCGCGGGGCCGGCGAAGCGCAGGGGACGTACGCCGCGGCCATCCTGCACGACCGGCACCAGCCGGGTGTCACGGGGGTGGCCGTGCACCTCCGCCAGGAGCGGGGCGGTGGGGAGGGCGGTGTCCGCGGGCGGGTCCGGGGGCGCGGTGCCGGGGGCGGCGCGCAGCAGCGGCTCGGCGAGGGTGAACAGCCCGGAGACGGCCGCCAGGGGGTTGCCCGGCAGCCCGACCAGGTGCGCCCCGCCGGGCAGCCGGGCCAGCAGCATCGGATGGCCGGGGCGTACCGCCACCCCGTCCACCAGCAGCTCCGCGCCCAGCCGGCGCAGCGCGGGATGGACGTGGTCGACGGGCCCGGCGGCCGTACCGCCGGTGGTGACCACCACATCGGCGGTGGTGGCGGCCAGCGCGGCGTCCAGCGCGGCGGCGTCGTCGCCGAGCCGGCGCACGGCCGTGACCTCGGCGCCCAGGGCCGTCAGCCAGGGGCCGACCATGGGGCCGAGCGCGTCGCGGACCCGGCCGCCCCGGGGCGGGCCGGAGGTCAGCAGTTCGTCGCCCAGCACCAGCACCTCGGCGCGGGGACGGCGGACGACCGGCAGCCCGTCCCGGCCCGCGGCGGCGGCCAGCCCCAGCACGGCCGGGGTGACCGGGACTCCGGCGGGCAGCAGTTCGTCGCCCGTGCGGCACTCCTGGCCGCGCGGGCGGATGTCGGTGCCGTGCGACGGCGACCGGGAGGAGTCCCGGTCCAGGCACAGCCGTCGCCCGACGACCTCGCCGTACTCGGAGCGCAGTACGGCGGTGGTGCCCGGCGGCACCCGGGCGCCGGTGGCGATGGGGACGGCGCGGCCGTCCGGCAGCGGGGCCGGGTCGTCGGTGCCGGCCAGCACCCCGGGGCCGCCGTCCGCGGCGAGCTCCCACGGCCCGGGACCGGAGACGGCCCAGCCGTCCATGGCGGAGGTGTCGAACGCCGGCAGGTCGGTGAGCGCGGTCAGGGGGGCGGCGAGCCGGTGGCCGAGCGCGTCGGCCAGGGGCACGGTGACGGGCTCGGGCGGCCGGCGGGCCGCACCGGCCGCCGCGGCGGCGGCCCGGGCCCGGGGCCAGTCGGTGTGGCCCCGGCGGTGTCCGGCACCGGTCCCCTTCACCGGGTGACCCGGGTCCTCCGGAGCCCTCCCGGGTTCCGGGCCGGGGTCGGGACCGGGTACGGCGGCGGGGTGGCGGCGGCCGTCGGCCAGGGCGAGGGCGTCGGCCAGTTCGTCGCCGCTCATCCGGCGTCCGGCCCCCGCTCCGCGGTCCCCTTCTCCGCCCCGGTCTCCGCCTCCGCCGCCCAGCGCCGGGCGAGTCCGGCGGCCCGTCGGGCGGTCTCGGCGACGTCCTCGGCGCTGCCGCCCGCGCGGGCCGCCGCGTAACCGACCAGGAAGGTCGTCAGCGGGGCGGCCGGCCGGGCCACGCCGTGCGCGGCGTCACGCGCCAGATCGAGCAGGAGGGCGTTGTCGACGTCGAGATCGATCCCGAGTTCGGCCTTGGCCGCGGTCATCCATTCGTTCAGCACACGCCCATGCTCCCTGATCCGGGAGCGGGCCGACGCGAGGTCCCCCCAGGTGTCGCAGTCCCGGGCCGCCTCGGGGTCGGCGGGCGCGACGCGGCGCAGCGCCAGCTCGTCGGTGAGCAGCCGCAGCGGGAGGTTGGCCGGGCGGCCGTGCTCGGCGGCGAGCAGGGCCAGTTCACGGCGGAGCGACTCGGTCCGGTAGGCGCCCAGCAGGGGCTGGTCGCGGCCGTCGGACACGATCACTCCGTCACCGGGCCCGGTGAGGGCGCCGTCGAGGCCGTCGAGCAGGGCCCGTACGGTGGCGGCCGTCAGGAACGGCAGATCGGCGGAGAGCAGCAGCACCGTGTCCCGCTCGACCCGGCGCAGCCCGGCGTCGAGCGCGGCCAGCGGCCCGCCGCCGGGCGGCTGCTCGCGCACCCAGTCCACCGGGCGGTACGTGGGCCGCCGGGGGCCGACGACCACGGTCCGCGCCGCGTCCGCGCAGGCGTGCAGCACCCGGTCGAGCAGGGACCGGCCCCCCACGGTGAGGGCCGGCTTGTCCGTCCCGCCGAGCCGGCGGGCCGCGCCGCCCGCGATGACGACGGCGTCGTAGGCGTGGCTCATGCCACGAGTATCGCCTTCACAGCCCGCGCAGCAGCACGGCCGGGTGCTCGACGCAGTCGGCCACGTACCGCAGGAAGCCGCCCGCCGTGCCGCCGTCGCACACCCGGTGGTCGAAGGTGAACGAGAGCTGGACGACCCGGCGTACGGCCAGCTCGCCGCCGTGCACCCACGGCTTGGGTGCGATACGGCCGACGCCGAGCATCGCGGCCTCGGGGTGGTTGACGATCGGGGTCGAGCCGTCCACCCCGAACACGCCGTAGTTGTTGAGGGTGAAGGTGCCGCCGGTCAGCTCGGCCGGTTTCAGCGTCCCCGCCCGGGCGGCCGCGGTGAGGCGGGCGATCTCCGCGCTCAGCGCGGCCGTGTCCCGGGCGTGGGCGTCGCGCACCACGGGCACCACCAGCCCGCGTTCGGTCTGGGCGGCGAAGCCCAGGTGGACGGCGGGCAGCCGGACGATCTCCCGGGCGGCGGTGTCCACGGTGGCGTTCAGCTCGGGGAAGCGGGCCAGGGCGGCGGTGCAGATCCGGGCGAGGAGCGCGAGCAGGGAGATCTCCGGGCCTCCGCCGTGCTCGTTCATGGCCCGGCGGGCGGCGAGCAGTTCGGTGGCGTCGGCGTCCACCCAGCAGGTCGCGTCGGGGATCTCGCGCCGGGAGACGGTCAGCCTGTCGGCGACCGCGCCGCGCAGTCCGCGCAGCGGGATCCGCTCGCCCTCCGGCGCGGGCCGTCCGGCGGCGCTGTCCGGCGCGGGGGCCGGGGCGGCGGTCCGGCTCTCCCGTACCGCCCGCACCGCCCGCTCGACGTCTGCCCGCAGGATCAGGCCCCGCGGCCCGGAGCCGGGGACGCGGCGCAGGTCGATCCCGTGCTCCCGGGCGAGCCGCCGCACCAGCGGCGAGATCACGGGCACCGTCCCCGGTTCGGGCGCGGTGGACACCGGGGCGGGGCCGGTGGCGGGCACGGGGACGGTCCCGCCGCCGGAGGGGACCGGGGCCGGCCGGAGCCGGCGGCGGCGTGCCGCGGGGGCGGCCGTGCCGTAACCCACCAGCACGTTCCCCGACCGCTCGGGCTCCCCGGCCCCGTCCGACCCGTTCACCCCGTTCACGGCGGATGCCGCCGACGCCCCGACGGCCACCGTGACCAGCGGCGCCCCGACGGGGACCTCGTCCCCCTCCGCGCCGAACCGGGCGGTGACCACCCCGCCGTACGGGCAGGGCACCTCGACCACCGCCTTGGCCGTCTCCACCTCCACCACCGGCTGGTCCACGGCGACGACCTCCCCCACCGCCACCAGCCAGCGGACGATCTCGGCCTCCGTCAGCCCCTCGCCCAGATCGGGCAGGGCGAACTCGCGGACCTCCGGCATCACCGGCCACCCCCCTCGAAGGCCCCGGTGTCCCCGGCGTCCGTCCACTCCGACTCCCACTGCAGCCGGGCGACCGCGTCCAGCACCCGGTCCACCCCGGGCAGGTGGTGGCGCTCCAGCATGGGCGGCGGATAGGGGATGTCGAAGCCGGCCACCCGCAGCACCGGCGCCTCCAGATGGTGGAAGCAGCGCTCGGTGATCCGGGCGGCCAGCTCACCGCCCGGCCCGCCGAACTCCCCGGACTCGTGGACGACGACGGCCCGCCCGGTGCGCCGCACCGAGGCGCAGACCGTCTCGTCGTCCAGGGGGACCAGCGAGCGCAGGTCCACGACCTCCAGGTCCCAGCCCTCCGCGCGGGCGGCCTCGGCCGCCGCCAGGCAGACCGGCAGCGAGGGCCCGTAGGTGACCAGCGTCGCGGACGTGCCCCTGCGGCGGACGACGGCGCGGCCGACGGGCGGCACCGGCTCGGGCGCCGCGGGCGACCAGTCGGCCTTCGACCAGTACAGCCGCTTGGGCTCCAGGAAGACCACCGGGTCGTCGGAGGCGACGGCGGCCCGCAGCAGCCCGTAGGCGTCGGCGACGGTCGCCGGGGTCACCACGTGCAGGCCGGGGGTGGCCAGGTAGTAGGCCTCGGAGGAGTCGCTGTGGTGCTCCACTCCGCCGATCCCGCCGCCGTAGGGCACCCGGATCGTGATCGGCAGCGGCAGCGCGCCCCGGGTGCGGTTGCGCATCTTGGCGACATGGCTGATGAGTTGCTCGAACGCCGGGTAGGCGAAGGCGTCGAACTGCATCTCCACCACCGGCCGCAGCCCGTACATCGCCATCCCGACGGCCGTGCCCAGGATCCCGGCCTCGGCCAGCGGGGTGTCGGCGCAGCGGTCGTCGCCGAACTCGGCCGCCAGCCCGTCGGTGATCCGGAAGACGCCACCGAGCGTGCCGACGTCCTCGCCGAGTACGTGGACGGCGGGGTCCTCGGCCATGGCGTCGCGCAGCGCGCGGTTCAGGGCCTGGGCCATGGTGGCGGTCGTGCGGACGGCCGCCGCCCCGGTGCCGCCGGGCCCGCCCCCGGTCTCGGTCGCGGTGGTCGTCACCGTCCCTCGCCCCCCTTCTCCTCCTCGGCCGCCGGCTCGGCGGAGCTCCCGGCGGCGCTCCCGGCCTCCTCGGCCTCCCGCTCGGCCGCCAGCTCCGCGCGCAGCCGGGCGGCCTGCTCCCGCAGCTGCGCGGTCGGCTCGGCGTAGACATGGGCGAAGAGGTCCGCCGGATCGAGCGCCGGGTCCCGGTGGAGCTCCTCGCGCAGCCGGGCGGCCAGTGCCTCGGCCTCGCGCTCGGCCCCGGACCGCAGCTCGTCGTCGAGCCAGCCGCGGGCGTCCAGCTCGCGCTCCAGCAGCCCCACGGGGTCGTGCTCGCGCCATGCCGCCACCTCCGCCTCGTCCCGGTAGCGGGTGGCGTCGTCGGCGTTGGTGTGGGCGTCCAGCCGGTAGGTGACGGCCTCCACCACGGTGGGGCCGTCGCCGCGCCGGGCGCGGGCCACGGCCTCGGCGAGCACCCGGTGGACGGCGGCGGCGTCGTTGCCGTCCACCAGCCGGCCGGGCATCCCGTAGCCGACGGCCTTGTGGGCCAGCGAGGGCGCGGCGGTCTGCTTCGCCAGCGGCACGGAGATCGCGTAGCCGTTGTTCTGGACGAGGAAGACGACCGGGGCGCGCCAGACGGCGGCGAAGTTCGCCGCCTCGTGGAAGTCGCCCTCGCTGGTGCCGCCGTCGCCGGTCAGGGCCAGCGCCACCACGTCCTCGCCCTTGAGGCGGGCGGCCCGGGCCAGCCCGACGGCGTGCGGGAGGTGGGTGGCCAGCGGGGTGCACAGCGGTGCGACCCGGTGGGTGCGCGGGTCGTAGCCGGTGTGCCGGTCGCCGCGCAGCAGCCCCAGCGCCTGTACCGGGTCCACCCCGCGGGCGACGGCGGCGAGGGTGTCGCGGTAGCTGGGGAAGAGCCAGTCGCGCTTCTCCAGCACCAGCGCCGCGGCCACCTGGCAGGCCTCCTGCCCGGTGGAGGAGGGGTAGACGGCGAGCCGCCCCTGCCGGGTGAGCGCGGTGGCCTGCCGGTTGTAGCGGCGGCCCGCCACGAGGTGCCGGTAGAGCCGCCGCAGCAGCCCGGGGTCCAGCTCGGCGCCGGTGCCCAGCAGCCGGTACGGCTCGCTCTCCGGCAGCAGCGGCCCGGGGTCGGCGCGCGGTCGGCGGGTCGCGGGGGTCGGTGCGGGACGGCGGGCGCCTGACTGCTCCAGGACGGTCATACGGGGCACCTCCGGTAGGGGGCGTGGCGTGCCGGGAGCCGCGAGGGTGAGGGACTCCCCCTACCGATTGTTCGGTCGCTGTCGCATTCTGGCTATGGCCGGTACCGCCCTGTGGACAAACGGCCCCGGGGCGCGTGGGATGGCGGCAGGGCGTCCAACGAGGGGAGACGGTGCGGCATGCCGGAAGGACAGATGGCCTCCAGACCCGCACCGGAGCCGGCGGAGCCGCCGCCCGGGGCGGCTCCGCCGGCTCCGGACGCCGTACCGGACACCGACGGGGACCACCGGCCGCCGGCCCGCCCGCTGGACCCGATCGACCGCGCCATCCTGCGGATGCTCCAGCTGGACGGCCGCGCCTCGGTGCGGTCGGTGGCCGAGCGGGTGCACGTGTCGCGGGCGAACGCGTACGCCCGGATCAACCGGCTCGTCGAGGACGGGGTGATACGCGGCTTCGCGGCCCGGGTGGACCACGAGCGGGCCGGGCAGGGGGCCTCGGCGTACGTCGAGCTGAAGATCGTGCAGAACTCCTGGCGCACGGTGCGCGCCAAGCTCCGGGCGCTCCCGGGCGCCGCGCACATCGCGCTGGTCAGCGGCGACTTCGACGTCCTGCTGCTGGTCCACACCCCCGACAACCGGGCGCTGCGGGAGCTGGTGCTCACCCGCATCCAGTCGATCCCGGAGGTGCTGGGCACCCGCACGCTGCTGGTCTTCGAGGAGACCGACCTCGAACCGGAGCCCTGAGCGGACCCCGGGCCCTACTTCCGCAGGCCCTCGAAGGCGAGCCGGACGACGGTCTCGGTGATCCGCTCGCCGTCCGGGGAGTCCGAGGGGGCGTCCGGCTGGGGCCGGTACCACTCCACGACGGAGTTGATCATCCCGAAGATCAGCCGGGTGGCCAGCCGGGCGTCGAGGTCGGCCCGCAGGTCGCCCTCGGCGACGGCCTCCCGCAGCAGGGCCGCGACCCGGCGGTCGAACTCGCGGCGGCGCTCCAGCGCCCAGCGCTCGGTGCGGGTGTTGCCCCGCACCCGCAGCAGCAGCGTGACGTAGGGCAGCTCGGCCAGCAGCACCTCGGCGGTGCGGCGGATGACGTGCTCCAGCCGCTCGACCGCCCGGCCGCGGCGGGCCGCCGGCTCGTCCAGGACGGCGAAGAGGCCGTCGAGGGCGCGGGCGGTGGCCCGGCGCAGCAGTTCCTCCTTGCCGCGCACGTGGTGGTAGATGGAGGACTTCGATATGCCCGCGGCCCGGGAGAGGTGCTCCATCGAGGTGCCGTCGTAGCCGCGCTCGATGAAGACCTCCACGGCGACCGCGAGGAGCGACTCGGGCGTGTAGGTGTCGCGCCCGGACGGGCGGGGGGACCGCTTGGCGGCGGCCGGCTCGGCGGGAACGGCCTCGGCTGGCATGGCCCCGATGGTAGCCGCAGCCGCGCCGCTCCCCTTGCCCCGACCGATCGTTCGGTTGCAGTATCTCCCCATACCGCCGTACCGCCGCACTGGTCCGTCCGCCCGACGAGGAGTTGGTTCCGTTGACCGCAGCAGAGCTCGTGGAGAGGCACCGCCCGGTGCTGGACCGGGCACTGGAGGCGATCCGCACCCGGGAGTACTGGTCCCCGTACCCCGAGCACCCGAAGGCGTACGGCCCGGAGCACGGCACGCCGGACGCCGCCGCCGGGAAGGCCGCCTTCGAGGCGCTGCTCGGCCGCCGCTTCGAGCTGGACCAGCCCGGCACCGACGGCTGGGTGCCCGGCGAGGTCTCGCCGTACGGCATCGAGCTGGGCACCGAGTACCCGCACGCCGACCCGGACGTGCTGCTGCCGGCCATGCGCGCCGCGCTGCCCGCCTGGCGGGACGCCGGTCCCGGGGCGCGGGCGGCGGTCTGCCTGGAGATCCTCGCCCGGATCAACGCGCGCACCCACGAGTTCGCCCACGCGGTGATGCACACCAGCGGGCAGGCGTACCTGATGGCGCTCCAGGCCGGCGGCCCGCACGCCCAGGACCGCGGTCTGGAGGCGGTGGCGTACGCGTACGCCGAGCAGACCCGGCTGCCGGCGGCGGCCGGATGGACCAAGCCGCAGGGGAAGCGGGACCCGCTGCGGCTGCGCAAGGAGTTCACGGCGGTGCCGCGCGGCGTCGCGCTGCTGGTCGGCTGCAACACCTTCCCGACCTGGAACGGCTACCCGGGGCTGTTCGCCTCGCTGGCCACCGGCAACCCGGTGCTGGTCAAGCCGCATCCGCGCGCCGTGCTGCCGCTGGCGCTGACGGTGCGCGCCGCCCGGGAGGTCCTCGCCGAGGCGGGCTTCGACCCGAACCTGGTGGCGCTGGCCGCCGAGCGGGACGGCGAGGGCGTCGTGAAGGAGCTGGCCGTCCGCCCGGAGGTCCGGATCATCGACTACACCGGCTCCACGGCCTTCGGCGACTGGCTGGAGGCCAACGCCCGGCAGGCGGTGGTCTTCACCGAGAAGGCCGGGGTCAACACGGTGCTGGTCGACTCCACCGACGACTACCGCGGCATGCTGGACAACCTGGCCTTCTCGCTGTCCCTCTACAGCGGCCAGATGTGCACCACCCCGCAGAACCTGCTGGTCCCCAGGGGCGGCATCGACACCGACACCGGTCACCGCTCCTACGACGAGGTGGTCTCCGACCTGGCGGGCGCGGTGGACAAGCTGCTCGGCGACGACCGGCGGGCGGTGGCGCTGCTGGGCGCGATCGTCAACCCGGGGGTGCTGGAGCGGCTGGCGGGCGCCGCCGGGCCGGACGGGCCCGGGGAGCTCGCGCTGGTCTCCCGCGCGGTCACGCACCCGGAGTTCCCCGAGGCCACCGTCCGCACCCCGCTGATCGTGAAGCTGGACGGCGACCGGCCGGAGTCGGAACCGGTGCTGCTGGAGGAGTGCTTCGGCCCGGTGTCCTTCGCGGTGGCCGTGGACTCCACCGCGCGGGCGGTGGAGCTGCTGCGCCGCACCGTGCGGGAGCGGGGCGCGATGACGGTCGGCGCGTACACCACCTCGCCGCAGGTGGAGCGCCTGGTGACGGATGCCTGTCTGGAGGAGTGCGCCCAGCTCTCGCTGAACCTCACCGGCGGGGTGTACGTCAACCAGACCGCGGCGTTCTCCGACCTGCACGGCTCCGGCGGCAATCCGGCGGCCAACGCGGCGCTGTGCGACGCCGCCTTCGTGGCGGGCCGCTTCCGGACGGTGGAGGTGCGCCGGCCGGCGGTCTGAGGCCGGAGCCCGGGAGCCGGGGCCGGGGTCCGGAGCGGCGGCCCGCTCACTTCCGGGTGCGGGCGTAGTGCCGGGTGGCCTTGGCCCGGTTGCCGCAGGCCGCCATCGAGCACCAGCGGCGGCGGCGGTTCTGCGAGGTGTCGAAGAAGTGCAGGACGCAGTCCGGGTGCGCGCAGGCGCGGATCCGGGTCGGGTCCGTCCGCAGCAGCCGCAGGTAGTCGTCGGCGGCCAGCCAGGCGGCCAGCCGGGCGGGCCGGTCGGTCTCCACCTCGTCACGGGGTCCGCCGGGTGAGAGCACCCGGCGGACCCTTCCGTGTGCCAGGACGTCGTTGAGCGCGGCCCGCGCCTCCCCGGAGGGCTCGGCGGGGTCGGTGACGGCCGCCGCCAGCGCCTCGCGGGCCTGGCGTACGGCGGCGAGCGTCTCCTCGTCGGCCGTGCAGCGGGCGGCCAGTCCCGCCGACTCCAGCCAGACGGCCAGTCCGCCGGTGCCGGTGAGCAGGTCCCGCTCGGCGGCGCCCTCCCGCCAGCGGGTGTTCAGCAGGTCCAGCGAGAGCGGTTCGCCGATCAGGGGACGGGGGTCGGCACTGGGCATGCCCCCATCCTAGCCTTCTAACCCTTATGGCCACTTGTAACGGTTGACTCCTTCTCTCTCTAACCCTTACTGTCCAATTCAAGGGTTAGTCCGGATCGGCCGGACCCACCCGGGAAGAGGGGACCCGTATGTCGACCACCACCGCACCGGCCTCGCTGCGCACCGGCCACATCGGTCTGAACGTCACCGACCTGGACCGGTCCCGCGCCTTCTACCAGCGGATCTTCGGCTTCGAGCTGGCCCACGAGGGCCGCGACGGCGACCGCCGCTGGGCCTTCCTCGCCCGTGACGGGCAGCTCGTGGTCACCCTCTGGCAGCAGAGCGCGGGCCGCTTCGAGACGGCCCGGCCGGGCCTGCACCACCTGTCGTTCCAAGTGGAGACGGCCGAGGAGGTACGGGCCGCCGAGACCGCCCTGCGGGAACTGGGCGCCGACTTCGCCCACGACGGGGTCGTGCCGCACGGCGAGGGCGCCGCGTCCGGCGGGATCTTCTTCACCGACCCGGACGGCATCCGGCTGGAGATCTACTCGCCCGACGGCGCCGGCACCGCGCCCGCGCCCCACGGCACCGCACCCACCTGCGGCTTCTTCTGAGACCAGCGGACACCGGCCCGACGGACAGCAGACAGCAGGGAGACACCATGACGACCGGCACGGCACCCGGCAGCACGGCACCCGGCACGGGGGCGGCCGTCTACCATCCGGGCGAACGCGCCGTACAGCGGCGGGCGGGCGCCACCGAGGCGGCCGACCACGCGGGCCGGAGCGTCCGCGCCACGGTTCCGCCCGTCGCGGCGGCCTTCCTGGCCGAGCGCCGCATGGTCGTCCTGGGCGCGGCGGACACCGGGGGCCGGGTGTGGGCGACCGCGCTGACCGGCCCGCCCGGATTCGTACGGGCCGCCGGCGAGCAGGCCGTCGCCCTCCGGACCCGGCCGCGCCCCGGCGATCCGCTGGCGGAGCCGCTGGCCACCGGGCCGGTACGGGTCGGCGCCATCGCCGTCGAACCGGCCACCCGCCGCCGGATGCGGTTCAACGGCACCGCGCGCCCGGACGGCGCGGGCCTGCTGGTCACCACCGAGCAGGTCTACTCGAACTGCCCGAAGTACATCCAGCGCCGCACCGTCACCGGGGAGCGCGCCCCGGTGCCGGGCGGCGGCCCGCCCCCCGTCCGCGGCGACGCGCTCGACGAGCGGCAGCGGCGGCTGGTGACGGAGGCCGACACCTTCTTCGTCGCCACGGCGGCGGCGGACGGCTCGGCCGACGCCTCGCACCGGGGCGGCGAGCCGGGCTTCGTCCGGGTGCCGGGCCCGGACCGGCTGTGCTGGCCGGAGTACGCCGGCAACTCGATGTACATGACGCTGGGCAACCTGGCGCAGCGTCCGGCGGCCGGACTGCTCTTCCCCGACTGGTCCACCGGCGGTTTCCTCCAGCTCACCGGCGAGGCCCGGGTGGACTGGTCCGCCGGCCGCGCGGCGGCCGTGCCCGGCGCGCTGCGGATGGTGGACTTCACCGTCACCGGCGTGGTCGAGGTCCCGTACGGCGACGGGCCGTGCTGGAGCGCCCCGGAGTCCTCCCCGGCCAACCCGCCCGCCCGCTGAGCCGTCCCGGGTCAGCCGGGCGCGGCGTGCGTCCGTATCCAGGTGTGCATGGCGATGGCCGCCGCCGCGCCCGCGTTGATGGAGCGGGTGGAGCCGAACTGGGCGATGGAGCAGACCTTCTCGGCGTACTTCCAGGCGTCCCCGGTCAGTCCCGGCCCCTCCTGCCCGAAGAGCAGCACACAGCGGCGCGGCAGCCCGGTGGTCTCCAGCGGGACGGCACCGGGGAGGTTGTCGATGCCGACGATCGGCAGCCCCTCGGCGCGGGCCCAGTCGGCGAGGGCGGCCACGTCCGGGTGGTGGACGATGTGCTGGTAGCGGTCGGTGACCATCGCACCGCGCCGGTTCCAGCGGCGCCTGCCGACGATGTGGACCTTCGCGGCGAGGAAGGCGTTGGCGGTGCGGACGACGCTGCCGATGTTGAAGTCGTGGGTCCAGTTCTCGACCGCGACGTGGAAGTCGTGCCGCCGGGTGTCGAGGTCGGCGACGATCGCCTCGCGCCGCCAGTAGCGGTAGCGGTCGACGACGTTGCGCCGGTCGCCGCCCGCCAGCAGCTCCGGGTCGTACCGCTCGTCGTCCGGCCACGGCCGGGGGTGGGGGCCGACCCCCACCCCCGGACCGTGGCCCTCGTCGTACTGCAACGCTTCCGGTTCCGGTTCCGGCGCCGGGTCCCGTGTCTCGCCCTCGCTCACCCCACGAGGGTACGCGGGGTGTCCGCGCCGGATCCGGTGCCGCCGTCCGGCCCGGCGGGCTCCCCGGCCGCCCCGTCCCGTTCCCCCCGGCGCGGGAGGCGCCGCAGCCGCCGGGTGTTCCGCGCCGTCCGGGCGCCCAGCCACACCAGGAAGGCCGTCGGCAGGAAGACGGCGTCGGCGGCGATCATGGCGAGCGAGAAGAACGGCAGCCCCAGGACGACGGCGATGGAGGCGTGCTCCAGCATCATCACGGCGAGCAGCACGTTCTTCACCCGGCGGTTGAAGAGGGTGAAGGGGAAGGCGACCTGGACGATCACCGTGCCGTAGGTGATCAGCATGACCAGCACCCCGTTGGAGCCCAGCGCCTCGGAGAGGGCGGGCCAGGGGGTGAAGTAGTCCAGGTTCAGGGGGTAGTGGAGGGCGGTGCCGTCCTGCCAGCGCGATCCCTGGATCTTGTACCAGCCCGCGGTCGCGTAGACGAAGCAGACCTCGACCATGATCACCAGCAGGGCGGCGTTGTGGACCACGTTGGTGAGGACGTCCAGGAAGCGGCGGGCGTCCGTACGGCGGTCCCGGCCGCTCGGGCGGTCCTCCTCCTCCGGTGCCGGGCCGGCGGTGTCCGCCGACCCGGTGTCCGCCGCTTCGGACGGGTCCGCACCGGCCGCGTCGGACGCGGCGGGCCGGGGCCGCACGGCCCACCACAGCGCGTGCGCCAGCCACAGCGCCCACAGCACGGTCGCCCAGCCGAGGAAGGGCACCGGGCCGGTCCCGCCGAACCAGTCGAGCTCGCCGCGCACGGTGATCCCCAGCAGGACGGCGCCCAGCACCGACCACAGCGCCACACCGACCGGGTCGCCGCCCGGGCCGTCCGGCCCCGCCTCCGGCCGCCGGGCGCGGCGGCGGGCGTCGAGGGACCAGACCTGGCCGCAGCGGGTGAACACCAGGTAGATCGCCATCAGATGGATGACGTTGTCGCCGCCGTCGCCCATGAAGACGCTGCGGTTCTGCAGCGACAGCACCCCGAGCATGAACAGGACCGACATGGTCCGGGTGCGCCAGCCGACCAGCAGGGCGGCGCTGGAGAGCACCGCGACGGCGTAGACGATCTCGAACCAGACGGTGCTGTCGGACCACATCAGCGCCGTGAAGGCGTTGTTGGTCTCGAGCAGCCGGCGGCCCAGCTCCCAGCTCCACGGGCCGTCCGGACCGTACAGCTCGTGCCGGTTGGACCACTCGAACAGCAGGTAGGCCAGCCAGGTGAAGGCGAACCCGATGCGGACGACCGCGGTCTGGTACGGGCCCAGCGGCCGGGCGGTGATCTTCACGATGCCGCCGACCATCGCCCGGTCGGCCGCCTCGGCGGACCGCCGCAGCACGGTCCGGAGCGGCTCGGCGGACGACTCCGCGGACCGATCGGGGGACGACTCGGTGGACGGCTCGGGGGAGGACCGGCCGGTCCGGTCCCGGTCGGTTTCGGCCTGCTGCATCACTCGCCCCCCGGGACGTCCGTGCGGTCGACCGGCCACCAGGGCAGTTCCCGGTAGGTGGTCTCGGTGCTGGTGTTCTCGTCGCTCCAGGGCGGTGGCGCGACCGGGGTCGTCGCCGACCGCACCTGGACGCGGGTGACCTCGCCGCCGTTGAGCTCCGGTCCGAACCGCAGCATCACGATCCGCTTCAGGTACTCCTCGGAGAGCTCGCCGCGCACCCCGTTGGGCTGGTGCTGGTCGTCGTGCGAGCCGGTGAAGAAGTCCCAGGCCCGGCGGAGTTCGTTCTGGGCGGTGTGGCTGGGGACGGGGTTGCCGCGGATCTCCTCGACGTCCATGGCCGTCAGGTCCACCCAGCCGGTCGTCTCGGTGGCGCCGTCCGGCTTGCGCACCTCGGCCCGCGCGTGGACGGCGACGTTCTGCTGGAGGGGGTTGGGCGCGAACAGCTTCCAGTTCTGCTCGAACTCCGGGTAGACGTACTCCTCCACCACCTCGCCGTGCTGTCTGCTGAGCGTGTTCGACGGCGCGACGTGCAGGAAGACCATCACCAGATGGACGGCGACGAACACGCCGACGGCCCCCAGCGCGATCGCGACGGCGATCCTGGCCGGCGGCGGCAGCGCCATCACCCCCTGCCGGGACGCGTCCTCCCGGCCCTCCGGGGGCTCCCGGTCCCCCCGGCGCGGCTGTGCTGCTGGCTCCATGCCCTCCCCGATCCGAATGTCCGCGTGTCCGGCGCCCCGCGTGTGGTCTGTCCGTTCGCGGTCCCCGCGCCCCAGCACCGGCCGGCCGCGCCCCCGTGGGCGGCCCTACGAGACTAGCCACAGCCTTGACACCTTGGGGACCGCTCGACCACCATTGAACCGAACGACCGGTCGGTAGGTTCACGTCCAGGGCACCGCAGGCACACGGAACGAGGGAGCCGGACATGACGACGCTGCTGCCGGAAGCGGAGCGGGGCGGCGGGAACGGCAGAGACGGCAGGGACGCCGCGGCGTACGAGCGGGCCTTCGAGGCGGCCGTCGCCGCCGACGAGCGGATCGAGCCGCGCGACTGGATGCCCGACGCCTACCGCGCCACGCTGATCCGCCAGATCGCCCAGCACGCCCACTCCGAGATCATCGGCATGCAGCCGGAGGCCGGCTGGATCACCCGGGCGCCCTCCCTGCGCCGCAAGGCGATCCTGCTGGCCAAGGTGCAGGACGAGGCCGGGCACGGGCTGTATCTCTACGGCGCCGCCGAGACCCTCGGCGTCAGCCGCGAGGAGCTGCTCGACAAACTGCACTCCGGCCGCCAGAAGTACTCCTCGATCTTCAACTACCCCACTCTCACCTGGGCCGACGTCGGTGCCATCGGCTGGTTGGTGGACGGCGCCGCGATCACCAACCAGGTGCCGCTGTGCCGCTGCTCCTACGGGCCGTACGCCCGCGCCATGGTCCGGATCTGCAAGGAGGAGTCCTTCCACCAGCGCCAGGGGTACGAGCTGCTGCTCGCGCTCAGCCGCGGCACACCGGCCCAGCACGCGATGGCCCAGGACGCCGTGGACCGCTGGTGGTGGCCGTCGCTGATGATGTTCGGGCCGCCCGACGGCGAGTCCACGCACTCCGCCCGCTCGATGGCCTGGAAGGTCAAGCGGCACTCCAACGACGAGCTGCGCCAGCGCTTCGTGGACATCTGCGTCCCCCAGGCCGCCTCCCTCGGCCTGACCCTGCCCGACCCGGAGCTGCGCTGGAACGAGGAGCGCGGGCACCACGACTTCGGCCCGATCGACTGGGACGAGTTCCACCGGGTGCTGCGCGGCGAGGGTCCCTGCAACGAGCAGCGGCTGGGGCGGCGGCGCCGGGCCCACGAGGAGGGCGCCTGGGTGCGCGAGGCCGCGGCGGCGTACGCCCGCAGGCACGCGGGCGACCGCGACAGCGACCGTGCGGCGGAAGGCGGGACGGCATGAGCACCGGCGGTACGGGCGGCGGTACGGACGGCGCCGAGTGGCCCCTGTGGGAGGTCTTCGTACGCGACCGGCGCGGCCTGTCCCACACCCATGCCGGCAGCCTGCACGCCCCCGACGCCGAGCTGGCCCTGCGCAACGCGCGCGACCTGTACACCCGGCGCTCGGAGGGCGTCTCGATCTGGGTGGTGCCCTCGGCGGCGGTCACCGCCTCCTCGCCCGACGAGAAGGACCCGTTCTTCGCCCCCGCCGCCGACAAGCCGTACCGCCATCCCACCTTCTACACGGTCCCGGAGGGGGTGGAGCACCTGTGAGCGCGCCCCGGACGGACCCCCGAACCGCCGCGCTGGCCCTCGGCGACGACGCCCTGGTCCTCTCCCACCGGCTCGCCGAGTGGACCGGGCACGCGCCCGCGCTGGAGGAGGAGGTCGCCCTCGCCAACATCGCGCTGGACCTGCTCGGCCAGGCCCGCGTGCTGCTGACGATCGCGGGCGGCGGGGAGCGCACCGAGGACGAGCTGGCGTACCTGCGCGAGGAGCGGGAGTTCACCAACGTCCAGCTGGTGGAGCAGCCCAACGGCGACTTCGCGCACACCATCGCCCGCCAGCTGTACTTCTCCGTCTGGCAGGAGCTGCTGTACGAGCGGCTGGCCGCGGACTCCGGCGCCCCGGACGGGCTGGGCGCGCTGGCCGCCAAGGCGGTCAAGGAGACGGCCTACCACCGCGACCACGCCGAGCACTGGACGCTGCGCCTGGGCGACGGCACCGAGCTCAGCCGCGCGCGGATGCGCCGCGCGCTGGACGCCCTGTGGCGGTACACCGGCGAGCTGTTCCAGCCGGTGCCCGGTCTGACCGCGGACCTGGCGGGCCCGGTCGACCGGGAGGAGCTGCGCGCGGAGTGGACGCGGCGCGTCACCGCCGTGCTGGAGCGCGCCGGGCTCGCCCCGCCCGAAGGGCCGCAGGGCCTGGCCTGGGCCGCCGGCGCCGGACGGCAGGGCGTGCACACCGAACCGTTCGGGCGGATGCTCGCCGAGATGCAGCATCTGCACCGCAGCCACCTGGGAGCCTCCTGGTGACCGGGCACACCCCGGCCGGCGCCCGGGAGCGGGAAGCCGGGCTGTACGAGGTCGCGGGCGCCGTCCCGGATCCGGAGCTGCCGGTGCTGTCCCTGGCCGAGCTGGGGGTGCTGCGCGGGCTGCGGGTGACGGGGGAGGGCCGGGTGGAGGTCGAGCTGACCCCCACCTACACCGGCTGCCCGGCGATGGAGACCATGGCGGCCGACGTGGAGCGGGCACTGCGCGCGCACGGGGTGGCCGAGGTGACCGTCCGCACCGTCCTGGCGCCGCCCTGGACGACGGACGCGATCACCGCCGAGGGCCGCCGCAAGCTGGCCGCCGCCGGGATCGCCCCGCCCCGGCCGGGCCGGGGCGCCGACGGCTCCGGGGGCTCCGGGGGCCCGGTCGCGGTGGACCTGGCCGTCCGCTGCCCGCACTGCGGCTCCACCGACACCGTCCTGCTCAGCCGCTTCTCCTCCACCGCCTGCAAGGCGCTGCGCCGCTGCACCGCCTGCCGGGAGCCGTTCGACCACTTCAAGGAGCTGACGTGAGGTTCCATCCGCTCCGGGTCCGCGCGGTCGAACCGGTGGCGGAGGACGCGGTGGCCGTGACCTTCGAGGTGCCGCCCGGGCTGTACGAGGTCTTCCGCCACACTCCCGGCCAGCACGTCACCCTGCGGCGCACCGCCGACGGCGCGGGCGGTACGGGCGGCGCGGAGGTGCGCCGTACGTACTCGGTCTGCGCCCCGGCCGTACCGCCGCCCGCCGCGCCGGTGCTGCGGATCGGCGTCCGGCTGGTGGCGGGCGGCGCGTTCTCCGCCTACGCGGTCAAGGAGCTGGCCGCCGGGGACACCGTGGAGGTGTCGCCGCCCACCGGACGCTTCACCCTGCGCCCGCGCCCCGGACGCTTCGCGGCGGTCACCGGCGGCAGCGGGATCACCCCGGTGCTGTCCATGGCCGCCACCCTGCTCGCCGAGCGGCCGGACGCCCGGTTCCACCTGGTGCGCTGCGACCGCACGGCGGCGTCGGCGATGTTCCTGGACGAGGCCGCCGAGCTGAAGGACCGCCATCCGGACCGCTTCCAGCTCGTGCACCTCCTCTCCCGCGAGGAGCGGCGGACGGGCCCGCCCGCCGGGCGGCCCGACGCCGGCCGGCTGGCCGCGCTGCTGCCCGCCCTGCTGCCGGTGGCGGACGTGTCCGGCTGGTTCCTGTGCGGGCCGCTCGGACTGGTGCGCGCCGCCGAGCGCGCCCTGGCCGCGCTCGGCGTACCCGCCACCGCGGTCCACCAGGAGATCTTCCATGTGGACGAGCCGACGGACGGCACGGACGCCCGGCAGGCCGCTCCCGCTCACGACGCGCCCGGCGGCACGGAGCTCACCGCGGTGCTCGGCGGCCGGCGGGGCAGCTGGACCGCCGGGGCCGGCGAGACGCTCCTGGAGACCGTGCTGCGCCACCGCCCCGACGCCCCCTACGCCTGCCGGGGCGGGGTGTGCGGCACCTGCCGGGCGAGGCTGGTCTCCGGCGAGGTGCGGATGGACCGCCACTTCGCCCTGGAGCCGGAGGAGGTCTCGGCCGGTTATGTGCTGGCCTGCCAGTCGCACCCGGTGACCGGGGCCGTCGAGGTGGACTTCGACTCCTGAGGAGCGGCCGGGCCGCCCTGGGCGCCGGTGGGGACCACGGCCCCGGCGGACGCCCGGCACCCCGGTGAGCCGACCCCGCGAACGGCCCGCCCGTTCCGGCGAGCGACCGGGCCACCCGGGGAAGCCCGGGGCCGGCCGCGGCAGGGCGGGAGCCCGAGGCGCACCGCGCACGCCGGACGTACCGCACGCACGCCGCGCCGGAGGCGTCACACCACCTGGGCCGGCTCCCGCCCGTCGGCCACCAGCGGCCGTCCGGCCGCCGCCCAGGCCAGCATGCCGCCGTCGACGTTCACCGCGTCGATCCCCTGCCCCAGCAGGTACTGGGTGACCTGCGCGGACCGGCCGCCGACCCGGCAGACCACGTACACCTTCCGGTCCGCGGCCCGCTCCGCCACCTCGCCGAACCGCGCCACGAAGGCGCTCATCGGAACGTGTACGGCGCCCTCCGCGTGCCCGGCCACCCACTCGTCGTCCTCCCGGACGTCGAGCAGCAGCGCGTCGGACGGCACCGCCGCGGCGTCCACCTCCGGAATCCGGCCGTACGGCATCGGGTCACGCCCCTTCATTCGCGTTCACTCGCACTCGTTCACCCGCGCCCGTCGCTTGCCGTCCGCTCCGGCGGCTCCCCGGCGGCGCTCCCGTCCGGCCCGCCCGTCCCGTCCGGCTGTCCGGTCAGCTCCGCGAGCCGGGCCTCCTTCTCGGCGATCCTCGCACGCAGCCCCTCGGCGATCTCCGCCAGCAGCCCGTCCGGGTCGTCGTGGGCCAGTCTGAGCATGGCGCCTATCGCGCTCTCCTCCAGCTCCGCGGCGTGGCGGGCCAGCAGCTCCTTGCGGCGCGCCAGCCACTCCAGCCGCGCGTACAGCTCCTCGCCGCGCAGCACCGCACGCTCCGCCGGGTCGGGCGGGCCCGCCGCCCACTCCGCGGCCAGCTCCCCGAGCTGCGCCTCGTCCCCGTCGGCGTACGCCCGGTTGACCCGGACCATGAACTCCTCGCGCCGCTCGCGCTCGGCCTCGTCCCGCGTCAGGTCGGGGTGCGCGGTGCGGACCAGATCGCGGTACAGGCGCCGGACCCGCTCGCTGGGCCGCACCCGCTCCGGCGGCCGCACCCGCTGCCCGGTGAGCATCGCGGTGGCCTCCGGGGGCAGCCCGTCGGAGTCCATCCAGCCCTGGTAAAGCTCCTCCACGGCGGGCATCGGCAGCAGGGCGGCCCGCGCCTCCCGCGCCCGGCGCGCGTGCTCGGGGTCGCCGGTGCGCGCGGCCGTCGCCTCCGCGATCAGGACGTCCAGTTCCTCGATCCGGCCGTACAGCGGGCCGAGCCGCTGCTCGTGCAGCCGGGAGAAGTTCTCCACCTCCACCCGGAAGGTCTCCACGGCGATCTCGAACTCGATCAGCGCGGTCTCGGCCGAGCGGACGGCGCGCTCAAGACGTTCGACGCCCTCCTCCTGGGTGGCCTGGGTCTGCTGGGCTTCCGGTTTCACGGGCTTCCTCGCGGCCTCTGGTTACGCGTACGCGCCGGTCCACCGCGCCCCGGCCGGGGCTCCGGTACGGCGGGCAGCACCCCGCGGACGCCCGCTGGGAGGCATCCGGGAGGCGTGCTTCACCCGGCCACCCTACGGCGCCGGAGCCCGGTGCCGTCACCCCCCGGCCCCGCACCCGGCCCCCGTGCCTCACACGCCGTGCTCGGCCGCCAGCCGTCCGGCGCGCACCGCGGCCACCAGCTCCGCGTGGTCCTTCTCGGTGCGGTCCGCGTACGCCACGGCGAAGGCGGCCACCGCCTCCTCCAGCTCCTCCGACTTGCCGCAGTAGCCCGCCAGGACGCGCGGATCGGCGCTGTGCGCGTGCGCGCGGGCCAGCAGGGCGCCGGTCATCCGCCCGTAGTCGTCGAGCTCGTCGGGGGCCAGCGCCGCCGGGTCCACGCTGCCCTTGCGGTTGCGGAACTGCCGCACCTGGTAGGGGCGGCCCTCGACGGTCGTCCAGCCCAGCAGGGTGTCGGAGACCACCTGCATCCGCAGCTGCCCCAGCACCACCCGGCGCCCCTCGTGCACCGGCTCCGGCTCGGCGAACCCGGCCGCCGCCGCGTGCGGGCGCAGCACCGAAGGCCGGGCCTCCTTCACCTGGAGGACCAGGGGCTTGCCCCGGTGGTCCAGGAGCAGCACCACGTACGAGCGGGTGCCCACGCTGCCGGTGCCGACGACGCGGAACGCCACGTCGTGGATCGCGTACCGGGCCAGCAGCGGACGGCGGTCCTCGGGCAGGGTGTCCAGGTACTCCGCCAGCGAGGCGGCCACGGCCGCCGCCTCCGCGTCGGTCGCCCGGCGCAGCACCGGCGGGGCGTCCACGAAGGCCCGGCCGCCGTCCCCGGTCTCCCGGGTGGACCTGGCCGCGAAGCGGGCGCTGGTGTTGCGCCGCGCCTTGTCGGAGACCCGCCGCAGGGTGCCCAGCAGGTCGTGGGCGTCGGCGTGCGAGACGAGCTCCTCGTCGGCCACGGCGTTCCAGGCGTCCGCCGCGGACATCCTCGCCAGCAGCCGCACGGTGCGCCGGTACGCCCCGGCCGCGTCGTACGCCGCCGCCCGGCAGACGTCCTCGGCCGCCCCGGTCTCGCGGCCGGCCAGCACCAGGGAGGCCGCCAGCCGCTTGAGGTCCCACTCCCAGGGGCCGTGCGCGGTCTCGTCGAAGTCGTTGAGGTCGATGATCAGCCCGCCGCGGGCGTCGCCGTAGAGGCCGAAGTTCGCGGCGTGCGCGTCCCCGCAGAGCTGCGCGCCGATCCCGGTGGCGGGCGTGCCGTGCGCCAGGTCGTGCGCCATCAGCCCGGCCGAGCCGCGCAGGAAGGCGAAGGGGGTGGCGGCCATCCGCCCGACCCGGATCGGGACCAGTTCGCCGATCCGGCCCCGGTTGGACTCCTCGACGGCGGCCACCGCGTCCGGGCGGCCCGACGCCTCGGCGAAGTCCGCGTGCGCCCGCCTGGGCACCGCGTCCCGCAGGGCCCGGCCCGCAGCCTTGGGCGACACCTCGCTCCACCGGTCCGCGAAGCCCGGCACCCTCAGCAGCCGCTCGGCCACGGCACCCACCCCCCTGCGTACTGTCCCGCGCCCGGCAGCGCCGACGGATCACCACAGGAAGGTACCCGCCTACCGCTGCGCACGTCAGGCCCCGCGCGGCGGCCGCGTCACATCCGCGCCGCTCCCCACAGGTGAAACCCGTGAACCCCGCGCCCGCGCGGGCCGGCTGAACCGGCGGACCACACAGAACCGGGCGGGTCTCCCGCAGTGATCTTCATCACCGCGAGAGACCCGCCCGGCGTTCTCTCTGTGCGCGAGGGGGGAGTTGAACCCCCACGCCCTTTCGGGCACTGGAACCTGAATCCAGCGCGTCTGCCTATTCCGCCACCCGCGCATGGGTGTTGCCGCTTCGATTCTCCCACACTCCCCGGACCGCTTCCGTCCGGGCCGCCGGGAGCGCCTGGCGACATCTGAAGATTAGCACGCTGCCCGGGGTGGTCTCACACCCGTATCGACCACCCTCGGTTTGGGACACTGGTCCCCAGGCACCTCTACGATCCGTGTGAGGGGTGACACCACACGCGTCGGACCCAGGTGGGGAACCAGCCGTTTTCCTCGCGCGTGGATACGATCAGTAAGCAGTATCGGAGGCGACACGCCGTGTGCGCCCAGCACGCTAGAGCCGAGGGCATCGGGGAAGGAGGTGCACCGTGGGAGTAATGAAGCGCTTCGAGCAGCGTCTCGAGGGTCTCGTCAACGGCACCTTCGCCAAGGTGTTCAAGTCCGAGGTGCAGCCCGTGGAGATCGCGGGCGCCCTCCAGCGGGAGTGCGACAACAACGCGACCATCTGGAACCGCGAGCGCACCGTCGTGCCGAACGACTTCATCGTCGAGCTCAGCACCCCGGACTTCGAGCGGCTCAGCCCCTACTCCGGCCAGCTCGGCGACGAGCTGGCCGGCATGGTGCGCGAGTACGCCAAGCAGCAGCGCTACACCTTCATGGGGTCGGTCAAGGTCCATCTGGAGCAGGCGGGCGACCTCGACACCGGCCTGTACCGGGTCCGCAGCCGCACCCTGGCCGCCAGCACCTCCCAGCCCCAGCCCCA
The DNA here is from genome assembly GCF_036323805.1 of Streptomyces rubellus. Taxonomy (NCBI): domain Bacteria; kingdom Bacillati; phylum Actinomycetota; class Actinomycetes; order Kitasatosporales; family Streptomycetaceae; genus Streptomyces; species Streptomyces rubellus. The sequence goes on from NZ_JAZDCX010000006.1 coordinate 53,230, forward strand.
GCCGCTGACCCAGCAGCCCCCGTACGGCGGCTCTCCCGGTGCTGCCCCCGGCGGCTACGGATATCCGCCCCAGCGTCCCGGCGGTGTGCCCCCCGTGCCGCCCGCGCCGCCCCCGGGGACGCCCGGCGCCCCGGCCGGCGCCGCCCCGCCGCCGGCCGGCCGCGCCCGCCAGTGGATCGAGATCAACGGCACCCGCCACCAGATCTCCCGTCCCACCATGGTGCTGGGCCGCTCCACCGAGACCGACGTGCGGATCGACGACCCCGGCGTCTCCCGGCGGCACTGCGAGATCCGGTCCGGAAACCCGGCCACGGTCCAGGATCTGGGCTCCACCAACGGCATCGTGGTGGACGGACAGCACACCACGCGCGCTACGCTCCGCGACGGCTCGCGCATCGTCGTGGGCAGCACCACGATCATTTACCGGCAAGCCGAAGGGTGAAGCGGGGGCAATGTCAGAGCTGACCCTGACGGTCATGCGGCTGGGTTTTCTCGCCGTACTGTGGCTGTTCGTCATCGTGACCGTGCAGGTCATCAGGAGCGACCTCTTCGGCACCCGGGTGACCCAGCGCGCGGCCCGGCGCAACGAGGCCCAGCGCCCGCCGCAGCCCCGCCAGGCACCGCCGCAGGCGGCCCGCGGGGGCGGCCGGCGCCGGGGCGCCCCGACCAAACTCGTGGTGTCCGAGGGCTCCCTCACCGGCACCACCGTGGCCCTGCAGGGGCAGACCATCACCCTCGGCCGGGCCCACGACTCGACGATCGTGCTGGACGACGACTACGCCTCCAGCCGCCACGCCCGGATCTACCCGGACCGCGACGGCCAGTGGATCGTCGAGGACCTCGGCTCCACCAACGGCACGTACCTCGACCGGACCCGGCTGACCACACCGACGCCGATCCCGCCCGGCGCGCCGATCCGCATCGGCAAGACGGTCATCGAGCTGCGGAAGTAGTGAACGCGACCATGACGACCGGAGGGTGGGCACCGTGCGGATGTACCCGGAGCCGACGGGCGAGGTGCGCATGAGCCTGGCACTGCGTTTCGCCGCCGGATCGCACAAAGGCATGATCCGCGAGGGCAACGAGGACTCCGGTTACGCCGGTCCCCGGCTGCTGGCCGTCGCCGACGGCATGGGCGGCCAGGCCGCCGGCGAGGTCGCCAGCTCCGAGGTGATCTCCATCCTCGTCCAGCTCGACGACGACGTCCCCGGCTCCGACCTGCTCACCTCGCTGGGCAGCGCCGTGCAGCGCGCCAACGAGCAGCTGCGCGTCATGGTCGAGGAGGACTCCCAGCTCGAGGGCATGGGCACCACCCTCACCGCCCTGCTGTGGACCGGCCGGCGGCTCGGCCTGGTGCACGTCGGCGACTCCCGCGCGTACCTGCTGCGCGACGGCCGGCTCAGCCAGATCACCCAGGACCACACCTGGGTGCAGCGGCTGGTGGACGAGGGCCGGATCACCGAGGAGGAGGCCACCACCCACCCGCAGCGCTCCCTGCTGATGCGCGCGCTGGGCAGCGGCGACCGCGTCGAGCCCGACCTGTCCATCCGCGAGGTGCGGGCCGGGGACCGCTACCTGCTGTGCTCCGACGGCCTGTCCGGTGTCGTCAGCCACCAGACGATGGAGGAGACCCTCGCCGGCTACCAGGGGCCGCAGGAGACGGTGCAGGAGCTGATCCAGCTCGCCCTGCGCGGCGGCGGGCCGGACAACATCACCTGCATCGTCGCCGACGTCCTCGACGTCGAGGGCGGTGACACCCTCGCCGGGCAGCTCAACGACACCCCGGTCATCGTGGGCGCCGTCGCCGAGAACCAGCACCAGCTCGGCGACCCCGGCACCCTCCAGACCCCGGCCGCCCGCGCGGCCGAGCTCGGCCGCGGCGGCCACGGCCCGGTGCCCCAGCAGCAGTCGCCCGAGGGCTCCGCCGGGGGGTTCGGCCCGCCCGGCAGCGGGAGCCACGGGAGCACGCCGCACGACGGGTCCTTCGACGCGTACGCCCAGGGCGACCTCGGCAAGCCCCGCGGGGGCTGGAAGTGGTTCAGACGGTCCCTGTACCTCGTGCTGGTCCTCGGCCTGATCGGCGGCGGCCTGTACGGCGGCTGGCGCTGGGTCCAGACGCAGTACTACGTCGGGGCCGAGGGCGACCGGGTCGCGATCTACCGCGGCATCAGCCAGAAGCTCGGCTGGATCGAGCTGAGCGAGGTCGAGGAGCGTTCCCCGGTCGAACTCAAGTACCTCCCGGCCTACCAGCGCAACGAGGTGCGGGCCGGGATCTCCATGGACAGCCTCGAACAGGCCGAGGCCCGGCTGGCGAGGCTGGCGGAGCAGGCCGAGGTCTGCAGGCTCGTCGCCCAGCAGCGGCAGGAACGGGAACGCGCCGAGGAGTCCCAGGAGGCCCAGGACGCCGCACCGGGAGACGCCGGGCGGGACGGCTCCGTCCGGGAGGGCGGCGCCGGAGCGGGCGAGGAGGCCGGGAACTCCCCGTCCTCCGCCGCCGTTCAGTCCTCCGCCGTCCGGTCCTCGGGCACCCCGGCCGACGGCACCGCCCGTACCGGTCATGTCATCCACGCCAGCGACAGCACCCAGAGCTCCACCGCTCCGACCCCCGGCCCCACCCTTCCGGAGGAACAGCAGAAGCTCGCCAAGCAGTGCACCACGCCATAGGGGGCCGCACTCCATGAGCACCAGTCACACCACCGGCAGCAACACGACCATCTCTCCGGGAGGGCTGCCCAGCCGCCGCAACACCGAGCTGGTGATGCTCGTCTTCGCCGTGCTCATCCCGGTGTTCGCCTACGCCAACGTGGGCCTGGCCATCGACGGCGAGATGCCCGCCGGGATGCTCGGCTACGGCCTCGGCATCGGCCTGCTCGCGGGCGTCGCCCACCTGGTGGTGCGCAGGTTCGCGCCGTACGCCGACCCGCTGATGCTGCCCGTAGCGACCCTCCTCAACGGGCTGGGCCTGGTCCTCATCTGGCGGCTCGACCAGTCCGAGAGACTCGCCCTGCGCGGCGAGGGGGCCGCCGCGCCCAACCAGCTGATGTGGTCCGCGCTGGGGATAGCGCTCTTCCTGGGTGTGCTGGTGTTCCTCAAGGACCACCGCATCCTGCAGCGCTACACCTACATCTCCATGGTCGTCGCGCTGGTCCTGCTGATCCTGCCGATGTTCTTCCCGGCCAGGAACGGCGCCAAGATCTGGATCAGCATCGGCGGCATGTCCCTCCAGCCCGGCGAGTTCGCGAAGATCATCATCGCGGTGTTCTTCGCCGGCTACCTGATGGTCAAGAGAGACGCCCTGGCTCTGGCCAGCCGCCGCTTCATGGGGATCTACCTGCCGCGCGGCCGCGACCTCGGCCCGATCCTGGCGATCTGGGGCCTGAGCGTCCTCATCCTCGTCTTCGAGACCGACCTGGGCACCTCGCTGCTGTTCTTCGGCCTCTTCGTCGTCATGCTGTACGTGGCCACCGAGCGGACCAGCTGGATCCTGTTCGGCCTCACCCTGGCCGCCGTGGGCGCGGTGGCCGTGGCCAGCTTCGAGCCGCATGTGCAGAGCCGCGTCCAGGACTGGCTGGACCCCTTCCACGTCGTCCGCGAGACCGGCAACGTCAACCAGCCCGCCGCCGCCCTGTGGGCCTTCGGCTCCGGCGGCATGCTCGGGGCCGGACTGGGCCAGGGCCACTCCGACCTGATCGGCTTCGCCGCCAAGAGCGACTACATCTTCGCCACCGTCGGCGAGGAGCTGGGCCTGACCGGGGTCATGGCGATCATCCTGCTGTACGGCCTGCTCGTCGAGCGGGGCATCCGCACCGCGCTGGCCGCCCGCGACCCGTTCGGCAAGCTGCTGGCCGTCGGCCTGTCCGCGGCCTTCGCCATCCAGGTCTTCGTGGTGGCGGGCGGTGTCATGGCCCTCATCCCGCTGACCGGTATGACCATGCCCTTCATGGCGCAGGGCGGTTCGTCGGTCATCGCCAACTGGGCACTCGTCGCGATCCTGCTGAAGATCAGCGACACCGCCCGGCGGCCCGCGCCCGCTCCCGCGCCCTCCCCCGATGCCGAGATGACCCAGGTGGTCCGATCATGAACAAGCCCCTGCGCCGTATCGCCATCTTCTGCGGACTGCTCATGGTCGCCCTGATGATCCGGGGCAACTGGGTCCAGTTCGCCCAGGGCGAGGAGCTGAAGAACGACCCGAAGAACCGCCGGGTGGCCATCGAGCGCTACGGCCAGCCGCGCGGCAACATCATCGTCGACGGCAAGGCCATCACCGGCTCCGCCGAGACCGAGGGCACCGACTTCAAGTACAAGCGGACCTACAAGAACGGCGAGATGTGGGCGCCGGTCACCGGCTACGCCTCCCAGGCGTACGGCGCCACCCAGCTGGAGTCCATCTACGACGGCATCCTCACCGGCGACGACGACCGGCTGTTCTTCAACCGCACCATCGACATGCTCACCGGCAAGGACCAGAAGGGCGGCAACGTCGTCACGACGCTGAACGCCGAGGTCCAGAAGGCCGGCTTCGAGGCCATGGGCGACAAGAAGGGCGCGGCCGTCGCCCTCGACCCGGAGACCGGCGCCATCCTCGGCCTGATCAGCAAGCCGTCCTACGACCCGTCCACCTTCGCCGGGAACTCCGCCAAGGACGAGAAGGCCTGGGGGGCCCTGCAGAAGGAGAACAACGAGGACGAGCCGATGCTCAACCGGGCGCTGCGGCAGACCTACCCGCCCGGCTCGACGTTCAAGGTCGTCACGGCCGCCGCGGCACTGGAGAGCGGCCTGTACGACATCGACGAGAGGACCGACAGCCCGGACCCGTACCGGCTGCCGCAGTCCACCACCGACCTGCCCAACGACGGCAACCACCCCTGTGAGGACGCCTCCCTGCGGGTGGCCCTGCAGTGGTCCTGCAACACCGTCTTCGCCAAGATCAGCGACGAGATCGGCAACGAGGAGATGATCGAGTACTCCGAGAAGTTCGGCTTCAACCAGGAGCACTTCGTCCCGGTCCGCGCCGTGGAGTCGGTCTACCCCGAGGACAACCGGCCGCAGAACGCCATGGCCGGCATCGGCCAGGCGTCCAACCGCGCCACCCCGCTCCAGATGGCCATGGTCGCCGCCGCCGTCGCCAACGACGGCAAGCTGATGGAGCCGTACATGATGGACCGGCTCGTCGCGCCGAGCCTCAACGTCGTCGAGGAGCACAAGCCCAAGGAACTGGGCGAGGCGGTCTCGGCGGAGAACGCCCAGAAGCTCCAGGAGATGATGGAGACGGTCGTCGAGAAGGGCACCGGAACCACCGCGCAGATCGACGGCGTCACAGTCGGCGGCAAGACCGGCACCGCGCAGCACGGCGAGAACAACGAGGAGAACCCGTACGCCTGGTTCATCTCCTACGCCAAGACCGACGACGGCTCCTCGCCGGTCGCGGTCGCGGTCGTCGTCGAGAGCGCCGACGTCCTCCGTGACGACATCGCGGGCAGCAGGCTGGCCGCCCCGGTGGCGAAGGCCATGATGGAGGCCGCGCTCGAAGGCGGGAGGTGACCGGCGGACGCCGGTCGCATCCGCAGTCACGTCCCGGCCTCCCGCGCGGTCCGGGTACCGTATGGCGAGCAGCACCGCCGGGCCGCGAGGGAGACGGTCGGGACGAACGGAGAGGGCTGGACTATGGAAGAGCCGCGTCGCCTCGGCGGCCGGTACGAGCTGGGCTCGGTGCTCGGCCGGGGTGGTATGGCCGAGGTCTACCTCGCCCATGACACCCGGCTGGGACGCACCGTCGCGGTGAAGACGCTCCGGGTGGACCTCGCCCGGGACCCCACGTTCCAGGCCCGCTTCCGCCGCGAGGCCCAGTCCGCCGCCTCGCTCAACCACCCGGCGATCGTCGCCGTCTACGACACCGGCGAGGACTACGTCGACGGGGTCTCCATCCCGTACATCGTCATGGAGTACGTCGACGGCTCGACCCTGCGCGAGCTGCTGCACTCCGGCCGCAAGCTGCTGCCCGAGCGCTCCCTGGAGATGTGTGTGGGCATCCTCCAGGCCCTGGAGTACTCGCACCGCAACGGCATCGTCCACCGCGACATCAAGCCGGCGAACGTCATGCTGACGCGCACCGGCCAGGTCAAGGTGATGGACTTCGGCATCGCCCGCGCCATGGGTGACTCCGGCATGACCATGACCCAGACAGCGGCCGTCATCGGCACCGCCCAGTACCTCTCCCCGGAGCAGGCCAAGGGCGAGACGGTGGACGCCCGCTCCGACCTGTACTCCACCGGCTGCCTGCTGTACGAGCTGCTGACCGTGCGGCCGCCCTTCGTGGGCGACTCCCCCGTCGCGGTCGCCTACCAGCACGTACGGGAGGAGCCGCAGCCGCCGAGCATCTACGATCCCGAGATCACGCCCGAGATGGACGCCATCGTCCTCAAGGCGCTGGAGAAGGACCCGGACTACCGCTACCAGTCCGCCGACGAGATGCGCGCCGACATCGAGGCGGCCCTCGACGGCCAGCCGGTGGGCGCCGCGGCGGCGATGGGCATGGGCGCGGCGGCGTACAACGGCTACCACCCCGACGACCAGCCCACCACCGCCCTGCGCGCGGCGGCCCCGCCGACCGACCGGACGTCCATGCTGCCGCCGATGCGCGAGGACGACGGCGGCTACGGCTACGACGAACGGCCCGACCGGCGGCGCCAGAACCAGAAGAACCACCTGTCCACCGTCCTGCTGGTGCTCGGCGGCATCCTGGTGCTGGTCGGCGCCGTCTTCATCGGCAAGGTGATCTTCAGTCCCAGCGACAGCGACCCGTCCGTACCCGACCTGACCGGACTCACCCTCAGCCAGGCCGAGCAGCGGGCCACCAACGCCAGACTCAAGGTCAGCAAGGGACCGGAGGAGTTCTGCGCGGAGGAGGAGGGCACGGTCTGCAAGACCGACCCGGCGGAGGGCGAGCAGGTCCCGGAGGGCAGCACGATCACGCTGATCATGTCCAAGGGGCCCGCCGAGGTCGAGATCCCCGACGTGGTCGGTGAGGAGTTCGACGAGGCCCGGCAGGAGCTGGAGAACGCGAACTTCGAGGTCAAGCGCGAGACGGAGGTCTCCGAGCAGCCGCCCGGCACGGTCATCGAACAGGACCCGGCGGGCGGCGGCAAGGCCAAGCCCGGCACCGAGATCACCCTGACCGTCGCCGAGGAGGACGAGCGGCCGACCGTGCCGAACGTGGTCGACCAGGACTTCGAGGCGGCCAAGAACCAGCTGGAGGAGCTGGGCTTCACCGTCGTCCGGACCGACCAGGAGGACACCTCCAGGGAGCCGAACACGGTCATCTCGCAGAGCATCACGCCCAACACCAAGGCCGCGCCCAACTCGACGATCACCCTGACCGTCGCCAAGGCGCCCGAGCAGCCCGAGGAGGAGCCGGCCACCGTGCCGAACGTCCAGGGGCAGCGGCTCGCGGAGGCCCAGCAGGCGCTGCAGAACGCCGGCTTCCAGGTCCGGGTGGACGGACCCCAGGGCGAGAACGCCAGGGTCCTCAGCACCGACCCGGGAGCGGGCACCGAGGCCAGGAAGGGCGACACGGTCACCGTACGCACCTTCTCCACCGGCGGTCCGGGCGGCAACGGCGGCAACGGCGGTCCGGGCGGCGACGACGGGAACGGCGGTCCGGGCGGCTTCTTCGGCTTCGACTGACCCGCGCCCGGCCCGGTGCGTTCCCCGTCCGCGGAGAGCTCACGCCGAGAGGGCCCGACCGGCCGGTGCCGGTCGGGCCCTCTCGGCGTGTACGGGGCCGTGTACGGGGCTGGGCGGCCGGACGCGGCGGGCCGGGGCCGGTCGCGGTTCGCCCGGTGCCGGGGCTCCCGGCCGAAGGCCAGGGGGGCCGGGGCGGCCCCCGGCCGCCCGGTGCGGCCGCTAGCGGATCTCCTCGGGCGGGGTGCGCTCGGCGTCCACCTTCTCGGTGCGCACCAGCTCGCCCCAGACGATGTAGCGGTAGTCGGAGGTGAGGATGGGGGTGCAGGTGGTCAGCGTGATGTACCGGCCCGGCTCGTCCCGGCCCGAGACCTCCGGGACGCCGGCCAGCACCTCGACGTTGTACTTCGAGGTCTTCGGCAGGATCTCGTAGACCTTGTAGACGTACCAGGTGTCCTCGGTCTCCACGACGACCGGATCGCCCTTCTCGATCTTGTGGATGTCGTGGAACTTGGCGCCGTGCCCGTCGCGGTGGGCGGCCAGCGAGAAGTTGCCCTCGCCCTTCCAGGGCGGTACGGCCTTCACCGGCTCGGTGTAGTAGCCCGCGACGCCCTTGTTCAGTTCACCGGTGTCGGTGCCCTTCTTGATCAGCACCTCCCCGCCCATCGCCGGGACGTGCAGGAAGCCGACACCCTCCCCGGCGTCGTACGTCCGGTCCTGCGCCGAGCCGCCCGGACCGTCCTGGGCCCAGTTCTCCCGCACCTCGGCGCTGTCGCGCTCGGCCTCGCGGTTGGCGAGCACGTTGGTCCACCACAGCGAGTAGGCGACGAAGAGGCCCAGCAGCACACCGGTGGTGATCAGCAGCTCGCCCAGCACGCTGACGACCGCGGCGATCCGGCCGCGGCGGCCGCGGCGGCCGCGCCGGTGTCCGGGCCCGGGCCCGGGGGCCGAAGCCGTCCGCGCGTCATCCTCCTGGCCGACCACCGACATCCGACGCACCGCCCGCTCTCCTCAACTGGCCACGAAGCGCAGGCTATCGGACGAGCGCGTCCGGCTTTCCCTCGCTCCGGGGACGTTCCTCGACCATTCTGCCCCAGACGATCATCCGGTACTTCGAGGTGAACTCGGGGGTGCAGGTGGTCAGGGTGATGTACCGGCCCGGCTCGGTGAAACCCGACTCGGGCGGGACCGGGCCGATGACACCGACGTTCGACGGCAGGGTCGAGTCGAGCCGGCTGGTCATCTCGTAGATGTAGTAGGTGTCCTGGGTCTCCACCACGATCGGGTCGCCCTTGTCGAGCTTGTTGATGTAGCGGAACGGCTCACCGTGGGTGTTGCGGTGTCCGGCCACCGCGAAGTTGCCCTGCTCGTCCCAGGGCATCGCGGTCTTCAGCGGTTCCTCGGAGTAGTGGCCGACCATGCCGCGGTCCAGGACGCCGTCCTCCTCGGTGCCCTCGGCGATGGGCACCTTCACGTCCAGCTTGGGGATGTGCATGATCGCGAAGCCCTGGCCCGCGGAGAAGGCGCCGGGATCGCGTTCGTCGCTCTTCTCCCCTTCCTGCCACTGCTGTTCGAGCTTCTTCGTCTCGCTGCCCGCCTGGCGGTCGGCTATCACGTTCGTCCACCAGAGCTGGTACGACACGAACAGCAGCATCACCACGCCGAGGGTGATGAACAGTTCGCCGAGGACCCGGCTGGCGACCACCATCGGGCTCTCCTGCCGCGCCCGCTGGGCCCGGCGCCGCGCGGCCCGGCCGCCGTCCGGCGGCGCGGCGGCCGGCTCGGCGGCGGACACGTCGCCGGACGACGGCGCGTCGGCGGCCGGGCCGGTGCGCGCCGGGGGCACGTCCCGCACCTGCCGCAGCGTCATCGTCTCGTCGGCCGGCGGGCCGGGCGACGGCGGGCCGGCCGGCAGCGTCACCTGGCGCAGGGCCACCGTCTCGTCGTCCAGCGCACCACCGGGGACGCCGGGAGCGCCGGGGTCGCCGGGGACACCGCCCTCGGCGGCCGGTGCGGCGGGGGCCGTACGCGGCCGTCCGTGCCGGCCGTGCGGCGCAGGGGAGGGCCGCGGCGTGCTCGCCGTCCGCCGTCCTCCCGGCCCCGGGCCCGGCACGGGCCCGGCGGTCAGGCCGGTCGTCAGACCGGCCGGCGGGTCGCTCGGGAGGGCGCCCGGGGAGGCGGCCGGGGAGCCCGGCAGGGGGTCGCTCAGCGGGTCGGCGAGCCGCCCCACCGCGGCCTCGAACGCGTCCTGCCCGGCGTACGGGTCCGCGGCGGCACGGTGGCGCCCGGTGGGCGGGCGCTCCCCGCGGGTGCCCTCCGGACGCAGCGCCGTCACGCCCCGACCACCGGGGCCAACCCACTGGAGCGCCCCACGGCTCCGGCGTCACCGCACCGGACGAGCCAGTTGGCGAGCATCCGGTGGCCCCACTCGGTGAGTACCGACTCGGGGTGGAACTGCACACCCTCCACCGGCAGTTCACGGTGCCGCAGCCCCATCACGACGTCCGTCTCCGTCCATGCGGTGACCTCCAGCTCCGCGGGCACGGTGCCGGGCTCGACGGCGAGCGAGTGGTAGCGGGTCGCGGTGAAGGGGGAGGGCAGCCCGGCGAAGACGCCGGTGCCCTCGTGGTGGACGGCCGAGGTCTTGCCGTGCAGCAGTTCCGGTGCCCGGCCCACCACCCCGCCGTAGGCGACGGCCATCGACTGCATCCCCAGGCAGACCCCGAAGACGGGCAGTCCGGTCGCGGCGCAGTGCCGCACCATGTCGACGCAGACCCCGGCCTCCTCGGGCGTGCCGGGCCCGGGGGAGAGCAGCACCCCGTCGAACCCTCCGCGCGCCGCCGCCGGGGCCCCCGGCACGTGCTCGGGGCGGACCTCGTCGTTGCGGACCACCTCGCACTCGGCGCCGAGCTGGTAGAGGTACTGGACGAGGTTGAAGACGAAGCTGTCGTAGTTGTCGACGACAAGAATGCGCGCGCTCATCGGTCCTGTCCCGTCTGCTCCGGTTGTCCCGCCCGCCCCTCGTCGACCGTCACGTCGCTGAACGGCAGGAGCGGCTCGGCCCAGGGGAAGACGTACTCGAAGAGCGTGTAGACAACCGCGAGCACCAGCATGAGCGAGAGCAGCGCGCGTACCAGCGTGTTGCCCGGCAGGTGCCGCCAGATCCAGCCGTACATGCCGTGTTGCCGTCCCTTCTCTTCCTGCGGACCCCAGGGTACGGGTACGCGGGCCCGCCGGGGGCCCCAAGCGGCCCAATGCGTCCGAGACCACTCGGAGACCGGGCGGAGACCGCTCGGAGACCGTTCGGGGAGCGGGCGGGCGGCGGGCCGGGGACCGGGCCTGGGCGCCGGGCCGTTCCGCTCAGTCCTCCACCGGGCCGGAGTGGCGCAGGTCCACCGAGCCGGTGTAGCCGGGCAGGGTCACCCTGTCGTGCTCGTCCACCGACCAGCCCAGACCGTAGGCGTCGACGTACTCGCGGTAGTTCCGCACGGCGGGCGCCGCGTCCAGCGCCTCGCGCAGTTCCCCGGTGTCGCCGACGGCGGTGATCGTGTAGGGCGGGGAGTACAGCCGGCCCTGGAGGATCAGGGTGTTGCCGACGCAGCGCACCGCGCTGGTGGAGATCAGCCGCTGGTCCATGACCTTTATCCCCCGGGCGCCGCCCGCCCACAGGGCGTTGACGACGGCCTGGAGGTCCTGCTGGTGGACGACCAGGTCGTTGGGCTGCGGCTCGGGCAGGCCGGGCATCCTGGCGGTGGCGTCCGGCGGGGCGTCGTCGAGGGTGACGGTGAGGGCGGAGCCGGTCAGCGGCCGGGTGCCCGCCGTCCTCGCCAGTTCCTCGAAGGCGCGCTTCTCGGCCTCGGTGTCGCCGCTGTCGCGCCGGGCGAGGTCCTCGACCTCGCCGCGGAGCCGGGTCACGGAGGACTCCAGCTCCTGGTTGCCGTGGCTGCGCTCCTGGATGAGGTCGGACAGCCGCAGCATCGAGTCGTCGCTGCGCAGATCGGTGCCCTGGGCGGTGTTGAAGCTCACCCAGAAGAGGAACCCGGCCAGGGCGAAGACGCCGCCGGTGGCGAGCCGCACGGGCCGGAAACGGGAAATTCTCACCTTACCCACGTCTCCCTCCGGCGCATCGAGGTACTACGCTAACGGAACCAAGCAGCGTCTCCTCCCCGGGCCTCCGCCCGGAGCCGCCGGGGAGGACCCCACAGGCGGGCCAGCGCGGTCACGCAGCGCATCGACAGGAGAGTCCCTCGTGCCGAAGTCACGGATCCGCAAGAAGGACCAGTTCACGCCGCCGCCGGCGAAGAAGCAGACCACGGACATCAAGTTCGGCTCGGGGCGGAACTGGGTCGCCCCGCTGATGCTGGCGCTGTTCCTGGTCGGTCTCGCCTGGATCGTCGTCTTCTACGTGACGACGGGCGACCTGCCGATCGAGTCCCTGGGCAACTGGAACATCGTGGTGGGCTTCGGCTTCATCGCGGCGGGGTTCGTCGTCTCCACCCAGTGGAAGTAACCGGCGGCCGAGTTATCCACAGGTCTTCCACAGCCCTGGGAAAACCTCAGAAGGTCTGTGGATAACTTCATCGGTCCATCTGTCGTTATGACTGGTGACCCCCGGTAGGCGGACCTCTCCACCCCCTTCTGGCAGGGAAAACGCGACTTCCGCACAGCTGTGCGCCTCCCCGTCGACGCCATGCACAAGATCCGTCACCTGCTGTGGATAACCTATGGCCACAGCTCTGCGGCTGCCTCTGCCGCCGCCTTCGCGGCCACCGGATCAGCCGAGGAGCCCGGCGGTACGGACCGCGCAGACGACGAGGATGACCAGCAGCACGGCCGCGAGGGTGCCGTACTGCACCGCCGACCGCCGCGCGCGGGGGGCGTGGACCAGCGCGTAGGCGATGACCACGCCCGTGACCAGTCCGCCGACGTGGGCCTGCCAGGAGATGTTGGGGACCCCGAAGGTGATGAACAGGTTGATCGCCAGCAGCACCAGGATCGGGCGCAGGTCGTAGTTCATGCGCCGCGCCAGCACGGCCGTCGCCCCGAACAGCCCGTAGATCGCCCCCGAGGCGCCCAGCGACCCCTGGTTCTGCGCGGCGGCCAGATACGTCAGCGCGCTGCCGCCCAGCGCGGACAGCAGGTACAGGGCCAGATACCGCCAGCGGCCCAGCGCGGCCTCCAGCTGCGGGCCGAGCCACCACAGCGCCAGCATGTTGAAGCCGATGTGCCAGACCTCCCGGTGGAGGAAGGCGGAGCTCAGCAGCCGGTACCACTCGCCGGCCGCGACCCCGACCCACCGGGAGAGCTCCGGGTCGTAGGCGTAGCCCACCATCGACAGCGCCTCGACCAGCCGGTCACCGGACGTGAGCACCGCGAGGAACATCACCAGGTTGAGTCCCAGGAGCACCTTGGTGACCAGCCGGGTGTCGGCGACGACGGCGCCGCCCGCCAGGGTGCGCGGCCGTACGGCACCCGGTGCGCCGCCCCCGCCGGAGCCGCCGGGGCCGCCGCGGACGCACTCGGGGCACTGGAAGCCCACGGACGCCGGGATCATGCAGTCGGGGCAGATCGGCCGGTCGCAGCGGACGCAGGAGATGCCCGTCTCCCGGTCCGGATGCCGGTAGCAGCGCGCCGGCGCGGGCCGCTGCCCCTGCTCGTCCTCCATCGCCACCCCTCAACGCCCCTCGGGTCCTGGTGCCGGACGACCCGGCGTACCGCGCGGACCGCCGGTGCGGTCCGCGCGTGACGGACACCGTCCCACCTGTCCTACGGCCAGGCGGGACGGTGGGTTCCCGGTCCCGTGCTCCGGCGGCCCGGCACTCCGGGCACCGCGGGACCGGCGGATCAGCGGTGCTCGACGGCGACCGACTCGATCACGACGTCCTCCAGCGGACGGTCGGTGCGCTGGTTGGTCCGGACGGCCGCGATGGCGTCCACGACCTTCTGGCTCGCCGGGTCGGCGACCTCGCCGAAGATGGTGTGCTTGCCGGTCAGCCAGGCGGTCGGGGAGACGGTGATGAAGAACTGCGACCCGTTGGTGCCCGGACCGGCGTTGGCCATCGCCAGCAGGTACGGCCGGTTGAACGCCAGGTCCGGGTGGAACTCGTCGGCGAACTCGTAGCCCGGGCCACCGGTGCCGTTGCCCAGGGGGTCGCCGCCCTGGATCATGAAGCCGCTGATCACCCGGTGGAAGACCGTGCCGTCGTACAGCCTGTCGGTCGACTTCTTGCCGGTGGCGGGGTGGGTCCACTCCCGCTTGCCCTCGGCGAGCTCGACGAAGTTCTTGACCGTCTTCGGCGCGTGGTCCGGGAAGAGCCGGATGACGATGTCGCCGTGGTTGGTCCTCAGGGTGGCGTGGAGCTGCTCGGCCACGATCTACCTTCCATCTGTCTGTTCGGACCCCCCGATCCTCGCACAGCCGCGGTGTCCGGCACCCGGTCCGCGGCGCCGCCGGGGCGCGGAGCGTGCCCCGCCGCCTTCCGCCGGAGCACGCCGCCCCGCGCCGACGCGCTCCCCCGTAGCCCGGATGCCCGCGGGAGCATGCCCCGACACCGCCGGACAGGCATGATCTCGACCATGGGTGGAAGGCGGAATAAACACGCCACCGATGAGGAGGAGATCCCGTGACCCGCATGAAAAGCGTGCGCAGCGCCACAGACAACGCGAGGGACAGCGTGCGCCACGCCGCGGAGGTGGTGGCGCCGAAGGTGGCCCTCGCGGCCGACCAGGCCCGGTCCACCGTGCGGGGGCAGTACGTCTCGCACGTCGCGCCGCGTCTGGGGCAGGTGCGCGAGACGATCCCCCCGGCGGTCGACACGGCCGCCGTCCGGGCGGCCCAGCGCACCCGTGAGGCGGCCCGGACGGCGAACGAGTTCGCCGGTCCCCGGGTCGAGGCGGCCCGCGCCGCGGCCGGTCCGGTCCGGGAGGCCGCGCTGGCCCGGTCCGCCGCCGCCGTCGCCGCCCTGCGCGGCGAACTGACCGCGGACGACATCCGCCGCCTCGCACGGCGCAAGGCCCGCCGGGCCCGTACCGGCCGGGCCGTCAAGGGCATGCTGGTGTTCGGCCTGCTGGCCGGCGGCGCGACGGCCGTCTGGAAGTGGTGGGAGCGGCAGTCCAACCCCGACTGGCTGGTCGAGCCCCCGGACGCCACCGAGGTCGGCAACGGCGCCACCGTCTCCGAGACCGCCACGAACGGTTCCTCCCCGGCCTCCGCGAAGGCCGGGACGGAGACCGGGGAGACCGGGGAGACCGACACCCAGGGCGTCTCGTCCGAGGCCGCTCCGCGGTCGGAGTCCCGTTCGGACGAGGAACGCTGACGGCGCCCGGCGCCCGTCCTCCGCGCCCTCGCGGCCCCGCGACCCTTCCCGCCCGCGTGCATCGGCACATGTCGGCGCGGCACGCGGGGGAGAGGACAGGAACAGGCCCGGTGCCGCGGACCCAGGAGGTCCGCCGGCACCGGGCCTGCGCGGCGTGGAGCTTAGGGGAGTCGAACCCCTGACATCTGCCATGCAAAGACAGCGCTCTACCAACTGAGCTAAAGCCCCGCCGACGACCAGAGTACCCAATGTCCCGGGTTGCTTCCGACCGGGTATCGCTCCCCGTCCGCCGCCTCCGTAGGATGCTCCGCAAGTTCGCTCCAGCGAAGCGAACACGGGGAGACATGGAGAGAGCAATGGACGCAACACAGCAGGAGGCGACCGCGAGGGCAAGGGAACTGCAGAGTCAGTGGTACGGCGAGCCCCTGGGCACCCTGTTCCGGCGGCTCATCGACGATCTGGGCCTCAACCAGGCGAGACTGGCGACCGTCCTCGGTCTGTCGGCGCCCATGCTCTCCCAGCTGATGAGCGGTCAGCGCGCGAAGATCGGCAACCCCGCCGTCGTCCAGCGGGTCCAGGCCCTGCAGGAGCTGGCCGGCGAGGTCAGCAGGGGCACCGTCACCGCCGCCGAGGCCACCCAGCGGATGGAGGAGATCCGCCGCACCGCCGGGGGGAACGTACTGAACACCACCAACCACGGCACCTCCTCCAGCGGCCAGGCGACCACCGTCAAGCGGGTGGTGCGCGAGATCCAGGCGCTGCTGCGCTCGGTCGCGGACGCGGCCGACATCATCGACGCGGCGGGCACCCTGGCGCCCAGTCACCCGGAACTGGCCGAGTTCCTGCGGGTGTACGGAGCCGGGAAGACCTCCGACGCGGTCCGGCACTACGAGGCGCACCAGGCCTGACCGGAACGGGCTCGTGAGGGACACGGCCGGCACGGGGACGCGGGGACGGGAGCGGGCGCGGCGCGATGGGTGAGATCTTCGGTGGCCGGTACGAGCTGGTCGACCCGATCGGACGCGGCGGGGTGGGCGCGGTCTGGCGCACCTGGGACCACCGGCGCAGGCGGTACGTGGCCGCGAAGGTCCTCCAGCAGCGCGACGCGCACACCCTGCTGCGGTTCGTCCGCGAACAGGCGCTGCGCATCGACCACCCCCACGTCCTGGCCCCGACGAGCTGGGCCGCCGACGACGACAAGGTCCTGTTCACCATGGACCTGGTACGCGGCGGCTCGCTCGCCCACCTCATCGGCGACTACGGCCCGCTGCCGCCCGGCTACGTGTGCGTCCTGCTCGACCAGCTGCTGTCCGGGCTGGCGGCGGTGCACGCCGAGGACGTGGTGCACCGCGACGTCAAACCCGCCAACATCCTGCTGGAGGCGACCGGCACCCGCCGGCCCCATCTGCGGCTGTCGGACTTCGGGGTCGCGATGCGCAAGGGCGAACCACGGCTGACCGAGGCGGACTACGTCGTCGGCACACCGGGCTACTTCGCGCCCGAACAACTGCTGGGCGCCGAACCGGACTTCCCGGCCGACCTGTACGCGGCCGGCCTGGTGGGGGTGTATCTGCTCACCGGCCGGAAACCGGACTCCGAGGGGCTGGTGGAGGCGTACCTGGACGGGATGCCGCCGGCGCCCGAGGGCGTCCCGGAGCCGCTGTGGGAGGTGCTCGGCACCCTGCTGCACCCCGATCCGGACAACCGCTTCCGGACGGCGACGGGGGCGCGCAGGGCGCTGGCGTCCGCCGTGGAACTGCTTCCGGAGGAGGCCGGGGCGGAGCACGAGGCGGTGGAGGTCTTCGACCACATCGGGCCGCTGCCGCCGGGATTCGGGCCGGACGGGCCGGTGGACGGAGCCACGGGGTCCGACGGGCACGCACCGCTCTCGCCCTCGGACACCGGAAGCTTCCATCTGGCGCCCCCGACCGGGGAGGTTCCGCTGACCCGGCGGCCGGATCCGTCCACCGGGCAGCCCGTACGGCCGCCGGACCCGCAGTGGCCGGCCACCCCGTCGGCCCCCGCCCGGCCGCCGCAACCGTACTCTCCTCCGCAGCCACAGCCGCAGCCACAGCCACAGCCACAGCCACAGCCACCGGCGTACGGGTACCCGTATCCGGCGCACCCGCACACCGGAGCGCGGCCGCACACCGGAACACCCCCGACAGGGCCCTACACCGAGGGCTACCGGCCCGCTCCGGCCTCCGGGGCCCGCCAGACACCGTCGGCACCACAGGCACCACAGGCGGCGGGGCGGACGGCACCGCCGGTCCCACCCGCCCGCGCAAGGCGCCCCGGCCCGCCGCCCGCGGTGGCGGTCCCGGTCCTGGTGCTCGCCCTGCTCTGCATCGCCGTCGGTCTCTGGGCGCTGTCCCAGACCTGACGCGCGGCCGGGCGGAGCCCACCGGGAGCGTGCCTCGCCGGGAGCGACCTCACCGGGAGGGAGCCGCGTGCCTCCCGCCACCGGTCGTTCCCGTGCCGCCGCCGCGGCGGGCGGCGACCGTCCACAGCCCGAGGCCGAGGAGCAGCGCGCCGCCGGTCCCGATCCCGGCCCAGGCCAGGAGCAGCATGTGCCCGTCCCGCCGCGCGTCGGCCGCGGGCCGCCCCTGCTCCGCTCTCCCCCGCCCCAGCGGCGCCTGCCCGTCGTCGTCGGTGCCGAAGCCCGCGGCCCGCAGATCACCGGCGTACTCGGGTCCCTCGGCGGCCTCGCCGTCGACGTTCACCCGCAGGGTGACCCCGGCGCCGTCGGGGAAGAACCGCTCAAGGTCCCGGTGGAGGGTCAGTTCCAGGTAGTACCAGCCCGGCACACTCACCTCGTCGGCACCGGTGCCGTAGCGGTTGCCGTAGTCCACCGGGGGAGTGCCCAGCGAGGCCGTGGTCATTTTGCCGTCGTAGGGCTTGAAGTTCCCGCCGACGACGGCGCCCCGCGCCGGGTTGTACAGCTGCAGGCCGAGCGCGCCCGGGACGAACGCGTACCTCCCCCGCACCGCGGGCAGTTCGGCCGCGGCGAACAGCCGCTGACCCCACTCCAGCGGCACCCGGTAGAAACGGGTCTCGCCCGGTCGCAGCCGGTCCCGCCACGCCCCGGAGCGGAGCGCGGCGGCGTCGTTGGGACCGCTCCCGCCGTCGGCGGGCCGCACCTCGCCGCCGGGCGGCCCGGACGGCTCGGGCGGCTCGGTGCTCCCGGCGCCCTCGGCGGGCGGCTGCGGGGTCTCGCCCGCCAGGCCGGGCTCGGACATGTGGCGGATCTCCAGCGGCCACTCGCCGCCGGCCTCCCCGCCCACGCGGCCGACCGAGAACAGGTACCGTCCGGCCTTCCGGCACCTGGCGTCCACCCGCCCGCCCGTACGGCGGGCCGTGTGGTCGCCGATGGGGTACGCCGTGCCGTTCCCGGCGAAGGTCACCCTGGCGGTGTCGCACTCCTTGCCCTCGGCGGTGGTCAGCCGCAGCGCCAGGCCGTCGCCGCGGACGGCCACGGCGGTGCCGGGTGCGGGGGCGGCCATCGCGGAGAGGTAGGCGGTCGAGGCGGCGTCCAGCTCGACCGCGTAGAGCCTCTCCTCGCCCGGGCCGATGCTGTCGGTGTAGACGCCCGGTGCGAGTTCCGGGGCCTCCGCGCCGCTCGTCGCGCCCCGGACGGGCTCGGCGTCCGGGGCCGTCTCGTAGCCGGGCGGCTCGGCCGGACCCGCCGCCACCGCTCCCGGCAGTGCGGCGACCGCGCACAGCGCCGCCGCGGTGGTCAGCCCCCTCAGCGCCGTGCGCCCTGTGCGCCCCATCCCCACGCGCCACTCCTCGTCGTCTCGGTCGTGCCGCTGCCCCGCCCCGGATGCCCGGCGGCCCGACCCCCGCGTCGGCGGCGGCCGTACGCCGTGACCCATCCTGCACCGCCGCACCCCCGCCGCGGTACGGCGCCGCGGGGCACCACGGGCGCCCCTCAGCGCCCGGCGCACGGCTCCGGGGGCTCTCCGGACACGTACCGTATGGACGCGCCGACGCACACCTCAAGAGGGGGCGCGGCAGGGGAAGGCGCGGCGGGTCCTCCGGGCCGGCGTTCACCGGTGGCAACGGCGAAGCCCCGGCCGTCGGCCGGGGCTTCGCACCGAAGTACTGGAATTCCGCTCTCAGACGCCGGAACCCGCGGACACGGAGTCGGTCGCCTCCGTCCACAGATCCTGCTCGGCGCGGTCCGCCTGGATCTGGCGGTACACGAGGAGCCCGCCCACGGCGGCCAGTGCGATCAGGAGAAGCTTCTTCACCGCGCTACCTCGTCCTTCATAGACGTTGGGACCTACTGGCGCCGATGATACCCGGGCGGTCCCGGCCCCCCGGTGATCGACCCGGGGCGGCCGCTCCACCGGCCCGGAGACGCCGGAAGCCCGGAATCTGCGTGAGATTCCGGGCTTCCGGTCTGCGGTTCCGTGCTCCGCGCCGTGGGGCTAACAGGACTTGAACCTGTGGCCTCTTCCTTATCAGGGAAGCGCTCTAACCGTCTGAGCTATAGCCCCGTGCCGCACGGAAAGATTAGCGCACTTCAGCCGCCGTCCCAAATCCGTATCCCGGCATGCCGCCCGCGCCGGAAAGCCCGCCGGGAACACCGGACGGTCACTCGTCCTCCGCGAGCGTCACCTCGACACCGCCGACGAATCCGGCCGAGAGGTTGTAGATGAACGCCCCCAGGGTGGCCAGGGCCGTCACCAGCACCACGTCGATCACCGCGACTATCGAGGTGAACGCCAGCACCCGCGACAGGGACAGGAAGCCCTCCAGGTCGAAGCCGCCGCCGTCGTCCGTGGCCGTCGCCTCGCTGACCGTCCCGCCGATCGCGGCGAACACGCCCATGGCGTCCATCACCATCCACAGCACCGCCACCGCGGCGACCGTGCAGATGCCCAGCGCGATCGACAGCAGGAAGCTGACCTTCATCACCGACCATGGGTCGGCCTTGGCCACCCGCAGCCGCGCCTTGCGGGTCCTGGGCACCGTACGGGCGCCCGTACGCGGCCGGCGTACGACGTCCATGTCCGACTGCTGCTGGCCGGGCTGCGGGGCCGCCTGCTGGTCCGCTCCCGGCTGGTGCGGCCGGCCGGAGCGCGGCGGCGGGGTGCCGCCCGGCGGGGACGGGTACGCCTGCGGCGGCTGGTGCGGCTGCGGCTGCGGCTGCGGCTGCGGCTGCGGCGCACCGGCCTGGGGCTGGGCCGGCGGCTGCGGCTGGGCACTGGTCACGGTTGTTCCCCCACGGTGGGACTCGCCCTTGCGGCGAGTGTCGTCAGCGGCAGGCCCACGGGCGCCGCCATCGTCTTTGTCGCCTCTGGCGGCGCCCGCGGTTCCACTCACGATCTGTCTACTCCTCGTCGTCCGAAGCCGTCTCGGCGGCCGCGGAGGCGGCCGTCTCCGGGAAAGACGCGTCCGGGGCCGCCGCGGTGCCGCCGCCCTCGGCATCGACCTCCTCGGCCTCCCGGCCGGCCTCGGCGTTGCGCGCGATGCCGACCACGGCGTCGCGCTTGCCGAGGTTGATCAGTTGGACGCCCATCGTGTCACGGCCCGTCTCCCTGACCTCGTCGACCCGGGTGCGGATGACGCCGCCGCCGAGGGTGATGGCGAGGATCTCGTCGCTCTCCTCCACCACCAGGGCCCCCACCAGCGAACCGCGGTCCTCCACGATCTTGGCCGCCTTGATGCCCAGACCGCCACGGCCCTGCACACGGTACTCGTCCACGGCCGTGCGCTTCGCGTACCCACCATCGGTGGCGGTGAAAACGAACGTACCGGCCCGTACGACGTTCATCGAGAGCAGTTCGTCCCCTTCCCGGAAACTCATGCCCTTCACGCCCGAGGTGGCGCGGCCCATCGGACGCAGCGACTCGTCGGTGGCGGTGAACCGGATCGACTGCGCCTTGCGGCTGATCAGCAGCAGGTCGTCGTCCGGCGAGACCAGCTCGGCGCCGATCAGCTCGTCCTCGCCGCCGCCCTCCAGCTCGCGGAGGTTGATGGCGATGACACCGCCGGAGCGCGGCGAGTCGTAGTCCTTCAGCGGGGTCTTCTTCACCAGGCCCGACTTGGTGGCCAGCACCAGGTACGGGGCGGCCGCGTAGTCCCGGACGGCCAGGATCCGGGCGATCTTCTCGTCCGGCTGGAAGGCCAGCAGGTTCGCCACGTGCTGGCCGCGCGCGTCCCGGCCGGCGTCCGGCAGCTCGTACGCCTTGGCCCGGTACACCCGGCCCTTGTTGGTGAAGAACAGCAGCCAGTTGTGCGTGGTGGTGACGAAGAAGTGGTCGACGATGTCGTCTTCCTTGAGCTTCGTGCCGCGCACGCCCTTGCCGCCGCGCTTCTGGGAGCGGTAGTCGTCGGTCTTCGTGCGCTTGACGTAGCCGCCGCGCGTGATGGTGACGACGATGTCCTCCTCGGCGATCAGGTCCTCGATGGACATGTCGCCGTCGAAGGGCACCAGTTTGCTGCGCCGGTCGTCGCCGTACTTGTCGACGATCGTGGCCAGTTCCTCGTCGATGATCTGCCGCTGCCGCTCGGGCGAGGCCAGGATCGCGTTGTACTCGTCGATCTTCGTCTGGAGTTCGTCACGCTCGGCGGTGATCTTCTGCCGCTCCAGGGCCGCCAGCCGCCGCAGCTGCATCTCCAGGATCGCGTTCGCCTGGATCTCGTCGATGGCGAGCAGCTCCATCAGGCCGCCGCGCGCCACCTCCACGGTGTTGCTGCGCCGGATCAGCGCGATGACCTCGTCGATCGCGTCCAGCGCCTTGAGCAGACCGCGCAGGATGTGGGCGCGCTCCTCGGCCTTGCGCAGCCGGTAGCGGGTGCGGCGGACGATGACGTCGACCTGGTGGGTGACCCAGTTGCGGATGAACGCGTCCAGCGACAGCGTCCGGGGCACCCCGTCCACCAGGGCCAGCATGTTGGCCCCGAAGTTGGTCTGCAGGTCGGTGTGCTTGTAGAGGTTGTTGAGCACGACCTTGGCGACCGCGTCCCGCTTGAGGACGATCACCAGCCGCCGCCCGGTGCGCGAGGAGCTCTCGTCGCGGACGTCCGCGATGCCGGCGACCCGGCCGTCCTTGACCAGCTCGGCGATCTTCAGCGCCAGGTTGTCCGGGTTCACCTGGTACGGCAGTTCGGTGACGACCAGGCACTGCCGGCCCTGGATCTCCTCCACCGCCACCACCGCGCGCATGGTGATCGAGCCGCGGCCGGTGCGGTACGCCTCCTCGATGCCCTTGCGGCCCACCACCAGCGCGCCGGAGGGGAAGTCGGGACCCTTGATCCGCTCCAGCAGCGCGTCCAGCAGCTCCTCGTTGGACGCCTCCGGGTGCTCCAGGTACCAGCGGGCGCCGGCGGCCACCTCGCGCAGGTTGTGCGGCGGGATGTTGGTGGCCATGCCGACCGCGATGCCCGCCGAGCCGTTGACCAGCAGGTTGGGGATGCGCGACGGCAGGACCGTCGGCTCCTGGTTGCGGCCGTCGTAGTTGTCCTGGAAGTCGACGGTCTCCTCGTCGATGTCCCGGAGCATCTCCATGGCCAGCGGCGCCATCTTGCACTCGGTGTACCGCATGGCCGCCGCCGGGTCGTTGCCCGGCGAGCCGAAGTTGCCGTTGGAGTCCACCAGCGGCATCCGCATCGACCACGGCTGGGCGAGGCGGACCAGGGCGTCGTAGATGGAGGTGTCGCCGTGCGGGTGGTAGGTGCCCATCACGTCGCCGACGACGCGGGCGCACTTGTAGAAGCCCTTCTCGGGCCGGTAGCCGCCGTCGTACATCGCGTACAGCACCCGGCGGTGCACCGGCTTGAGCCCGTCGCGGACGTCGGGCAGCGCGCGCGAGACGATCACGCTCATCGCGTAGTCGAGGTACGAGCGCTGCATCTCGGTCTCGAGGCTCACCGGTTCCACGCGGTTCCCGGCGCTCTCGTCCACCACGGGGACACCCGGGGCGGGGGAGAGGGGCCCGGGGGCGCCCCCCTCGATGGGGGTGGGGGAAATCTCGTCGGCCATGGGTGTGGTCAGTCCTTGTCGTCGTCGTGCGGCGTACGGCCGACTCCGGTCAGATGTCGAGGAAGCGGACGTCCTTGGCGTTGCGCTGGATGAAGGAGCGCCGTGCCTCGACGTCCTCGCCCATCAGAACCGAGAACAGGTCGTCGGCGGCGGCCGCGTCGTCCAGCGTCACCTGGCGCAGCACCCGGTGAGCCGGGTCCATGGTGGTGATGCGCAGCTCCTCGGCGTTCATCTCGCCCAGACCCTTGAAGCGCTGCACCGAGTCGTCCCTGATCCGCTTGCCCTGCTCGCGGCCGAGCCGGATCAGGCTGTCGCGCTCCCGGTCGGAGTACGCGTACTCGAACTCGTCCCGCGACCACTTGATCTTGTAGAGCGGCGGCTGGGACAGGAAGACGTGGCCGGCCTCCACCAGCGGCCGCATGAAGCGGAACAGCAGTGTCAGCAGCAGGGTGTTGATGTGCTGGCCGTCGACGTCGGCGTCCGCCATCAGAATGATCTTGTGATAGCGGAGCCTGGCGATGTCGAAGTCCTCGTGGATCCCGGTGCCGAAGGCCGAGATCAGCGCCTGGACCTCCTGGTTCTGCAGGACCTTGTCGATCCGCGCCTTCTCCACGTTCAGGATCTTGCCGCGGATCGGCAGGATGGCCTGGTACTGCGGGTTGCGGCCGGACTTGGCGCTGCCGCCCGCGGAGTCGCCCTCGACGATGAAGATCTCGCACTTGGCCGGGTCGTTGGACTGGCAGTCGCTCAGCTTGCCCGGCAGCGAGGCCGTCTCCAGCAGGCCCTTGCGCCGGGTCAGGTCCCGCGCCTTGCGGGCCGCCACGCGCGCGGTGGCCGCCTGGATGCCCTTGCGGATGATGTCGGCGGCCTCGTTGGGGTTGCGGTCCAGCCAGTCGCCGAGGTGCTCGTGGACGATCTTCTGGACGAAGGTCTTCGCCTCGGTGTTGCCCAGCTTCGTCTTGGTCTGGCCCTCGAACTGCGGCTCGCCCAGCTTCACCGAGATGATCGCCGTCAGCCCCTCGCGGATGTCCTCGCCCGTGAGGTTGTCGTCCTTCTCGCGCAGCAGCTTCTTGTCCCGGGCGTAGCGGTTGACCAGGCCGGTCAGCGCCGCCCGGAAACCCTCCTCGTGGGTGCCGCCCTCATGGGTGTGGATGGTGTTCGCGAAGCTGTAGACACCCTCGGTGTACTGGGTGTTCCACTGCATCGCGATCTCCACCGAGATCTTCCGCTCCTTGTCCTCCGCCTCGATGTCGATCACCGAGGGGTGGACCGGCTCGCCCTTGCGGGAGTTGAGGTGGCGGACGAAGTCCGAGATGCCGCCCTCGTAGTGGTAGCGCACGAAACGCGGCTTGTCGTCCTCCGCCGTGTCCGTGGTGTCGGCGCCCGCCGTCTGCTTGGCCGCCTCCCGCTCGTCGGTCAGAGTGATCGTCAGACCGCGGTTGAGGAACGCCATCTCCTGGAAGCGCCGCGAGAGCGTCTCGAAGGAGTAGTCGGTCGTGTCGAAGATGTCGCCGTCGGCCCAGAAGGTGACCGTCGTACCGGTCTCGTCGGTGGCCTCGTTGCGCTGGAGGGGCGCGGTGGGCGCGCCCATCTTGTACTCCTGCGTCCAGCGGTAGCCGTCCCGCTTGACCTCGACCGAGACCTTGGTCGACAGCGCGTTGACCACCGAGACGCCCACCCCGTGCAGACCGCCGGAGACGGCGTAGCCGCCCCCGCCGAACTTGCCGCCCGCGTGCAGCACCGTCAGCACGACCTCGACCGCCGGCTTGCCCTCCGAGGGCACGATGTCCACCGGGATGCCGCGGCCGTTGTCCACGACCCGGACGCCGCCGTCGGCCAGCAGCGTCACGTCGATGGTGTCCGCGTGACCGGCCAGCGCCTCGTCGACGGAGTTGTCCACTACCTCCTGCACGAGGTGGTGCAGGCCGCGCTCACCGGTGGAGCCGATGTACATGCCGGGCCGTTTGCGGACCGCGTCCAGTCCCTCCAGGACCGTGATCGCACTGGCGTCGTACGACGGCTCGCCGGCACCGGCACCCGGAGCGGGCGGGGTCGCGGACGGGTCGGGGGACTCCCCGCCGGTAGCAGGGAAGGTTTCGTTGGAGTTGCCGGAATCGGCCACGAAGCGCCCTTTCTGGCACAGCACAAGCCTCCCCCTGCGATCGGATGGAGAACCCCGTCCGGGCGAGCAGGAGCGGCTGCGTCGTTCGACTTTTTCCGCAGTGAGGCGGATGTGGCTCCAGTCTACCGGTATCACTGACAACGATGGGGGTTTGCCGGTACCTGAGACCGCATGTGCCGCCCTGAACCAGCATCATCCGAATCCCTATATGCGGCCCGGCCCCCCAGGACGCTCACAAGGGCACTCAGCGCTTCGGGATGTCAAGGCTTCATCACTGTGAGCGCTCATACGGAATGAGAAGTTCCACATCGCTCCCCCGGCCCTCTTCCCGGCCCTCCGCACGGCTCCTCCCACGGCCCTTCCCGGGGTCCCTCCGCGGGGCACGGGCGGTACCGCGCGCCGGGGGTCGCGGGCCCGGCCGTCACCCGTAGGTGTCCCCCGGCCCCCGGCTCCCCGGGGCGCGCAGCCGGCCGTGCCGGGTGTCCGGCGCCTCCGGCCCGCGCACCCTGATCACCTTCACCGTCCCCTGCCCCAGGTCCGCGTTCAGCCGCGCCACCAACTGCGGCGCCAGCAGCCGTACCTGCGTCGCCCACGCGGTGGAGTCGCACCGCACCGACAGCACCCGCTCCTGCTCGTCGTACGACTGGGGTACGCAGTGCCGCGCCAGATCCGGGCCCACCAACTCCGGCCAGCGGCCCATCACACCGCCCACCGCCATCGGCATCTCCCAGCCGCGCTCGGTCTTCAGCCGCTCGATCGCCGCCCCCAGTGGCAGCGGATCACGGCCGTCCCGCCGCGCGCCCGAGAGCGTCCCCGCGGTACGGGAACGGCGCTTCTGCCGCGTCAGCGCGCCGCGGGCCCGCGCCTGTTCCCGGGCCGCCCGCAGCGCCACCCGCGCCAGATCCACCCCCGCCGGCTCCGCCGAGGGAGCCGGAATCCGCACCTCGGCGCCCTCCGCCGCGTCCTCTCCCGAGCCCGGGCCGGGCACCGGGCCGGTGTCCGGCCTCGCGTTCCGCCGCCCGCTCACAACCGGGTCACCTCCCCGCCGCCGACCGTGTACCGCGCCCCCGCCAGCGCCTCCGGCACGTCCTCCGCGACCGCCGCCGTCACCAGCACCTGCTCACCGGGCGCCACCAGCTCGGCCAGCCGCTCCCGCCGCCGCACGTCCAGCTCGGCGAAGACGTCGTCGAGCACCAGCACCGGCTCGTTGCCCTCGCTCCGCAGCAGGTCGTACGAGGCCAGCCGCAGGGCCAGGGCGTACGACCAGGACTCGCCGTGGCTCGCGTACCCCTTCGCGGGCAGCTCCCCCAGCCGCAGCACCAGATCGTCCCGGTGCGGACCCACCAGCGTCACACCCCGCTCGATCTCCTGGCGGCGCGCGGCGGCCAGCTCCGCCAGCAGCCGCTGGTGCAGCTCCTCCCGGCTGCCGCCCGCCACCGGGGAGCGGTACTCCAGCACCACCGGGCCCCCGCCGGGCGCCAGCCGCTCGTACGCCTTGTCCGTCAGCGGGCCCAGCGCGGCCACCAGCGCCATCCGCTGGGCCAGCAGTTCCGCGCCGACCCGGGCCAGATGCTGGTCCCACACGTCCAGGGTGGACAGCGCCCCGCCCCCGCCGGAACCGCCGGAACCGGAGCCGCCGCCGTGGCGGCGGGCCATCGCCGCCGTCTTCAGCAGGGTGTTGCGCTGCTTGAGCACCCGCTCGTAGTCCGCCCGCACCCCCGCCATCCGCGGCGCGCGCGCGGTGACCAGCTCGTCCAGGAAGCGCCGCCGCTCCCCCGGGTCCCCCTTCACCAGCGCCAGGTCCTCCGGCGCGAACAGCACCGTGCGCACGATGCCCAGCACGTCCCTCGGCCTGGCCTGTGAGGAGCGGTTGATCCGGGCGCGGTTGGCCCGGCCCGGATTCAGCTCGAGCTCCACCAGCTGCTGCCGGTCCCCCTGCCGCACCGCCGCGCGTATCACCGCGCGGTCGGCGCCCGAGCGCACCAGCGGGGCGTCGGAGGCCACCCGGTGACTGCCCAGCGTCGCCAGATAGCCGACGGCCTCCACCAGGTTCGTCTTGCCCTGGCCGTTCGGTCCGACGAAGGCCGTGACGCCCGGATCGAGCGGGACCTCGACCCGGGCATACGACCGGAAGTCGGCGAGCGACAGATGCGTGACGTGCATCGGAACCGACCCGCCGCGACCGGTCAGCCGCCGGCCGGCGGGGTGACGTCCGCGCCCGGCGCGTCGGCGCCCTTCTCACCGCCGGCCGCGGCGGTGACCGCGTGGCCGCCGAACTGGTTGCGCAGCGCGGCGATCATCTTCATCTGCGGGGAGTCGTCCTGCCGGGAGGAGAACCGGGCGAAAAGCGACGCGGTGATCGCGGGCAGCGGCACCGCGTGGTCGATCGCCGCCTCCACCGTCCAGCGGCCCTCGCCGGAGTCGGCCGCGTAGCCGCGCAGCGCCCCCAGGTGCTCGTCGTCGTCCAGCGCGCGGACGGCCAGGTCCAGCAGCCAGGAGCGGATGACCGTGCCCTCGCGCCAGGAGCGGAAGATCTCGCGGACGTCGGTGACCGCCTCGGCCGCCTCCAGCAGTTCCCAGCCCTCGGCGAAGGCCTGCATCATCGCGTACTCGATGCCGTTGTGGACCATCTTCGCGAAGTGGCCCGCGCCCACCCTGCCGGCGTGCACGGAGCCGAACTCGCCCTCCGGCTTGAGCGCGTCGAAGACCGGCTGCACCTTCGCGACGTGCTCGGCCTCGCCGCCGTACATCAGCGCGTAGCCGTTCTCCAGGCCCCACACGCCGCCGGAGACGCCGCAGTCCACGAAGCCGATGCCCTTGGCGGCCAGCTGCTCGGCGTGCTTCTCGTCGTCGGTCCAGCGGGAGTTGCCGCCGTCCACGACCACGTCGCCGGGGGAGAGCAGTTCGGCCAGCGCGTCGACGGTCGACTGCGTCGGGCCGCCGGCCGGGACCATGACCCACACCACCCGCGGGGCCTTCAGCGAGTCCACGAGCTCCTCCAGGCTGTGGACGTCGGCGAGGTCCGGGTTGCGGTCGTACCCGACGACGGTGTGGCCGGCGCGGCGGATGCGCTCGCGCATGTTGCCGCCCATCTTGCCGAGACCGACGAGACCGAGCTCCATCAGAGGCCTTTCCTTCGGTTTTCCAGCGTTCGTACCCGGTGACGAGCCTACGCCGGAGAGGTGACGCACAGCTGTGGGCACACCCCGCTCGGATGCGCGGCCGACCCGGCGAGCCGGGCGGGCCCGGTGGGGCCGTCCTGCCGGCCCCACCGGGCCGAGGGCCCGGCAGGACCCGCGCCCCGGTTCAGCCCGACAGCCGCACCGGCATGATCAGGTACTTGTAGGACTCGTCCGCCTCCGCGTCCACCGCGGGCCTGCCGCTCAGCAGCGCCGGCTTGGTGGAGGTGGTGAAGGACAGCTGGGCCACCGGGGAGTCGATGGCGCTCAGCCCCTCCAGCAGGAAGCCGGGGTTGAAGGCGATCGAGATGTCGTCGCCCTCCAGCTGCGCGTCCACCCGCTCCACGGCCTGTGCGTCGTCGCTGGAGCCCGCCTCCAGGATCAGCACGCCCTGCTCGAAGGTGAGCCGTACCGGGGTGTTCCGCTCGGCCACCAGCGACACGCGCTTGACCGCCTCCACGAAGGGCGCCGTCTCGATCACGGCCACCGAGTTGAACTCCGTGGGGAAGAGCGTCCGGTACTTCGGCAGGTCGCCCTCCAGCAGACGCGTCGTGGTCCGCCGGCCGTTGCCCTCGAAGCCGATCAGGCCCTCGCCCGAGCCCGAGCCCGACAGCGCCAGCGTCACGTCGTCCCCGCCGTTGAGCGACTTGGCGGTGTCCAGCAGTGTCTTGGCGGGCACCAGGGCCACCGCGGAGGCGTCCGGCGTCTCCGGCTTCCACAGGAACTCCCGGACCGCGAAGCGGTAGCGGTCGGTGGACGCCAGGGTGACCGTGTCGCCCTCGATCTCGATGCGCACACCGGTGAGCACCGGCAGTGTGTCGTCGCGGCCGGCGGCGATGGCGACCTGGGCGGCGGCCGCGGCGAAGACCTCGCCCGGGACCGTGCCGGTCGCGCTCGGCATCTGGGGCAGCGCCGGGTACTCCTCCACAGGCAGTGTGTGGAGTGTGAACCGCGAGGAGCCGCAGACGACGGTCACCCGTACACCGTCTGTGGAGATCTCCACGGGGCGGTTGGGGAGCGCGCGGGAGATGTCGGCCAGGAGGCGGCCGGAGACGAGGACCGTCCCGCCCTCCTCCACATCGGCCTCCACCGAGACCCGTGCCGAGACCTCGTAGTCGAAGCCGGACAGGCTCAGCGAGCCCTCCTCGGCCTTCAGCAGCAGCCCCGCGAGGACCGGCACCGGGGGCCGGGCCGGGAGGCTGCGGGCCGCCCAGGCCACCGCCTCCGCGAGGACGTCGCGCTCCACCCGGATCTTCACTTCAGCCGCCTCCTGCTGTTGCTGGCTGCTCGCCCTGCTGATCTTCGTCGTCGGCTTGTTGCCGGAGACCAGTCTGACGCACCCGGCTGACAGCCGGGGCGGGTCGGGGTCAAGTCGGGCGGAGCGGCGTGCGGGGCGTCCGGGCCGAGTTGTGCACAGGGCCCGTTTCCGAGCGAAGTTCCCGCTTTATATCCGTGGTCGTAGTAGTAGGGCCTGTGGAAACCGTGGATAACCCCGTTCACGCAGGTCACGACGGATATTTTGTCCACCGGCCCTGTGGGCGGGGCGGTGGACGGGGAGGGGGTGGCTGTGGACACCGGAAAGTTCTGCACATTCGATGCACAGGGATCCCGGGCTTCTCCCCAGGGTCGCCCACAGTTTTACCCGACTTCTCAACAGGCCAACCGGGCCTCTCGGTGTGACGCCTTTCACACGGATCGGTGACATGGCGCGTCACGTTGCCGAACAGTGGACAGCGCTGTGGAGAAGCTGTGCACAACACCGCTCCGCCTGTGGGCGGGCGGTGGACAACTCGGCTCTCCCGTCGTGGGCCCGATGTCCGTCCACACCCTGTGGACAACTGTTGACAACAGATCCCCAGGGTCCTGACCTGCTCCATCCGACCACAGCCGGGCCCTCCTGTGGACACGGTCGGGAAAACTCGGCGGTCCCCAGCGTGTGGACGGCGGTTGAGCGGTGTAGCTGTGGACCGGGTGCCGTTCCGGCCCGTGGAATCGAACAGCGAGAAGCCCCCCGGAGGGTCCGGGGGCTCGGCGCGGATGCGTGCGGGTGTGCGCGGACGCGCGGCGGGGATGACGCCACGGGGATACACGGCGGGATGTGCAGCGGGGACGGGGACGGCTCCGGAGCGGTGGACGGGTGCCCGCCCCGCCCTGCCGCCGGCCGCCCGTCAGGCGTTCTTGATGCGGTTGGTCAGCTCGGTGACCTGGTTGTAGATGGACCGGCGCTCGGCCATCAGCGCGCGGATCTTGCGGTCGGCGTGCATCACGGTGGTGTGGTCCCGGCCGCCGAACTGGGCGCCGATCTTCGGCAGCGACAGATCGGTCAGCTCCCGGCACAGGTACATGGCGATCTGCCGCGCGGTGACCAGGACCCGGCTGCGCGAGGAGCCGCACAGGTCGTCCACCGTCAGCCCGAAGTAGTCGGCCGTGGAGGCCATGATGTTGGCCGCGGTGATCTCCGGGGCGGCGTCCTCGCCGCCGGGGATGAGGTCCTTCAGGACGATCTCCGTCAGGCCCAGGTCGACGGGCTGCCGGTTCAGGCTGGCGAAGGCGGTGACCCGGATCAGCGCCCCCTCCAGCTCGCGGATGTTGCGCGAGATCCGCGAGGCGATGAACTCCAGCACCTCCGGCGGCGCGTTCAGCTGCTCCTGGACCGCCTTCTTCCGCAGGATCGCGATGCGCGTCTCCAGTTCGGGCGGCTGGACATCGGTGATCAGCCCCCACTCGAAGCGGTTGCGCAGCCGGTCCTCCAGGGTGACCAGCTGCTTGGGCGGCCGGTCGGAGGAGAGCACGATCTGCTTGTTGGCGTTGTGGAGGGTGTTGAAGGTGTGGAAGAACTCCTCCTGCGTCGACTCCTTGCTCGCCAGGAACTGGATGTCGTCGACCAGCAGGATGTCCATGTCGCGGTAGCGCTTGCGGAACGCGTCCGCCTTGCCGTCGCGGATGGAGTTGATGAACTCGTTGGTGAACTCCTCCGAGCTCACGTACCGCACCCGGGTGCCCGGGTAGAGGCTGCGGGCGTAGTGGCCGATGGCGTGCAGCAGATGCGTCTTGCCCAGCCCGGACTCGCCGTAGATGAACAGCGGGTTGTACGCCTTGGCCGGTGCTTCGGCGACGGCGACCGCGGCGGCGTGCGCGAAGCGGTTGGAGGCGCCGATGACGAAGGTGTCGAAGAGGTACTTCGGGTTCAGCCGGGCCGTCGGCTCGCCGGGGCCGGTCGCGGGCGCCGGCTGTGCGGCGAGCGGGCCGGGCGCGCCGCTGGGCGCCGGCAGCTGCGGGGAGTCGCCCCGTCCCATGGCTCCGGGGCCGTCGTAGCGCGGCCTCGGGGGCTGGTCGTAGGGCGAGGCCCGGTGCCGGTCGTAGGAGGGGGGCTCGTACGTCGGGCCCTGGGGCGGGTACGGATCGCGTGGCGGCTGCCAGGCCTCGGGCTCCTGAGGCCTGGGCCAGGAGCCCGGCTGGTGCCGCTGGGTGTGCGGGTAGTCCGGGTACGCGGGACGTGCGTTCGGCAGCTCGGGCCGTTCGTCATGGCGCGCACCGTGCTGGGAACCGTGCCGGTCGCCGTGCTGCTGGTGGTGGGTGTCGTAGCGCGGCTCGTCGAAACGGAGAGACTGCTGGTGCGGGGGGGACTGGTGGTGCTGCGGAGGCTCCGGGGCCGCGGGTGCGGGGGGCACCGGAGCCGGCGGGGAGGGATCGGGCACCGGGTCGGTGACGGTGATCGCCAGGCGGATGGGCTGCTGGCACTCGCGGCTGAGCGTGTCGGTGATCAGCGGGGAGAGCCGTCCCTCCAGTACGCCCTTGGCGTACTCGTTGGGCACGCCGAGCAGCGCGGTGCCGGACACCAGCACCAGGGGCTGGCAGTCTCTGAGCCACCGCTGGTCCTTGGCCTCGACGCCCTGGCCGTCGGCGAGGAGCTGCTCCAGCACGCGTGGCCACACTGCGGCAAGATCGGCAGGCAGGTCAGCCACGGGACACGCTCTCTCACTCGCTGGGGGGCGTTTTCGGGGGGTGTGGGATCGGTCGGGCGGGCGGTCCGCGCCGGTGGTCCGGTCCCACCCGGGTGTGGTTCTCGGGACGGCTGGGAGGAAACGGAAGTTCGGCCACGGTAGTCAGCGCGGTGTGCGCGGTTCAAGTCGTTGTCCACAGGCTGTGTACAGAACCCCCCGGCCGGCCCTGGTTTGACCGGACGGCTCGGGCGCGCGTACCGTAACCAGGTCGAGTTGTCGATGGCTGCTGCCGCCTGCCTCCGATGGGCAAGATCCTGGCGATCAGAGAAGCGGTGCACTCGGGCGTTGCGAGCTACTCGTGGGCGCACGGTGACAGCCAGTCGGCGCCCCACACGTCTCTTCGAGACACGAACATTCCTGGAGCCCCCGAGTGAGCAAGCGCACCTTCCAGCCGAACAACCGCCGTCGCGCGAAGACCCACGGTTTCCGGCTGCGCATGCGGACCCGCGCCGGCCGTGCGATCGTCGCGGCCCGCCGCGGCAAGGGCCGCGCCCGTCTGTCGGCCTGACCAGTTCAGCCCGCGGGTCCGTGTCGTGCTGCCCACCGAGAACCGGCTGAGGCGGCGCGAGGACTTCGCGGCCGCGGTACGACGAGGACGCCGGGCCGGGCGTCCGCTTCTCGTCGTCCATCTGCGCAGGGGGTCCCCCCACTCCGGTGCCGGGGGACATTCGGACCCGCACGCCGCCGAGGGAGGCGCTCCCCCGGCGCGTGCGGGTTTCGTCGTGAGCAAGGCCGTGGGCAACGCGGTGGTCCGTAACCGTGTGAAGCGGCGGCTTCGCCATCTGGTCCGGGAGAGGATTACCGAACTGCCGCCCGGTAGCCTGATGGTCATACGGGCGCTGCCCGGTGCGGGTGAGGCGGACCGCGAGAGGTTGGCCCGAGATCTGGACACCGCACTGCAGCGGCTGCTTGGAGGGCCGTCGTGAAGTACCCGCTGCTGTGGTTGATCAAGCTGTACCAGTGGACCATCAGCCCGATGCTCGGTCCGGTGTGCAGGTACTACCCGTCGTGTTCGCACTACGGCTACGAGGCCGTCAACCGGCACGGCGCGGTGAAAGGGACGGCACTGACCGCCTGGCGCATTCTGCGCTGCAACCCATGGTCGCCCGGTGGGGTGGATCACGTTCCTGCCCGGAAGCACCCGGTCTGGCATCAGCGACTGCGCAGTCGCTGGCAGCACCGGACTCAGTCCAATGCCCAAGGAGCCTGACTCGTGGACACGATCGACACGATCTTCGGTCCTCTCTATACCGCTGTTTCCTGGATCATCGTCCAGTTCCACAAGCTGTACAGCCTCGTGTTCGACGAGGACAGCGGCTGGGCTTGGGGTCTGTCCATCGTCTCGCTGGTGATCGTCCTCCGTATCGCCCTGATCCCGCTCTTCGTGAAGCAGATCAAGGCGACGCGGAACATGCAGGCGCTCCAGCCGAGGATGAAGAAGATCCAGGAGCGCTACAAGAACGACCGGCAGCGCCAGTCGGAAGAGATGATGAAGCTGTACAAGGAGACGGGCACCAACCCGCTCTCCAGCTGTCTTCCGATTCTGGCGCAGTCGCCGTTCTTCCTGGCGCTCTACCAGGTGCTGAACAAGATCGCCATTGGCCGTGAGGTCGGTGTCCTCGACCAGGGGCTGGTGGACAGCGCCCGTAACGCGCACATCTTCGGCGCTCCGATCGCCGCCCGGTTCATGGACAGCGCGGACAAGGTGGAGGCGCTGGGCGCCACGCTGGTCAACGTCCGTGTGGTCACGGTCATCATGATCCTGCTGATGTCCGCCTCGCAGTTCTACACGCAGCGCCAGCTGATGACGAAGAACGTCGACCTGACGGTGAAGACGCCGTTCATGCAGCAGCAGAAGATGCTGATGTACGTCTTCCCGGTCATCTTCGCCGTCTTCGGCATCAACTTCCCCGTCGGTGTCCTCGTCTACTGGCTGACCACCAACGTGTGGACCCTGGGCCAGCAGATGTACATCATCAAGCGCAACCCGACGCCGGGCTCGCTGGCCTACAAGCAGCGTCAGGAGAAGCTGCGGGCCAAGGGCAAGCTCAAGGAGGACCCGGCGGAGATCGAGACGAAGAAGGCGGTCGAGACCGCTCGCGCCAACCGGCAGCAGCCCCGGCGTATGACCAAGGCCCAGCGCCAGGCCGCCGCGGCCCAGGCCGAGGCCAAGGAGAACGAGGCGCGGGCCGAGGCCGAGGCGGAGAAGACGGCCGGCCAGAAGCCGTCGATGACCAAGGAGACCCCCCAGGGCGGTCGGCCGGCGCGCACCGGGCAGCAGTCGAAGAAGAAGCCCGGACAGCGCAAGGGCTCGCAGCGCCCCAAGCACCCGTCCAAGAAGTAAAGAAGGAGTCCACTCGTGACGGACACGACCGCAGAGGGCGCCGACACCCTGACCCGCCTTGAGCAGGAGGGTGAGATCGCGGCCGACTATCTCGAGGGGCTCCTCGACATCGCCGATCTCGACGGTGACATCGACATGGACGTCGAAGCCGACCGCGCAGCCGTGTCGATCGTCAGCGATGTCGAGAGCCGCGATCTGCAGAAACTGGTCGGCCGGGACGGCGAGGTGCTGGAGGCGCTGCAGGAGCTGACCCGGCTCGCGGTGCACCGGGAGACCGGCGACCGCAGCCGGCTGATGCTGGACATCGCCGGTTACCGGGCCCGCAAGCGTGATGAGCTGACGGAGCTGGGGAACCGGACGGCCGAAGAGGTGAAGCGCACCGGCGAGCCGGTGAAGCTCAGGCCGATGACGCCCTTCGAGCGCAAGGTCGTGCATGACGCGGTGGCCGCGGCCGGTCTGCGCAGCGAGTCCGAGGGCGAGGAACCACAGCGCTGCGTGGTCGTACTGCCGTGACGGAGCCCGCGTCGTCCGTCCTCCCTCCCGCGCCCGAGGTGGCGCGGGAGGTTTTCGGTGCTCGTTTCGCCGACGCGGTCCGCTACGCGGAGCTGCTGGCGGAGGTGGGTGTCAAACGCGGGCTGATCGGACCGCGTGAGGTGCCGCGGCTGTGGGAGCGCCATCTGCTGAACTGCGCGGTGCTCTCGGAGGTCGTCCCCGAGGCCGTAACGGTCTGCGATGTGGGGTCGGGAGCCGGGCTACCGGGGGTTCCGCTGGCGCTGGTGCGTCCCGATCTGCGGATCACCCTGCTGGAGCCGCTGCTGCGGCGGACGAACTTCCTCCAGGAAGTCGTCGAGACACTCGGGCTGGAGCATGTGTCCGTGGTGCGGGGACGGGCCGAGGAGGTGCTCGGCTCACTGTCGCCGGTGCATGTGGTGACGGCCCGGGCGGTGGCCCCGCTGGACCGGCTGGCCGGATGGGGCATTCCGCTGCTGCGGCCGTACGGCGAGATGCTCGCACTCAAGGGCGACACGGCCGAGGAGGAGCTGAGGGGTGCGCGTGCCGCGCTCCAGAAGCTCGGAGTGGTGGAGTCCTCGGTACTCCGGGTCGGCCAGGGCCTGGTGGAGCCGTCGGCCACCGTGGTGCGGGCCGAGGTCGGGGAGAGCCCTGGTGGGGTTCGTTTCGCCGCGAAGAAAGCGAAGGCCGCACGGAGTGGGCGTCCCCGGGGAGCGCGGCGCAGGCGCTGACGGTGCTGCTCCTCGAGTGGGGTGCCGGTTACTCCGTAAAGCCGCCATAGAGGCCGCCTGCGGAGTGTCGCCGTGTCCGACGGTACGTATGGATGCATCGTGCTTCACGTGAAACGTCGCTTTCTGCTGTCCGGTTTCATCCATCGTGGGCGTTCGACTACACCGCGTTCATCGGAGCCCCGCTCGGAGGTGGATTCATCCACAGGTGAGCGGGGTTCGCTGGTTCCCGACCCCGGTGACATGGCAGGCTCTCCTCATCGCGAGCCTGACGTCGAGGAGAGTGAACCGTTGCGGTCCGACGGCCATATTGCGGGACCGATGACCGACCCGGTCCCGGGTCCCCGTTCTGAAACGGCGGATGTTTCACGTGAAACGATGAGTGAGACTCCGCCCCCGATGGACGCCTCCCCCAGGTACGACGGGGATGTCTCCACGCCGGTCGGCCGCGCTGCCCAGCAGGCGGTCGAGGCGATGAACCGTACCGGTGAGGGTCTTCCCAGGCCCGAGGAGACCCGGGTGATGGTGGTCGCCAATCAGAAGGGCGGGGTCGGGAAGACCACGACCACGGTCAATCTGGCCGCTTCGCTGGCCCTGCACGGGGCTCGGGTGCTGGTGATCGACCTCGACCCGCAGGGGAACGCGTCCACAGCCCTGGGAATAGACCACCATGCCGAGGTGCCCTCGATCTACAACGTCCTGGTGGACGGAAAGCCGCTCTCGGACGTGGTGCAACCCGTACGGGATGTGGAGGGCCTTTTCTGCGCGCCAGCCACGATCGATCTCGCCGGTGCCGAGATCGAGCTGGTGTCCCTGGTGGCCCGGGAGAGCCGGCTGCAGAAGGCGATCGTCGCCTATGAGCAGCCGCTGGACTACATCTTCATCGACTGTCCGCCCTCGCTCGGCCTGCTGACCGTCAACGCGCTGGTCGCCGGTGCCGAGGTGGTCATTCCGATCCAGTGCGAGTACTACGCCCTGGAAGGGCTGGGACAGCTGCTGCGGAACGTCGAGCTGGTGAAGGGACATCTCAACCCCGAGCTCCATGTCTCGACGATCCTGCTGACGATGTACGACGGCCGGACCCGGCTCGCCTCCCAGGTGGCGGAGGAGGTGCGCGGGCACTTCGGCAAGGAGGTCCTGCGGACCAATATTCCGCGATCGGTGCGCATCTCCGAGGCCCCCAGTTACGGGCAGACGGTTCTTACTTACGACCCGGGTTCCAGCGGTTCGCTCTCCTATCTGGAGGCGGCCCGGGAGATCGCGCTGCGAGGCGCGGGCAAGCAGCAGGGACAGCACACGGTGGAGGGGACTCAGTGACGGAACGACGTAGAGGACTGGGTCGAGGGCTCGGTGCGCTGATTCCCGCGGCGCCCACGGGAGCGGACGACCATGTCAGCCCGGTGGTGGGAGAGAACGGTGCGCTGTCGCCGACCGCGGTTCCGGTGCTGACACCCGGACGCGGGCTGGCAGCTTCCAGGGCGACCTCGCCGGCAGAGGACGAGGAACGGTACGGGAGTGCCGTTTCACGTGAAACCGAGTCCGCTGTGGACACCGAACCGGCGGGAGCCCACTTCGCCGAAGTACCGATCGACGCCATCACTCCCAACCCTCGGCAGCCGCGGGAGGTGTTCGACGAGGACGCCCTGGCGGAACTGGTCACCTCCATTCAGGAGGTCGGTCTGCTCCAGCCGGTCGTCGTGCGCCGACTGGGACCGGAGCGCTATGAGCTCGTCATGGGGGAGCGGCGCTGGCGGGCCTGCCGGGAGGCGGGACTGGAGAGAATCCCGGCGATCATCCGGGCCACGGAGGACGAGAAGCTTCTGCTGGACGCCCTGCTGGAGAACCTTCATCGGGCACAGCTGAACCCGCTGGAGGAGGCGGCGGCGTACGACCAACTGCTGAAGGACTTCAACTGTACGCACGACCAGTTGGCCGACCGTATCGGCCGCTCACGGCCGCAGGTGTCGAACACACTGCGTCTGCTGAAGCTCTCGCCGTCGGTGCAGCGGCGGGTGGCGGCCGGTGTGCTGTCGGCGGGTCATGCGCGCGCGCTGCTGTCGGTGGAGGACTCCGAGGAGCAGGACCGGCTCGCGCACCGCATCGTGGCCGAAGGGCTGTCGGTGCGGGCGGTCGAGGAGATCGTGACCTTGATGGACACGAAGCCCAAGAGCCGGAGCAGGCCCAGGGCGCGGGCCGGTAAACGGGTCTCCCCCGCTCTGGATCATCTGGCGACCCGCCTCTCGGACCGTTTCGAGACCAGGGTGAAGGTGGATCTGGGACAGCGGAAAGGAAAGATCGTCGTCGAGTTCGCCTCGATGGAGGATCTGGAGAGGATTCTGAGCCAGTTCGCACCCGGCGAGGACCAGCTGCTGGAACAGCAGCTTTCCCGGGGAGACGACGACAGCGGCGAGTAGATCCAAGAGCGAGGACAAGCGGCGCCCCATGGATACGATGTCTCCATGGGGCGCCGACTCGTTCCTCTCACACTGGACAACCTGCCGGATCTTCCCAAGCGCTGCCGCAGGTGTGTCTTCTGGGAGCTCGATCCTGTCAGCGGTGATGCCGCGGTGAAGGCGGGACGGCCGGAGCTGGAGAAGGAAGCCTGGATATCGGCGGTACTGCTGGAGTGGGGCTCCTGCGGACGGGTGGTCTACGTCGACAGTGTGCCGGTGGGCTTTGTGCTGTACGCCCCACCCGCCTATGTGCCGCGCTCGGCGGCGTTCCCCACCAGTCCTGTGTCCTCGGACGCGGTGCAACTGATCACCGCCTGGCTGATGCCCGGCTACCAGGGGCAGGGGCTGGGCCGTGTGATGGTGCAGGCGGTGGCGAAGGATGTGCTGCGGCGAGGGTTCAAGGCGATCGAGGCGTTCGGAGATGCGCGCTGGAAGGAACCCGCGTGTGTGCTCCCTGCGGATCATCTTCTCGCGGTCGGGTTCAAGACGGTGCGACCGCACCACGCCCATCCCCGGCTGAGGCTGGAGCTGCGGACGACCCTGTCCTGGAAGCAGGATGTCGAGCTGGCGATCGACCGTTTGCTGGGAGCGGTGCACAAGGAGCCCGCGCTCAGGCCGCTGTAGCGGCCTCCGTGGAGCATGTCTCCGTGGGACATGTGGTCAGCCATGACGAGACGACGCACGACGACATGACAACAGGCCCACCCCCGGATGAGGGCGGGCCTGTTTCACGTGAAACGTCAGCCGATGAAGTCGGCCAGGTCGCGCTCGATGGCGGCCTTGGGCTTGGCGCCGACGATGGTCTTGACGACCTCGCCACCCTTGTAGACGTTCATGGTCGGGATGGACATGATCCCGTACTTGGCGGCGGTGGCCGGGTTCTCGTCGATGTTGAGCTTGACGACAGTGATCTTGTCGGCCTGCTCTTCCGAGATCGCCTCCAGCGAGGGGGCGATCTGCCGGCACGGACCGCACCAGGCCGCCCAGAAGTCGACCAGGACGGGCTTGTCGCTCTTGAGGACGACATCCTCGAAGTCGGCGTCAGTGGCGGTCACGGTGGCCATGGTGATCTCCTTGCTTCTCGGGTCTCTGTGGTGAACGGGAACGGAGGGCGATCGGTGGAGACGGTTCAGAGTGCGGCGGCGGCTGCTGCCTCGTCGGTCTTCTCCGGCTCGGCGACGTGCTTCTCGGGGGCGTCGACCAGGGCTGCCAGATAGCGTTCGGCGTCCAGGGCGGCGGAGCAGCCGGTGCCGGCGGCGGTGATGGCCTGACGGTAGGTGTGGTCGACGACATCACCGGCAGCGAAGACTCCGGGGATGTTGGTACGGGTGGAGGGCGCGTCCACCTTCAGATAGCCCTCCTCGTCCAGGGTGAGCACGCCCTTGAACAGTTCGGTGCGCGGGTCGTGACCGATGGCGACGAACAGGCCGGTGGCCGGCAGGTGGGAGGTGTCGCCGGTGACGGTGTCGCGCAGGGTCAGCCCCGACAGCTTGCCGCCATCCTCGTGGAGCTCGGCGACCTCGCTGTTCCAGGCGAAGGTGATCTTCTCGTCGG
This sequence comes from Streptomyces rubellus, assembly GCF_036323805.1. Lineage (NCBI taxonomy): Bacteria > Bacillati > Actinomycetota > Actinomycetes > Kitasatosporales > Streptomycetaceae > Streptomyces > Streptomyces rubellus. Next base: position 93,113 of record NZ_JAZDCX010000006.1, read on the forward strand.
CGAAGGCCCGCTCCTGCATCGCCTTGGAGGCCCGCAGCGTGTCACGGCGGTGGATGATGGTCACCTTCTCGGCGAACCGGGAGAGGAAGGTGGCCTCCTCCATGGCGGTGTCACCGCCGCCGACCACGGCGATGTGCTGGCCCTTGAAGAAGAAGCCGTCACAGGTGGCGCAGTAGGACACTCCGCGGCCGGACAGCTCGTCCTCCTTCGGCAGGCCAAGCCGGCGGTGCTGGGAGCCGGTGGCCACGATGACCGTCCGGGCGCGGTGCACGGTGCCGGCGGAGTCGGTGACCGACTTGACCTCACCCTCCAGATCGACTGCGGTGATGTCGTCGGCGACCAGTTCGGCTCCGAAGCGCTCGGCCTGGGCACGCATGTTGTCCATCAGGTCCGGGCCCATGATGCCGTCGCGGAAACCGGGGAAGTTCTCCACCTCGGTGGTGTTCATCAGCGCACCGCCCGCGGTCACCGAGCCCTCGAAGACCAAGGGCTCCAACGAGGCACGTGCGGTGTAGAGCGCCGCGGTATAGCCCGCCGGCCCGGAGCCAATGATGATCACGTTGCGGACGTCGCTCACGGAGTCTTCCTTGTCTGCCGATGGGTCTGCCGTTGGATGTCTGGGCGTGGCCTCGAAACAGGCTCACCCCACCCAACGAATCCTATGAGGCAGGCATTCCCACTCGGTGGCAGCGCCGCGGAGTGCTCCCTCAGCGCTCGTATGTGCGGACAGTGAGCACCGTGCCCGGGGAGGGCGGTGAACTCCCGACGCAGTCCGCGTCGACCACATAGGCGTCCACCCGCGCACCGTCTGTCTCGTCCGGCAGGACCACGAGATACGTCTGCCGTTCCTTGTGGACATACCTGTCGGCGGCCAGCGGCGCCTCAGTACGGCCGATACCTTCTCTGACGCACATCGGCACCGTGACCACATCGCCGCGCAGTGGTGTGCTGGGACCGGTCTCGGCACTGAACTCGGAGGTGCCCTCCTTCTCGTCCCCCCTCCGCGCCTCCGACTTCCCAGGTTCTCCGGCGCCCTCCAGCAGGGTTCGCACCCGCGCCTCCAGCTCGTCGTCCGCCGGGGCGTTCTCGGAGCGGGCGGCAGCGTCCCCGGTGTCCCCGGTGTCCCCGGCGTCCGCCGCGGACTGCTCGCCGGCGGTGGTCGAGGAACTCTCGTCCAGCCCGGGAAGGAACAGGGCGGCGAAACCGAGGACGGCCACCGTGCCCGCAGTGGCGAGCAGTACCCTCACGCGTCGGCGGCGCGGGGGGTGAGCCGTCCTTCCTGGGCCGGTCGCTCCGCGGGCGTGCCCGGCTGGGCGGGGCAGAGGGTCGGTTTCACGTGAAACACCCGCCGAAGCTTCGGTGGGGAGGACCTGCGAGAAGGTGGTCGCCTCCCGGCTCCCGGGAGTGGTGGCGTCCAGCAGGGCCTCAGCGGCGAGCGCGGCGTCGATACGGCCCGCGACATCGGACGGCATCCGGGTGGGCCCCGGCAGGGTGCCCAGCGCGTCCCGGATCTCCTCCAGGGAAGTCCGCACATCCGCGCACAGTTCACAGCCGGACAGATGTGCGCGCACATCGGCTGAGCGCTCCGGGGGAAGCAGCCCTTCGGTGAGAGCGGAGATCTCGTTGATCTCGGGGTGCCCGTCCGTGTCGAACGACGCGGAAGACGCGGTCGTCATGCGTGTTCACCTCCGCCCTTCACGGCCCCGGTGCCCGGTTTTCCTCGTGCCGGTGGGACGGGCGCCCCTTGCGTCCGGTTCCTTCCCCCGCTGCCTGCCGGGCTATCCCCCGGCGATGCGTCGGAGCGCAGATGGGTGACCAGCGGCAGCAGCCGGGCGCGGCCGCGTGCGCAGCGGCTCTTGATGGTGCCGACGGCGACATCGAGGATGCGGGCGGCCTCGGCGACCGGATAGCCCTGCATGTCGACGAGGACGAGTGCGGCCCGTTGCTCGGGCGGCAGCTGGGAGAGCGCGGCGACGAGCTGACGGTGAAGGTCACTGCGTTCGGCGGGCATCGCCGCCGACTCGTGCGGCTCCAGGAGCTGCTCCAGCCGCTCGGGCTCGGCGACGGGCGAGGTGCGCCGGCTGGCGGCCCGCCGGGCGCGGTCCAGACAGGCGTTGACGGTGATGCGATGCAGCCAGGTGGTGACGGCGGACCGGCCCTGGAAAGTGTGGGCGGCCCGATAGGCGGAGACGAAGGCGTCCTGGACCGCGTCGGCGGCTTCTTCGCGGTCTCCCAGGACACGTAGGGCGACCGCCCACAGCCGGTCGCGGTGCCTGCGCGCTATCTCGCCGAAGGCATCCGGATCACCGGCGACATGACGGGCCAGGAGCTGGTGGTCGGTGGGGACGGGGCCCGCACCGGGGCCGGCTGTACTCCCGGCCGTCTCTCCTGTTGGTTCCCCGGCCGTGTCCTCGGCGGCGGTGCCGTCCGTCATCTCGTCGTCCACCCTCCGCCCCGTTCCAGAGAAGCCGCTGTCGTTCACCGGGGGCCGGTCAGCTGAGGACCTCCACCTCCGCGATGCGGCCACGGTAGTTGCCCTCCGGGGTCAGGGGGAGCTCGGTGAGCCACAGCAGGATGTACTGCGTCCTGATGGGCTTCTCGGCCTTCAGCTCCACCTTGCTGCCGGAGTCGCTGCTGACCTTGCTGAAATCACCCAGGGAGGCGGGCATGTCCGCGGTGTTCTTCGAAGCGGCCAGGAAGTCGACGGAGGTGTCTCCCACGAAGTCGATCCTGACGCTGCTGACCTGCTGCTGCTCGCCGAGGTCGATGATGAGTCCGACCCCGTTCTTGAGATTGCCGAACTTCGCGTTGGCGTAGCGCGAGGTCTGCCAGTAGGTGTCCGGGTCGCCGTCGACGGCGGCGGGAACGCGGTCACCGTTCTCCGTGCCGTCACTGCCGAACGGATCGAAGTCCTTGGCGAGGGAGATCTCGACGGGCTTGCCCGTGGGATCGCTCTGCGGCGCCTTCTGCTGTGCGATCGGACTCCGTCCGGGATCCGGCGCCGAGGCATCTCCCTTCATCAGGGCGTCGGCGAGCTGCCAGCTCCCCAGCCCCAGCGCGGCGATGAGAAGCGCGGAGACGCTCCACTTCAGGGCCTTGCCGGTACGGCCGGGGAGCGCGGGAGGCGCGGGCGGTACGACCGCCGCGGGCGGTCCGCCCGCGGCGAGAGGAGGCCGTGCGGCGGGAGTGCCGTAGCCCCCCTGGGGGCGGACGGGGCGCTGGTAAGGCGGTGGCACGGCGAAGTCGGGCTCCGGCGGGCGGATGCGCGGCAGCGCGGCGACGGCCTTGGTCAGCTCCTCCGGTGTGGTGCAGGGCTGCTCCTGACGGGAGGCGGTGGCGCCGTCGTTGACCAGCGCACGCATGGCCAGCTCGGAGAGTCCGCGGTGCACCCCGGCGCGGACCTGGTCCGGAGGGACCAGGGAGTCACCGGTCAGCTCGGCCATGCCACTGAGCCCGTAGGCGTCCTCACGGTACGGCCAGCGCCGGGTGAGGGAGGCGTAGAGCAGTGCGCCGATCGCCTCGGTGTCGGTGCGCTGGGGATGGTCGGAGGTGATGCCGCGCAGTGCGGCGTTCACGGCGAGACCGCGGATGCGGTACTGGCCGGCGGCGGTGCGCAGGACGCAGCCGGGGGTCAGCCGCAGATGGGACAGCCCTTCGCGGTGGGCGGCGGCCATGGCCTGGGCGATCTGGCTGACGAGCTGGTATGCCTCGTGGGTGGGCAGCGGGCCGGAGGCGAGGAGGGTGGCGAGGGAGGTGGCGTCCGGAAGCCACTCGTGGACGACGTAGACGAGGTTGTCCTCCTCGACCGCGTCCAGGACCTGTACGAAACGGGGGTCGCCGAGGAGGGCCGCGGAGCGGGCCGCGGCGAGGACGGGGCGGGCACGTGGATGGTCGGCTGCCAGCAGGTGCACACCGACGGCGCGGCGCAGTTTCTCGTCGACGGCACGCCAACTGCTGAAGCCGTCCAGACGGGTGACGCACTCCTCCAGACGGTAGCGCCGGGCGAGCTTGTGACCGCTGTGCAGTTCGGGCGGCTGGGGTGGCTGGGCTGCTCTGGAGGGCGGGGGCGCCGTCGGCGCCGGTTCGGGGGACTCCTCGGTGGATTCTTCGGTGGGTTCTTCGGCGGGCTGCGTTCCGGAGCCCTCGGTATCCGCGGTCCGGACACCGTCCGCCGCGTCGCAGTCATCGCTGTCCTGGGCCGTTGTACCGTCGGCCGTGGCCTTCTCCGCCTCGTCGGCGGGCGGCTTCTGCTCGCCACCTGATCCGCCGCTCTTGTCGGCCACGTCGACGGCAGCCGTGCTCCGTTCCGCCACCGTCGCTCCTGCCTCCCCATCCGTTGCAGCCTGTTGTCAACACAGCCAGAGATAATTGTGCCCACAGTCCGCCGCTATGCACGACACACGGGGATGGCCAATGGTTGTGCGGCGGGTGCCGGGCGGTCGTTCATACCGGCCGTCAGCGGCCCAGCCTGGCGCGCACCATACCCACCATGGCGTTCAGCTCCGCCACCCGCATGCGTTTGGCGGCCAGTACGAACACCACGGCCAGCACCAGGCCACCGGCGACCAGGGCCACGGCACCGCCGATGAACCCGGCACCGAGTGTCCGCAGGAGGGCGTAGGCGACCCCGCCGCCGGCGAGGGCGGCCGGGATGCCGGCACCGCAGAGCCTGGCGTAGGTGCGGACGACCCGGGGGCCGTCCAGGTCACCGCCGAGCCGGCGGCTCAGCCGCTTCCAGGCGACGCCGACACCGACCATGTAGGCGAGGCCGTACGCGGCGGCCATGCCGACGACGGCCCAGCGGCTGGGCAGCACCAGGAAGCACAGCACCGAGCCTGCGGCGTTGCAGACGGCGACGATTACCGTGTTGTAGAAGGGGGTGCGGGTGTCCTCGTAGGCGTAGAAACCACGGAGGACGACGTACTGCACGGAGTACGGGATCAGGCCCAGACCGAAGGCCATCAGGGTGTAGCCCATCGAGGTGGCCGCGTCGACGCCCGCCGAGGAGTACATCAGCAGGCACATCGGCACACCGAGCGCCACGAAGGCGAAGGCGACGGGGACGATGGCGACGGCCGAGGTGCGCAGTCCGTGCGAGATGTCGTCGCGGACGGCACCCGGGTCACCGTCATGGGCGGCGCGGGAGATCCTCGGCAGCAGCGCGGCCATCACCGAGACGGTGATGATGGCCTGCGGCATCTGCCAGATCAGCTGGGCGTTGCTGTAGGCCAGGATGCCGGAGCCGGGGTGGCCGTCGCCGGCGGCGGCCTCGCCGGCCCAGGTGGCGAGCTGGGTGACGACCAGCACGCCCGCCTGGTTGGCCAGCACGAACAGGAACGTCCACTTGGCGAGGCGGGCGGCCTTGCCCAGCCCGTGGCCGCGCCAGTCGAAGCGCAGCCGGACGCGGAACCCGGAGGCGCGCAGATACGGGATCATCGCCAGTGACTGGACGACCAGCCCCAGCAGGGTGCCTACGCCGAGCAGCCGGATGCCCTCCGGCGGGATCGTCCCCACGCTCATCCCGGAGGTGCGGGCCGTCCCGTACACCCAGATGAACAGGCCGAAGGTGGTGATGATGACGATGTTGTTCAGGACGGGGGTCCACATCATCGCGCCGAAGCGGCCGCGGGCGTTGAGGATCTGGCCCATCACGACATGGACGCCCATGAAGAAGATGGTCGGCAGGCAGTAGCGGGCGAAGGTGACCGCCACGTTGTTGGCCTGCGGATCCCCGGCGATGGACACCGACATCAGCCGTACCAGCAGCGGTGCGCCGACCACGGTGAGCGCGACCAGTGCGCCGAGGACCACCGTGACCAGAGTGAGGAGGCGGTTGGCGTAGGCCTCGCCGCCGTCGGCGTCGTTCTTCATGGCACGCACGAGCTGCGGCACGAAGACGGAGTTCAGACCGCCGCCGATGGAGAGGATGTAGATCATGGTCGGCAGCGTGTAGGCCACGGTGTAGGCGTCGCCGAGGACGGCGGCGCCGAGCGCGGCGGTGATCACCAGGGTGCGCAGGAAGCCCGTGAGCCGGGAGACCATGGTGCCCGCGGCCATGATGGCGCTGGACTTGAGGATGCCGCCGCCGCGGCGGGCGGAACCGCCGGCGGGTGCGGGAGCCGGGGCCGTGGCGCCCTCCGGCTCCGGGGTCGCCTGCGGCTGGGGCGGGGGCTGGGGGACGGAGCCGGGGAACGGGGGCTGCTGTCCCGGTTCCGCGAGCCGCCCCGCGGGCCCACCTGCCCCGTCGGGCCCGCCACCGGGCGGCGCGGTGGGCCCGTACGGCGGTCTCAGGGGGTCCTGCGCGCCGTATGGCGCGCTCCCGGGGTTCCCCTGGGGGTTCGGGGACCCGTACGCCTCCCGTGGCTCCTGTGGGCCCTGCTGCGGGTACGGGGCGGGCCGGGGGGGTGGTGCCTGCCGGGCGGCGTACGGGTCCGGTGCCCCGTGCGGCTGCTCGTACGTGCCACGGTGGTCCGGCTGCCGCGGGGGCGGCGCGGGCCGCTGCTGGTCGCGGTAGAGGTGGGCGAAGGCGTCGTCGCGCGCCCGCCCGCCGTCCTCGTCCGGTGCCCGGCTGAGGAGGTCGTCCACGCCGGTGAAGCGCACGGTCGTCGGATCGTCGCCGTAGGGCAGCCGCCGGGAGAGGCCTTCCGGCTCGGGCGGGGGCGTCGGGGCCCAGTGCTGCGGATCGGGGGTGTGGCGGGTCGGCGGAGGCTGCCGGTAGAGGTGCTGGGCGCCGGGGGACTCCTGGCCGTGCTGTGCCCGGCCGTACGGGTCCCGGCCGTACGGATCCTGTCCGTCCGGGACGGCCGGATCCCCGTCGCCCGGCGTTTCGCCGTGGTCACGGTCGTACGGCGCGTTCATCGCTGCAACCCCACCTCATCGTTCGCGGCCGCTCCCGGCCGCCCCGACAGCTCGCTCAACGGTCCACCTTCTCACCCACACCGCTCGGGCCGCGCCGTCCGGGCCCGGCGTCCGCGGCCCGGTCACCCGCCTGCTCCTGTCCGGCATCCTTCCCGGTGCCGTCCGCGGGCCCGTCACCGGTACCCCCGTCGGGGTCCGCCTCGTCCTCTCCGGGCTCTCCGGAGGCGGCCGGCGGCGCCAGTGGGGCGTCCGGGTCCGGCCGGTCGCCGGCGCGTTTGCGCTGGGTGTACATCCGCACCCCGGCCAGGACGACCAGGAGGACGCCGCCGGAGATCACCAGCATCACCGCGGAGGTGATCTCGGTGACCTCCACCTGGAACCTCATCGGGTCGCCCCAGCGCTCGCCGTCCGCGGTGTAGAGCTGGGCCTCCACCCAGGTGCGTCCGTTGGCCTTGGCGGTGGTGGGGAACTTCACGGACTGGCTGTGCCCGCCCGCCACCGTCACCGGCTGTGCCTCACCGACGTCCAGACCGATCCGACGGCCGGAGACCAGCCGGAGTTCCAGCCCCTCCACCTCCTGGAGAAGGTTGTTCTGCACGGTCACCGGGATGGTGGCGCTGCGGCCGGACAGCTTCATGTCCGACTTCTCGACCAGCCGGACCTCTCCCATCAACCCCCGCAGATAGCCGTGTGCCGAAGCGCGGTAGCGTGCCGCGGCACCGGGAGCGCCGCGCCAGGAGGTGGACATCGAGCGGTGCAGCGCGTTGCTGAAGGGGGTCCGCACCCGCTCGGGCTGGGACAGGATGCTCTGGAAGTCGTCGAGGTCGTTCCGGATGGCGCGGATCTCCTGGAAGGCCTGGGTGGGGATCTCGCGTTTGCGCAGTCCGGCGGGGTAGGCGCGCTCGCCCGGCACCTTGCGCCTGGCCGCCGGGTCCGGCTTGGCACTCGCGGCCTCGGTCAGACCGGTGAACTCCACCCAGCGGCCGTCGGGCCGGAGTGCCCGGACGGCCTTGGCCATCGCCTGGGCCTGACTGGTGGTGGGCGTCCGCTGCGGGGCCACCACGATGCTGCGCTGCCGGTCCGGCAGCTGGGCGGTGATCGCCTGGGTGTGGGCCAGGAACTGCTGTACGGCGTCCACCGTGTTCTCCGCCCGGGTCAGGTCGCCCCGGAACAGTTTCGACAGCCGGGAGTCCGCGACGATCGCCGTGGTGCCGCCGCCGATGGGCCGGGCGGCGGTGGGGGTGTGGTTCAGACTGCCGGGCTCGCGCAGGCTGTCGCTGCGGGTGATGACGTTGCGGGCACCGGCCGAGGTGGCCACGGAGACGACCGAGGGATCGATGGCGCCCTCCACCGGCCAGGCGAAGTCGGTGCTGGGTTCGACGGACAGCACCGTCTCCACGGTGAGCCTGCCCAGCTCGGTGGCCGGCCCGAGATGGCCGAGGACGCCGGCGACGTTCTTGCCGCGGTGGGCGATGGAAGCCAGATCGGGGTCGCCGAAGGGCAGGGCGACGACCTCCTCGCCCTCCACCGCCCGGGTGAGATCGGCGAGCCACTGGCGGGCGTGGTTCCGTCCCCTGCCCGGGACCGTCTCGCCGTTCTCGTCCAGCACCTTGTACGGCTTGGTGGCCATCGCCTCGACCGAGGCCAGCAGATCCGGGTCGACCACCCAGGTGACCGGCAGGTCCGCGCCGAGGGCGACCAGTTGCTGGAGCCGTCCGCCGGGCGCTATCTCGGCGGCGAGGTCGTCGTCCCGCAGGATCGGGATCTGCTCCCGGCGGCCGGACTCGGTGAGAGCGGTGACATGGGAAGAGGAGATCAGCGGCCACAGGAAGGTCAGCTGTGTCGCGGTGTCGGGTGCGGAGGGCTGCCAGGGCAGGAAGGTGCGGTCGATGCCCAGCACATGGTCGTACGGTTCGTCGCGCGTCCGGCCCGACAGCGACACCCCGAGCTGGTACACCCCGGCCTCGTCGAGCGACAGCTCCTCGACCGGCACGCTGAGGGTGAAGGAACGTCCGGTGCCCGCCGGGATGTCACCGATCTCCGCGCTGCCCTCGCCGTCGAGCTCGGCTCCGTCCACACCGGGAACGGAGCCGGTGCGCGAGGCGGCTTCGCTGATCGCGCTGCGTGCGGTCAGCCGGGCACCGGGGCGCAGCGCTACCCGGGCGTCGGTGACGGCCGTCCGGCTCCTGTTGCTGACCCGGCCGGAGACGGTCACCGAGCCGTCCTTCTCCGGGACCGAGGGGGTGAGCCGGTGGATGGAGACCGAGGTCTCCTCCGCCTCGTCGGCCGTGGGAGCGGCGGGCCGTACGGTCTGCGCGGCGGGCCGCACGGTGGTGGTGCCCGGGGCGGTGCGCACGGTGGTGTCCGCGGCGGTGGCCGGGAGGGTGTGGACGACCCCGGTCAGTACCGGTACGGCGGTCAGGACGGCCACCCAGCGTCCCGTTCGGCGGCGCCGGGCAGGAGCGGTGGGTGTCGTCCCTGGGGTCTTAGCCGCCTCGGCCACGTACTCGTCCATCCTGTCTGCGGTCGTTCGGGTGCCGGACCCGCCGCTTGCGGCCGCTGGTCTGACGCCCCCAGATGCTAACGATCCCCGGCCGCCGCGAGTGCCGCGGAGCCGTCCGTGTGCCGGACCGGCCCGGCACACGGACGCGGACGGGCGGTGGACGGGCGGTGGGAAGGGCGACGGCTGACGGCCGGGCGGTGATCGGGGAGGAGCGGAGGGAGGAGGGCAACGTACCCTGTTCTGCTGTGCCGAACGCCAACACTGACAGCCACCCCCAGCAGCCCGCTCCCGGTCTCTCCCGGGGAGCCCCCTCGGCGGAGCTGGGGGAGGTGCAGCGCAGAGCCGTGAGCGAGCTGCTGCGGGTCTCCCCCGTCGCCGACGACCTCGCCCGCCGTTTCCAGGATGCCGGGTTCACCCTGGCCCTGGTCGGCGGGTCCGTACGCGACGCGCTGCTGGGCAGGCTCGGCAACGACCTGGACTTCACCACCGACGCCCGGCCGCAGGACATCCTCGCCCTGGTCAGGCCGTGGGCGGACGCGGTGTGGGAGGTGGGTATCGCCTTCGGCACGGTGGGCTGCCGCAAGGACGACTACCAGATCGAGGTGACGACGTACCGGTCGGAGGCGTACGACCGCACCTCGCGCAAACCCGAGGTCTCCTACGGCGACTCCATCGAGGAGGACCTCGTGCGCCGTGACTTCACCGTCAACGCCATGGCGGTCGTGCTGCCCGGGAAGACCTTCGTCGATCCGCACGACGGTCTGGGGGACCTGGCGCGCCGGGTGCTGCGCACCCCGGGTACTCCCGAGGAGTCCTTCTCCGACGATCCGCTGCGGATGATGCGCGCCGCCCGCTTCGCCGCCCAGCTCGGTTTCGAGCCGGCGGACGAGGTGGTCGCCGCGATGACGGCCATGGCCGACCGGATCGGGATCGTCTCGGCGGAGCGGGTGCGTGACGAACTGAACAAGCTGGTGCTGGCCGACCACCCCCGCCGGGGGCTGGAGTTGTTGGTGGACACCGGCCTCGCCGACCGGGTGCTGCCCGAGCTGCCCGCCCTGCGGCTGGAGCGCGACGAGCACCACCGGCACAAGGACGTCTACCAGCACACCCTGACCGTGCTGGAGCAGGCCATCGACCTGGAGGACGACGGCCCGGACCTGACCCTGCGGCTGGCCGCCCTGCTCCATGACATCGGCAAGCCGAGGACGCGGCGCTTCGAGAAGGACGGACGGGTCTCCTTCCACCACCACGAGGTGGTCGGTGCCAAGATGACCAGAGCGCGGATGACCAAGCTCAAGTACCCAGGGGAGATGATCAAGGGTGTCTCCCGGCTGGTCGAGCTTCATCTGCGCTTCCACGGTTATGGCACCGGTGAGTGGACCGACTCGGCGGTGCGGCGCTACGTCCGCGACGCGGGACCCCTGCTGGAGCGGCTGCACAAACTCACCCGTTCGGACTGCACCACTCGCAACAAACGCAAGGCGAACGCCCTGGCACGCGCGTACGACAGCCTGGAGAAGCGGATCGCGCGGCTGAAGGAGCAGGAGGAACTCGACGCCATCCGGCCGGACCTGGACGGCAACGAGATCATGGAGATCCTGGGGCTGCGCCCCGGCCCCGAGGTGGGCGAGGCGTACCGCCATCTGCTGGAGCTGCGACTGGAGCACGGCCCGCTGGGACGGGACGCGGCGGCCGACGCCCTCAGGGAGTGGTGGGCCGCGCGGACGTGATGGTGCCGCTGGGGCCGTCCCGGTGGTCGTCGCTCCGTTTCACGTGAAACATGGCGGCGGCCACCAACGCGTACAGCGCCGTCACCACCGCCACCAGGGCGATCGACCGGCCATCCGGAGGAAGCATCAGGGCGGCCACTCCCGCCGCGCCGACGAAAGCGGTGTTGAAGAGCATGTCGTACAGCGAGAACACCCGTCCCCGATAGGCGTCGTCCACCGAGGACTGCACGATCGTGTCCGTGGCGATCTTGGAGCCCTGGGTGGCCAGTCCCACGGAGAAGGCGGCCGCCAGGACCGGCAGGGGGTCGAAGGGCGGGATGAGCGAGGGGACCAGCAGCACCGCCCCTGCCGCGCACACCGTGATCCAGCCGAACCGCCCGGTCCGTCTCACGGCCCAGGGGGTGATGACGGCCGCCGCGAAGAAACCCGCACCGGAGACGACCACGGCCAGACCGAGCAGCGTCATGCCGCCCAGGGCGCCGCTTCCGCCGCCGGACGTGCCGCCGCCGGTCGTACCGCTTCCACCGTCCCAGGCGTATCGGGACAGCATCAGCACCATCACCGTCAGCGCGCCGTAGCAGAAGCGCAGCACCGCCATCGAGGCGAGGGCCTGCGCGGCCCGGCGGCGCCGGACCAGATGGCGTAGTCCGGCGGCCAGCCCGCGTGCCGTGTCGGTGACGGCCTCGACCAGCCGGGGCCGGTCCCCGGAGGGATCGGGACCGAGCAGCCCGCGGCTCATCCGCAGGGTGGCCAGCGCCGCCAGCAGATAGATCCCGGCGCCCAGGGCCACCACCACCGCGTCCGAGGCCGCTCCCGCCGGAGCGGGGATCCGCACGGCGAAGGCGAGACCTCCGCCCGCGGTGGCGGCCAGGGTTCCGGCGGTGGGCGACAGGGAGTTCGCCATCACCAGCCGCTCACCGTCCACCACTCGCGGCAGCGCGGCCGAGAGCCCGGCGAGGACGAAGCGGTTGACGGCCGTGACCGACAGCGCGGCCAGATAGAACAGCCACAGCGGCACCGAGAGCAGCACCAGGGTGGCGGTGGTCAGCGCCAGCACGGCGCGCAGCAGGTTTCCGTGGAGCAGTACCTGCCGCCGCTGCCAGCGGTCGAGCAGTACACCGGCGAACGGGCCGAGCAGCGAGTACGGCAGCAACAGGACCGCCATCGCGGAGGCGATGGCGGCGGGGGAGGTCTGCTGCTCGGGGGAGAAAACCACATAGGAGGCGAGCGCGACCTGGAAGACGCCGTCGGCCGACTGGGACAGCAGACGTACGGCCAGCAGCCGGCGGAAACCGGGGAAGCGCAGCAGCACGCGCAGATCACGCACAACAGCCATGCGCTCAGCCTCACACATCCGGGGATGCCGTACGCGGAACACCCCTCCCCGAAGGCCGGAGCACGGCCGGGGAAGCGGCCGGACAGGGCCTGGACAACGGGCCTGGACACGGGTCTGGGCAACGGGCCCGGACAGTAGACGAGGCAGCGGCGTTCGGCGGAGCTCGACGCTTCATGGAAGCCGGTGTTTCACGTGAAACGGCGTTTCACGTGAAACAGGTCAGTTCGGGCGGGGGTGTGACTCCCATCCTGCTGAGGGCCCCGGTGAGGGCTTCTGGCCCACCGGGCTTCCCTGGTAGGGGTCGCGCCAGGGATCTCCGTGAGCGCCGTCCTGCGTTTGACCGCGGAGTGCCCCCGGACCGCGTCGGCCGGGGCCGAGGACGAAGACGTCGGGCGCGTGGTCGAGCACACCCCCCGAGGGGTCGTCGGAGCCGTCCCGCCGGACCACGTCGCGTCCGGGCGTGAGGATGTCCCGTACGACCACGGCACACAGGTACAGCGTGCCCAGCAGGTGGATCACGATGGCGAGCTGGTAGCCCTCGGTGGGCAGACCGTGCTGGTTGTCGTCACTGCCGGTGTAGGCGAGGTAGTACCAGATGCCGAGGTAGTACATGACCTCGCAGGCCTGCCAGATCAGGAAGTCGCGCCAGCGCGGCCGGGCCAGCGCCGCCAGCGGAATGAGCCACAGCACGTACTGCGGCGAGTAGACCTTGTTGGTCACGATGAACAGCGCGACGACCAGAAAGGCGAGCTGGGCGTACCGCGGACGCCGGGGCGCGCTCAGGGTGAGCACGCACAGCGCCGCGCACCCCAGCAGCATCAGAACGACGGCGTAGGTGTTGGCGCCGTCCAGCGGGTCACCGGTGCGCTGCGAGATGATCAGCCAGAACGAACCGAAGTCGACCCCCCGCTCCTGGCTGAAGGTGTAGAACTTCCCCCAGCCCTCCGACGCCGGCAGCATGACGGGCAGGTTCACCGCCAGCCAGGCGGCCACCGTCCCGCCCAGCGCCACTCCGAAGGCCCGCCACCGGCCCGCGCGCCAGCACAGCACCAACAGCGGCCCCAGCAGCAGGAACGGGTAGAACTTGGCGGCGGTCGCGAGCCCGAGCAGCACCCCGGAGGCCAGCGGACGGCTCCGCGACCACATCAGCATCGACGCTGCGGTCAGGGCCACGGCCAGCAGGTCCCAGTTGATGGTCGCGGTCAGCGCCAGAGCCGGGGCCAGTGCCACCAGCAGCGCGTCCCAGGGACGGCGCCGGTGGGTACGGGCCACACACACGGCCAGGACGGCGGCACAGACCATCAGCATCCCGGCGTTGACCATCCAGTAGATCTGCTGCCGGTACATCATCTCGCCGCCGTGCGGGGTGAGCCAGGAGGCGGCCTCCATGAACACCCCGGTCAGCACCGGGTACTCCAGATACTCCATGCCGCCGGAGATGTCCTGCGGGATGCGGTCAAAGTACGGGGTGAGGTCGGCGGCGAAACCGCGCCCGGTGTAGAGATGCGGGATGTCGGAGTAGCAGGCGTGCACATACTGGCTGGTGGCGCCGTGGAACCAGCCGCCGTCGTAGCAGGGCAGCTTCTGCACCATGCCGAGCGCGAACATCCCCACCGCCACCAGCAGGACCACCCGCACCGGTGTCCACCGGGACCGGCCGGTCAGCGCCCGCCTGCCGACCGGTCCGCCGATCAGCTCACTGCCCGCGGCGGCGACCTCGTCCTGCTCGGTGGGCCGTACCGGTGCCGGTGGGGGGTCATGGCGCGCGATGGTCATAGGGGCCATCCTGCCGTATGACGGGGACGGGCCCGTGGCCCCGCGGAGCGGCGGGTTTCCGCCTTCCGCGGGGCCACGGGCCCGGCTCCCGGAGACGGGAGACGCGACCGGTCCTCCGTCCCGCGACGGTCAGCCGCCGTCGTCGCCGCCCCAGTTTCCTCCTGGGAAGCCGCCGTTGCCGCTGTTGGCGTTCCCGTTGGTGTCGCCGGTGCCTTCGGTGCCGCCTTCGGTCTCGCCGGTGCCCTCGCTGCCGCCCTCGGTCTCGCCGGAGCCCTCGCTGCCGCCTTCGGTGCCGCCGTTGTCCTCACAGAGCCAGTCGCCGGGCCGGCAGGTGTTCTCCGGACCGGTGGGTGGCGTCGTCGTCGGAGGCCGGGAGGTCTCCGGCTGCCTGCTGGGCTCCTCCTCCTTCTCCTCCTCCGACTCGGTCTCGGACGGAGTGGACTCGGGCTCCTCGCTCTGGGACGGTGTCGAGGACGGGGCGCCGGACTGGTCGATCTTCTTCCCGATGGGCTTGGCCTTGGGGAAGTTCTCCTTGGGCTCGCCCTTGAGGGCGTCCTTCATGTACGCCGTCCACACCTCGGTGGGCAGCTCGCCACCGTGGATGGATTCGAAGCCACCGACGCCCTTCATCGAGAGCAGCGTGCCCTGGTCCGGGTCCGTGCGGAACATCGTGACCGCGGTGGAGAGCTGCGGGGTGTACCCCACCCACCAGGCGGACTTGTTCTCGTCGGTGGTACCGGTCTTGCCCGCCGCGGGGCGGCCCAGGGCCTTGGCGTCCTCGCCGGTGCCGTGGCCCTTCTCGATGACGCCGCGCAGCACGTCGGTGATGTTGTTGGCGATGTTGGCGTCGATCGAGGTTTCCTTCGCGGGCTTCTCGAAGCCCGGCTGCTCCTCGCCGTTGTGCTCCACCTTCGTCACCGAGTAGGTGTCGACCTTGGTCCCGGAGGCGGAGAAAGTGGCATAGGAGTTGGCCATCTCGATGGCACCGGGAGTGGAGGTGCCCAGGGCGAAGGACGGGTTGAGGTTGGGGTCGAAGCTGTCCTCCTCGATACCCGCGGCCGCCGCCGTGGCCTTCACCTTGTCCATGCCGACGTCCATGCCGAGCTGGACGAACGGGGTGTTGGCCGAAACCTCCATGGCCCGGCGCAGCGTGATGTAACCGTGGTCCTTGTCGGCGTTGTTGACCTGGTAGAAGGGATTGCCCTCCTTGTCCAGGTAGTCGGTGCCGTCCTGCTTCTTGATCTTGAGCTTGTTGTCGCCGTTGTACTCGCTGCTCGGCGAGACGCCCACGCCCTCGCTCTTGTACGTGCCGTGCTCCATGGCCGCGGCCAGCACGAACGGCTTCCAGACGGAGCCGACCGGGACACCGAGGGTGTTCGCGTTGTTGGTGAAGTGGCCCTTGTCGAAGCCCGGGCCGCCGTAGAGCGCGACGATCTTCCCGGTACCCGGCTCCACCGAGGCGGCGCCGAACTGGACGAACTTGTCCGTGTCCGGGCGCTTCTCGGCGTCGATGTACTCCTTCTCGACCACGCTGACCGACTTGACCATCGCGGCGGTCTTCTTCTTGTCGAAGGTCGTGTGGATCTGGTAGCCGCCCTTGTCGAACGTCGGCTTGTCGATGCCCAGGGTCTTCTTCACCTCGGCCGCGGCGATGTCCACCAGATAGCCGGTCTGGCCGGTCAGCCCGGCCTGTGCCTTGCGGGGCGCGGGTTCCGGGAACTCGGTGTACTTGTCCCGTTCGGTCTGGCTCATCAGGCCCACCTCGACCTGGCGGTCGAGGATCCACTCCCAGCGCTCCATCGCCCGCTCGCGGTTCTCCTTGGGGCTGGAGTTCGGCCCCACCCCGCCGGCCGGGTCGTACAGGTCGGCGCCCTTGAGCACCGTGGCGAGCAGGGCGCTCTCCGCCGGGTCGAGCTCGGCGGCGTCCTTCTCGAAGTACGCCTGGGCGGCGGCCTGGATGCCGTAGGCGTTCCGCCCGTAGTAGCTGGTGTTGAGGTAGCCCTGGAGGATGTCCTCCTTCTCCATGTCGGTGTTGACCTTGATGGAGATGAACAGTTCCTTCGCCTTGCGGGTGATGGTCTGGTCCTGGGACAGGTAGGTGTTCTTCACGAACTGCTGGGTGATGGTCGAACCGCTCTGGGTGCTGCCGCCCGTGGCCATGTTGACCACCGCGCGGCCGATGCCCACCACGTCGAAGCCGGGGTCCTCCCAGAAGGTGGCGTTCTCCGCGGCGATGACCGCGTTCTGCATCGACTGCGGGATGTCCGCGATCTCGACGTTCTGCCGGTTGGTGTCACCGACCCGGGCCATCACCGTGCCGTCGGACCAGTAGTAGACGTTGTTCTGCTGGAGCGCCGCGGCGTTCGCCTCGCTGGGGACCTCCACCATGTACAGCGCCAGCCCCACCAGGCCGACGAGCATGCCCAGGAAGGCCACGGAGAGCCCGCTGACCAGTTTCCAGGAGGGCGTCCAGCGCCGCCAGCCGTGTTTGCCCGCCCGTGGATAGTCGATGACGCGTTTCCGGCCCGGCGGGGCGGACCGTGCCCGGCCCCGGCCGGTGTCGGCCGCGGTGGAGCCGTGCGCGGTCCGGCGTCTGCCCCCGGCGGCGCGCTGTGCCGTCCGGCGGGCCTCGGCCCGGCCGCCCTGGGGGCGGTCCGAGGGCATGCCGTGGGAGCTGGGGGCGGCGCCGCCGTGCGGCGACGCGGCGCGCCGGCCGCCGGACGGCGGCTGCGCGGCGCGCCGGCCACGTGACTGGGATGGTTTGCGACGGTGCTCACTCATTGGAACAACTACTCCTCGGGCAGGCGCTCGCGCCTGAAGGCGGCAGTGTACTTCCGGTCCCCCGGCGTGCGGCCCGCCCACGTTCCCAGAACTGGCCGCACTGCACCCGGGACGAGGACGCGTTCAAGCACTGGTTGGTTCCCGGTGGCGTTCTGCACAGCGGACAGACTACGCAGCTCCAAAACGTCCCAATGCCGGTATTCGGCGGAAAGGGGACGGGCGAGCTGCCCCGGAACGGCGATGTGAGACCGCTCACTCCCTCCCCGTCCGCCCCCCTCTTGTCGCGAACATCCCGGCGTTCTATCGTCTGCGCTATCGCTACGATGTATCGACTCGATACATCGGCGAGAGATAAGCTGAGAGACGACGGAGGATCCGCGCACCGGCCCGGCCGCCGGTGCGCGGAACGACGCGCGAGACGACGAGACAAGACGCGACCAAGACGCGACAAGGGGGTGACGGCGATGGGGAGACGTTCGGGCATCCTGGAGTTCGCCGTCCTCGGGCTGCTCCGCGAGTCCCCGATGCACGGTTACGAGCTGCGCAAGCGGCTCAACACCTCGCTGGGTGTCTTCCGCGCCTTCAGCTACGGCTCCCTCTATCCCTGTCTGAAGACGCTGGTCCAGCGGGGATGGTTGGCCGAGGAGCCCGGTGAGGCGTCCGAGGAGTCCCTCGCGGCACTCGCCGGCCGCAGAGCAAAGATCGTCTACCGGCTGACGGCCGAGGGCAAGGAGCACTTCGAGGAGCTCCTCGCCCAGACCGGACCGGACACCTGGGAGGACGAGCACTTCGGCGTCCGCTTCGCCTTCTTCGGCCAGACCTCGCGGGACGTACGGATGCGGGTGCTGGAAGGCCGCCGCAGCCGTCTGGAGGAGCGCCTGGCCAGGATGCGCGCCTCCCTGGCCCGTACGGGCGAGCGCCTGGACGACTACACCCTCGAACTCCAGCGGCACGGCATGGAGTCCGTGGAGCGCGAGGTCCGCTGGCTCAACGAGCTCATCGAGAGCGAGCGGGTAGGGCGCGATCAGCACCGGGGGGACACCCCGCCCGATCCGTCCGACGACACCACCAAGTGAGGGTCCGCAGCGCCGCGGGTCCTCGTCGAGAATCACTGAGAAAACACAGGGAGCAACCGCCAATGGGTTCGGTTCGCGTAGCCATCGTCGGCGTGGGCAACTGCGCCGCCTCGCTGGTGCAGGGCGTCGAGTACTACAAGGACGCCGACCCGAAGAGCCGCGTGCCGGGTCTGATGCACGTGCAGTTCGGTGACTACCACGTCTCGGACGTCGAGTTCGTGGCCGCGTTCGACGTGGACGCCAAGAAGGTCGGCCTGGACCTGGCCGACGCCATCGGTGCCAGCGAGAACAACACCATCAAGATCTGCGACGTGCCCAGGACCGGGATCACCGTCCAGCGCGGTCACACCCTGGACGGGCTGGGCAAGTACTACCGCGAGACGATCGAGGAGTCCGCCGAGGAGCCGGCCGACGTCGTCCAGGTCCTCAAGGACCGCCAGGTCGACGTCCTGGTCTGCTACCTGCCGGTGGGGTCCGAGGACGCCGCGAAGTTCTACGCGCAGTGCGCCATCGACGCCAAGGTGGCCTTCGTCAACGCCCTGCCCGTCTTCATCGCCGGCACCAAGGAGTGGGCGGACAAGTTCACCGAGGCCGGTGTCCCGATCGTCGGCGACGACATCAAGTCCCAGGTGGGCGCCACCATCACGCACCGCGTGCTGGCCAAGCTCTTCGAGGACCGCGGTGTCGTCCTGGACCGCACGATGCAGCTCAACGTCGGCGGCAACATGGACTTCAAGAACATGCTGGAGCGCGACCGCCTGGAGTCCAAGAAGATCTCCAAGACCCAGGCCGTCACCTCCCAGATCCCCGACCGCGACCTGGGCGAGAACAACGTCCACATCGGCCCGTCGGACTACGTGGCCTGGCTGGACGACCGCAAGTGGGCCTACGTCCGGCTGGAGGGCCGCGCCTTCGGCGACGTCCCGCTGAGCCTGGAGTACAAGCTGGAGGTCTGGGACTCCCCCAACTCCGCCGGTGTCATCATCGACGCCCTGCGCGCCGCGAAGATCGCCAAGGACCGCGGCGTGGGCGGCCCGGTGCTCTCCGCCTCCTCGTACTTCATGAAGTCCCCGCCGGTCCAGTACTTCGACGACGAGGCCCGGGAGAACGTGGAGAAGTTCATCCGCGGCGAGGTGGACCACTGACGGAACACGGCCGACGGGCGCCGGCGGGAACACGGCGGCCGCGTGCCGTACGGCCGGCGCGGTCGCACCGCGGCCGTGGGTGACCGCCGGTGAACGGCGAGGGGCCCGGACACGATGTGTCCGGGCCCCTCGCCGTGTCCGTGCGCGGTACGGGCGGCTCAGTGCTCGACCAGCCGGTCGTACAGCGTCGTGGTGTGCCGCAGGGTCGCCGGCAGCTCGTCGCCGACCTGCGGCTCCGCCGCCTCCTCCGGCACGAACAGGATCGACACCTGCATGTGCGGCGGCTCCGCGAACCAGCGCTGCTTGCCGTCCCACAGGAACGGCGACAGATGGCGGTTGACCGTCGCCAGCCCGGCCCGCGCCACGCCCTTGGCCCGCGGCGTCACCCCGTGCACGTTCCTCGGGGCCTCCAGGCCCACCCCGTGCGAGGTGCCGCCCGCGACGACCACCAGCCAGCCGTCCCCCGGCGTCTTCTGCTGGCGGTAGCCGAACCGGTCGCCCCGGGCGACCCGCGTCACGTCCAGCACCGAGCCCCGGTACTGGGTCGCCCCGTGGTCCCCCAGCCACAGCCGCGTCCCGATCCGGGCCCGGAACCGGGTCTGGGGGAACTGCAGCCGCAGCCGCTCGAACTCCTCCGGCTTCAGATGGCTGACGTACATCGTCTCCAGCGGCAGCCGGGCGGCCCGCAGCCGGTCCATCCAGCCGATGACCTCGTCCACCGCGTCGGTGCCGTCGGTGCGGTCCAGCGGCAGATGGATCGCGAAGCCCTCCAACCGGACGTCGTCGATCGCGGCGCGCAGCTTGCCGAGGTCCTCCGCCAGCACCCCGTGCCGCTTCATCGAGCTCATCACCTCGATGACGACCCGCGCCCCCACCAGCGCGTTCACCCCGTCCACCGAGGAGACCGTGCGGATCGCCCGGCTCGGCAGCGGCACGGGCTCCTCACCGCGCCGGAAGGGGGTGAGCACCAGCAGGTCACCGCTGAAGAAGTCCTTCATGCGGGCGGCCTCGTAGGTGGTGCCCACCGCGATGACGTCCGAGTCGAACCGGGTGACCTCCTCGGCCAGCCGCTCGTGGCCGAAGCCGTACCCGTTGCCCTTGCAGACCGGCACCAGGCCCGGGAACTGCTGCAGCACCGTCCGCTGGTGCGCCCGCCAGCGTTCGGTGTCGACGTAGAGGGAGAGCGCCATGGACGTAGGGAACCTTTCTCGTCGGTCCGGCAGGTCCTCCCGGAGGAGATCCGCCGAACGCACGGGGGAGTCGGGCGTCAGCGGCGCGACATGTAGATGTCGAGCGCCTTGTGCAGCAGCTTATTGAGCGGAAAGTCCCACTCGCCGAGATACTCCGCGGCCTGCCCGCCGGTGCCCACCTTGAACTGGATCAGACCGAAGAGGTGGTCGCCGTCGTCCAGCGAGTCGCTGATGCCGCGCAGGTCGTACACGCTCGCCCCGAGCGCGTAGGCGTCCTGGAGCATCCGCCACTGCATGGCGTTCGACGGGCGGACCTCCCGCTTGTGGTTCGCCGACGCGCCGTAGGAGTACCACACGTGTCCGCCCACGATCAGCATGGTGGCCGCGGCCACCGCCTCGCCCTCGTGCATGGCGAAGTACAGGCGCATCCGGTTGGGGTCCTCGGCGTTCAGCGCCTTCCACATCCGCTCGAAGTACGCCAGCGGACGGGGCCGGAACCGGTCGCGCTCGGCGGTGACCTCGTACAGCCGCTGCCAGGCGGGCAGATCGTCGTAGCCGCCCTGGACGACCTCGACGCCCGCCTTCTCGGCCTTCTTGATGTTGCGCCGCCACAGCTGGTTGAAGCCCTTGTGCACCTCGTCGAGCGTCCGGCCCTCCAGCGGCACCTGGAAGACGTAGCGCGGCTGCACGTCGCCGAAGCCGGCGCCGCCGTCCTCGCCCTGCTGCCAGCCCATGCGGCGCAGCCGGTCGGCGACCTCGAAGGCGCGCGGCTCGATGTGGGTGGCCTCCACGTCCCGCAGCCGTTTGACGTCCGGGTTCTGGATGCCCGACTTGACCGCGGCGGCGTCCCAGCGCCGGATCACCACCGGCGGGCCCATCTTCACCGAGAACGCGCCCTTGGCCTTCAGATGCGCCAGCATCGGGCGCAGCCACTCCTCCAGGTTCGGCGCGAACCAGTTGATCACCGGCCCCTCGGGCAGATAGGCCAGATAGCGTTTGACCTTGGGCAACTGCCGGTACAGCACCAGGCCGGCCCCGACCAGCTCACCGTTCGCGTCGAACCAGCCGAGGTTCTCCGAGCCCCACTCGGCCTTCACGTCCGCCCACGCCGGGACCTGCATGTGGCTGGCCGAGGGCAGGCTCCGGATATACGCCAGGTGCTGCTCGCGACTGATCGTCCTCAGGGTCAAGCTCATACGGGGCGCTCCTCCGGCGTACTTCGCAGGGTCTGGCGCGAAGCCTACTGCGGCCGGAAGGAGCCCCGCTGCGATCCGGCGGGCGCGGGCCGGGGGCCGGAAGGACGCGTTCCGTCCGCCCGTCCGCTGCCCGCCGGGCGCCCGCGGGCCGGCTGTCAGCCGCCGACCAGACCGCCGTTCCACATCCCGACGAAGAACCCGAGTGCTGCCGCCACCATGCCGACGACCAGCACGAACCGCTCCTCGGTGGTCGCCGAGATCATCTGGCCCCAGCCGCCGGCGACCACGCCCAGCAGTCCGGCCCAGGACGTGATGACGTGCAGCCCCGGGAAGAAGGCCGTGACGACCGCCACCAGGGCGAGCACCGCCGTCGCCGCGACGAGGCGGTTCTCGACCGGATGGGCCCGGCCGTCGCTGTTGAGGACCGAGGAGAGCGTGGAGAGCGCTTTCCTCCGCCGTACCGTCTGCGCCATGGGGCACCTCCTGCCGACGTGTCCCCGGGTCGCCCGGAGAGCCCGGATCATGCGTGTACGGGGCGCGGCGCCGGGCGGCGCCGTCCACATCCCCTCTGTCCAGATTGCGGCTGATGTCCACCGGATTTCAACCGGAGTCCCGCGGCGGGTACTGTGTACTGTCCGCGCGGTGTCCGCCCGGCTCGTGCCGTCTCCGGGAAAGCCCCCGGGAATGTCGGTGCCGGCCGGTACCGTGTCGAACGGTTTCACGCATCAAGACCCTCCTGCCACGGAACGACCGTGGCCGCCGAGTCCAGAGGAGGTGGGTTCCACATGCGTCACTACGAGGTGATGGTCATCCTCGACCCCGATCTCGAGGAGCGCGCTGTCTCCCCGCTGATCGAGAACTTCCTTTCCGTCGTCCGCGAGGGCAACGGGAAGGTCGAGAAGGTCGACACCTGGGGCCGTCGTCGTCTCTCGTACGAGATCAACAAGAAGCCCGAGGGCATCTACTCGGTCATCGACCTGCGGGCCGAGCCCGCGGTCGTCAAGGAGCTCGACCGTCAGATGAACCTGAACGAGTCGGTTCTGCGGACCAAGGTCCTCCGCCCCGAGACCCACTGAGCACCCGCCCGGCGGGCTCAGCGGATCCGAACGGGAACCGGTAGCCCACCGGAGTCGAGGGCGTCCGACCCCTGTGGCGCCCTCACAGCACCACCAGCAGCCAGCAGCACCCGCCGAGAGGTTCACCCATGGCAGGCGAGACCGTCATCACGGTCGTCGGCAATCTCGTCGACGACCCCGAGCTGCGCTTCACCCCCTCCGGTGCGGCGGTCGCGAAGTTCCGCGTCGCGTCCACCCCCCGCACCTTCGACCGCCAGACCAACGAGTGGAAGGACGGCGAGAGCCTCTTCCTGACCTGCTCGGTCTGGCGGCAGGCGGCCGAGAACGTCGCCGAGTCCCTCACCCGGGGCACCCGCGTCATCGTGCAGGGCCGTCTCAAGCAGCGCTCGTACGAGGACCGCGAGGGCATCAAGCGCACGGTCTACGAGCTGGACGTCGACGAGGTCGGCGCCAGCCTGCGCAACGCCACGGCCAAGGTCACCAAGACCACCGGCCGCGGTGGCCAGGGTGGCGGCGGCTGGGGCGGCGGTCCCGCCGGCCCCGGCGGTCAGCAGGGCGGCGGCGGCCAGCAGGGCGGCGCCCCCGCGGGCGACCCGTGGGCCACGGGTGCCCCGGCCGGCGGCGGCCAGGGCGGTGGCGGCGGCTGGGGCGGCGGCTCCGGTGGCTCCGGTGGTGGCTACTCGGACGAGCCGCCCTTCTGACCGGTCCGCGAGGACCGGGGAGGGCTGTGCTCACCGGTGTCCACCGGCACAGAACTTCTTGAATCAAACGGAGAGAGACAATGGCGAAGCCGCCTGCTCGCAAGCCGAAGAAGAAGGTTTGCGTGTTCTGCAAGGAAAAGATCAAGTACGTCGACTACAAGGACACGAACCTGCTGCGGAAGTTCATCTCCGACCGCGGCAAGATCCGTGCCCGCCGGGTCACCGGCAACTGCACCCAGCACCAGCGCGACGTCGCCACGGCCGTGAAGAACAGCCGTGAGATGGCGCTGCTGCCCTACACCTCGACCGCTCGCTAAGGAAGGGATGACCGAATCATGAAGATCATCCTGACCAACGAGGTCTCCGGTCTCGGCAACGCCGGCGACGTCGTCGAGGTGAAGGACGGGTACGCCCGCAACTACCTGCTCCCCCGCGGATTCGCGATCCGCTGGACCAAGGGCGGGGAGAAGGACGTCGAGCAGATCCGCCGCGCCCGCAAGATCCACGAGATCGCCACGATCGAGCAGGCCAACGAGATCAAGGGCCGGATCGAGGGCCTCACGGTGCGCCTGAAGGTCCGTGCCGGGGAGCAGGGCCGGCTGTTCGGCTCCGTCACCCCGGCCGACATCGCCTCGGCGGTGAAGAACGCGGGCGGCCCGGACGTCGACAAGCGCCGCATCGAGCTCGGCTCGCCGATCAAGACCCTGGGCTCGCACCAGGTGACGGTCCGCCTCCACCCGGAGGTCAGCGCCAAGGTCGGCGTCGAGGTCGGCGCCGCCTGACGGCCGGCTCCGGATCCGCGGCACCCGCGGACCGGCAGGCGGTACCGAGCGGTACGTAAGCAGGGCCGCGATCCCCGCACGGCGGGGGTCGCGGCCCTGCGGCGTTCCCCGTCGTGCTCCCCACGGCGTTTCCCGGAACGCTCCACCGCCGGCCGCCAGGTCAGGCCCGTACCGCCCCGGTGACGATCCAGCGCCCCGAGCGGGCCCGCAGCCACAGGGTGACCAGCCGGACCGCCATCGCCAGTCCGCCCACCGCCCACCACAGCGCGGTCAGCCCGCCGCCCAGCGCCGGCACGGCCAGCGCCACCGGCGCGAACAGCACCAGTGTCAGCAGCATCGCCCAGGCCAGATACGGCCCGTCGCCCGCGCCCAGCAGCACCCCGTCCAGCACGAACACCACCCCCGCCACCGGCGCGGTCACCGCCACCACCAGCAGCGCGGGCGTCAGCCGGTCGTGCACCGAGGTGTCCGGGGTGAACAGCGGCAGCAGCAGCGGCCGTACGGCGACCAGCACCACCCCCAGCACCACCCCGGACACCACGCCCCAGCGCACCATCCGGCGGCAGGCCGCCCGCGCCCCGGCCGCGTCCCCCGCGCCCAGATACCGGCCGATGATCGCCTGCCCGGCGATGGCGATCGCGTCGAGGGCGAGGGCGAGCAGCGTCCACAGGGTCAGCACGATCTGGTGGGCGGCCACCTCGGCGTCCCCCAGCCGCGCCGCCACGGCCGTCGCGATCACCAGCACGGCGCGCAGCGACAGCGTGCGGACCAGCAGCGGCACCCCGGCCCGGCCACTGGCCCGGATCCCGGCGGCGTCCGGCCGCAGCGAGGCCCCGTACCGCCGGGCGCCCCGGACCACCACGGTCAGGTAGACGGCCGCCATCGCGCACTGGGCGAGCACCGTGCCCCAGGCCGAGCCGGCGATGCCCAGCCCGGCGCCGTAGACCAGCACCACGTTGAGCACGGCGTTGGCGGAGAAGCCGCCGACGGCCACGTACAGCGGGGTCCGGGTGTCCTGGAGCCCGCGCAGCACCCCGGTGGCCGCGAGCACGACGAGCATCGCCGGAATGCCCAGCGCACTGATCCGCAGATAGGTGACGGCGTACGGCGAGGCGGTGTCCGACGTCCCGAAGGCGTCGACCAGCGCGGGAGCGGCCGGCAGCACGGCGGCCACCACCACCGCGCCGAGCAGCAGCGCCAGCCAGATGCCGTCCATGCCCTGACGGATCGCGGCGGACAGGTCCCCGGCCCCGAGCCGGCGGGCGACGGCGGCGGTGGTGCCGTAGGCGAGGAAGACGAAGACGTTCACGCCCGTCGTCAGCAGGGTGGCGGCGACCCCGAGCCCGGCGAGCTGCGGGGTGCCGAGATGGCCGACGATCGCGCTGTCGGCCATGACGAACAGGGGCTCCGCGACGAGCGCGCCGAGGGCGGGGAGCGCCAGCGAGACGATCTCGCGGTCGTGGCGGCGTGCCGAGGCGCGGTCGGCGGCGGGCGGCGCTTGTGTCATGGTCCGATCCAAACATCCACAAGTAACAGTTGCAAGCCGCGCCGGACTCTTACACGTGCTTACCCGGGGTGAGATCCTCTGCGCCGTTTGTCGCCACCTCACCCCCGCGGGGAAAGTTTTTCTCCTGCACAGCCGGTGGACGGCGAAACAGCAGCTCAGAGGCTGTGTACAAGACAGGGGACCGACTTCTCCACAGCTCCGTCCCCCGCCTCGTGCACAGGAATCGCCGACTTCTCCACAGGCTCCGCCGAGTCATCCACACAGCTTGTGGATAACCGAGTTGGCTCCGGCCTTCCACAGCCCTACCGTGGTCCGGCGCCCGCCCCGCGTTCCCCTCCGCTTCGCCGTGTGTTCGGTGTGTCCGGCGTGCCCGGCTCGCCGTGACCGGCCGGCAGCCGGGAGGGGCCGGTCCGGGGGCCGACTGTCAGAGCCGTGCCGTAGGAATGAGGGGCACGGCGAGAGGAACGGGAGGAGGTGGCGGGATGACGCAGCCCGAGCACGTCGAGAGCCCGGCACCCGGCTACGCGCCCGGCACGGCGGGCGCCGGACCGGGAGACCACCTGCCCGCCTCCCGCCGGCACCGCGGCCCGGCACCGGACGGCGACCGCCACGACCGGCCCGACCGCCACGACCACGGCCCCGAAGCCTGGCCGACGGGCCCGTCCGGCGCGGCGGGCCCGATGGGCTCCTTCGAGCGCCTGCCCCCGCAGGACCTCGACGCCGAGCAGTCCGTCCTCGGCGGCATGCTGCTGTCCAAGGACGCCATCGCGGACGTGGTGGAGACCCTCCAGGGCCAGGACTTCTACAAACCGGCCCACGAGACGATCTACCAGGCCGTCCTCGACCTGTACGCCAAGGGCGAGCCCGCCGACCCCATCACGGTCGCCGCCGAGCTGACCAGACGCGGCGAGATCTCCAGAGTCGGCGGCCCCGGCTACCTTCACTCCCTGGTGCAGACGGTCCCCACCGCCGCCAACGCCCAGTACTACGCGGAGATCGTCCACGAGCGCGCCGTCCTGCGCCGGCTGGTCGAGGCGGGCACCCGCATCACCCAGATGGGGTACGCGGCCGACGGCGACGTCGACGAGATCGTCAACTCCGCCCAGGCGGAGATCTACGCCGTCACCGAGCAGCGCACCGCGGAGGACTACCTCCCGCTGGCCGACATCATGGAGGGCGCGCTCGACGAGATCGAGGCGATCGGCTCGCGCAGCGGACAGATGTCGGGCGTCCCGACGGGCTTCACCGATCTGGACTCCCTCACCAACGGGCTCCACCCGGGCCAGATGATCGTCATCGCGGCACGGCCCGCGATGGGAAAGTGCGTTACGAGCCGGACGAAACTGGTCGAGGCGCGTACGGGTGAGCGCATCACCGTGGCGGAGTTCGTCCGCCGCGGCCGAGCCGGTGAGCAACTGGAGGTCCACACACTCGGGGACGACTGGAAGCTGCGCGGCGTCCGGCCCTCGGATTTCATCCCCAACGGCCGCCGCGCGGTCCTGCGGCTGACCACCCGACTGGGCCGTGCGATCTCCGCCACCCCCAACCACCCGTTCCGCACGCTGCGCGGCTGGGTCCCACTGGAGGAGCTGCGGCCGGGGGACCGGATCGCCGTCGCCCGCGAGCTTCCCGCCGGGCCGTCCGCCGAACTGCCGAGCGCGCTGGTGGCGTTGACGGCCTACCTGCTGGGCGACGGCAGCCTCGAGGGCCCCACGCCCCGGCTCACCGCCTGTTCGGCGGCCGTGCGCGCGGACGCCGGTGTCTGGGCCCGGCAGTTGCTGCTGCGGGTGGCCCACGGTGTTCCCCGGGCATGCGGTGACCGTGACTGCGCCGACCGTGGGACAGGAGCTCACGAGCACCCCTCACGGCTGACCTTCGCCGCCGCCGCTTTGGGCGGCAACCAGCTCACCGCCCGGCTGGACGAGTGGGGGCTGACGGGTCGGGGAAGCCACGACAAGTTCGTCCCCGAGGTGTTCTTCCGGCTTCCCGAACGGCAGATCGCGCTCTTCCTCTCCCGTCTCTACGCCACGGACGGCTGGGCATGCGTCTCGAAGCCCGGGAACCAGCCCCAGATCGGCTACGGCACCGTCAGCGAGCGGCTGGCGCACGATGTGGCGCAGCTTCTGCTGCGGCTGGGCGTCGTGGCACAGGTGGTTCGCCGGACCGTCGGGTACCGGGGTGAGCGGCGGCCGGTCTTCCAGGTACTCATCCACGACCTGGACCAGATCCGGGCCTTCGCCGCCCGGGTCGGCATCTTCTCCAAGGAGCGGCAGCTCGCCGAGGTCCTGGAGAGTTCCGGGGAGCGCGCCTCCCGGCCGAACCTCGATCTGGTCCCGGGCGAGGTCTGGGACGTGATCAAGGCGGAGAAGGGCGGGATGAGCTGGGCCGAGGTCAGCACCCGTGCGGGGCGTCCGCGCAACCACAACTGGCGTGTGGGGCAGCGGGTCAGCCGCTCCCGGCTGACGGAGCTCGGCAAGGCCCTGGAGTCCCGGGTGCTGCTCGACATCGCCGATTCGGACGTCTGGTGGGACGAAGTGGTGTCCGTGGTGCCGGACGGCGAGGCCGAGGTCTACGACCTGACGGTCGACGGCACACACAACTTCGTCGCGGACGGCATCGTCGTCCACAACTCCACCCTCGCCCTGGACTTCGCCCGGGCCTGTTCCATCAGGAACAACCTGCCCAGTGTGATCTTCTCGCTGGAGATGGGGCGCAACGAGATCGCGATGCGTCTGCTGTCGGCCGAGGCGCGGGTGGCGCTGCACCACATGCGGTCGGGCAGCATGACGGACGAGGACTGGAACCGGCTGGCGCGCCAGATGCCGGAGGTCACGGGCGCGCCGCTGTACATCGACGACTCGCCCAACCTGACGATGATGGAGATCCGCGCCAAGTGCCGCCGGCTGAAGCAGCGGAACGACCTGCGGCTGGTCGTCATCGACTACCTCCAGCTGATGCAGTCGGGCGGCTCGCGCCGTCCCGAGAGCCGGCAGCAGGAGGTCTCGGAGATGTCCCGGAATCTCAAGCTGCTGGCCAAGGAGCTGGAGGTGCCGGTGATCGCGCTCTCCCAGCTCAACCGCGGCCCGGAGCAGCGCACGGACAAGAAGCCGATGGTCTCGGATCTTCGTGAATCCGGTTCGATCGAGCAAGATGCCGATATGGTCATTCTCTTGCACCGTGAGGACGCCTACGAGAAGGAGTCCCCGCGGGCGGGCGAGGCGGACCTGATCGTGGCCAAGCACCGCAACGGTCCGACAGCGACGATCACGGTGGCGTTCCAGGGGCACTACTCGCGCTTCGTGGACATGGCCCAGACCTGACCGGCGTCCCGTAGGGCCTCAGAATCTTCGCCGCGTCCTGTCTGACCACGTTCTGCCGTCTCGGTGAGCTCGGTCTGGAAGCCGTTGGGCAACGCCTTGAGCCGGATCAGGCGGTGCTCGAGTGCCGGAACCCCGTCGCGTTCACCGATTAGCGGCCAGCACTGCCGCGAGGCCTTCTTGCAGGTCCTTGACGAAAAACTCGGGAACTTCCAGCGACGGGAAGTGTCCCCCGTTTTCGGGTGACCTCCATCGGACGATCTGTCGGTACCGCTCCTGTGCCCAGGAGCGCGGACACTTCTCGATGTCGCGGGGGTACATTGTGATTGCTGACGGGACGTCGACCCGTAGTTCGGGGTCCAGCGAGTTGTGGCTTTCGTAGTAAATGCGGGCCGCCGATGCGCCGGTCCGCGTCAGCCAGTACAGGGTGACGTCGTCGAGAACGCGGTCTCTGGAAATCGTCTCGAACGGGCTGTCCTCGGTGTCCGACCACTCGGCGAACTTGTCGAGGATCCAGGCAAGAAGCCCGACCGGTGAGTCGACGAGCGAGTAGCCGATGGTCTGCGGTCGGGTCGCCTGCTGCTTCGCGTACGCCGCGCGGTGACGCCAGAAATCGCGGGTTTCCTCGGTCCACCTGCGCTCGACTGCCGTCAGCCCGTCCGTTGTCAATCCGGGAGGCGCCTCCGCGAACAATGTGTGGATGCCGAGAACGTGCGCGGGGAACCTGCCGCCGAGAACCGTGGTGATATTCCCTCCCCAGTCGCCGCCGTGGGCTACGAACTTGCTGTAGCCGAGCCTTCCCATCAGGTCCACCCATGCGGCCGCGATCTTTTCGGTCCCCCATCCGGTGGTGGCCGGCTTGTCGCTGTAACCAAAGCCTGGCAGCGACGGGGCAACGACGTGGAACGCCGGCGCGTCCGCATCCTCCGGATCTGCCAGCTCGTCCACCACATCGATGAACTCGGCAATGCTGCCTGGCCAGCCGTGAGTCATGATCAGAGGAGTGGCGTCCGCACGCGCGGATCGGCGGTGCAGGAAGTGGATTCCCAGGTCGTCAATGGTCGTGCGGAACTGGCCGATTCGGTTGATGCGCTCCTCGAACGACCGCCAGTCGTACCCGGTGCGCCAGTAGTTCACGACATCAACGAGGTCGGCGAGCGGAACGCCCTGTTCCCATCGGCGGGGGCCGGGCGCGGCGCGATGGACCGTCTCGGCCTCCGGCAGCCGCGCCGCGGCCAGTCGCGCGCGCAGGTCGTCGAGGTCGGCGTCAGTTGCGTGGGCTTCAAATGCTTGCACGTCGCTGGTTGGACGGGGCATGAGACCTCCTGGCCATCGCGGAACCGGCTACGGCCTGCAGTGAACCGGCTATGACGGTTCTACTATGCCTTCACGTCTGAGCGCAACCGGCTAAGGTGGTTCCATGCGTGCTGACTTCCCTGACTTTCGCCTCGGTACCGTGCTGGCGACCAGCTTCACGGGGACTCTGTCGGAGCGTCATGGCGACGCTGTGGAGCGCATTCCCACGCCGCACCGACTCGTCGACTGGCTGGCGGTGTACGGCCTCGCCGTGGACTCCTGCACTACCGCCCAGCTCGAACTGGCTCGAGAGCTGAGGGAGTCGATCCACGCCGCCGCGACAGCGGCCGCGACCCAGGACGCTCTCCCTGCGTCCGCTGTCCAGGTCATCAATGACTGCAGCGCTCAGGGTCGGGCGGCGGCGATCCTGACGCCCGAGGGCAAGCGGCGATGGCGGCTCAGCTCGGCTTCCCGTGTGGAAGACGCCCTCAGTGTGATCGCCGCCGACGCGATCAGCATCATCGCAGGCGAACGAGACGGAAGACTGGCCTTGTGCGCATCGCCAACCTGCCGAGCTGCCTTCTTCGACACCAGTCAGAGCCGCACCCGCAAATGGTGCGACATGAACACATGCGGGAATCGTCAGAAGAAGGCGCGCTTCAATGCCAACCGGCGCAAAAACTCCAGATCAGCGGAGTGACCGTTACCTCGGTACATCCGAGTGGTCCCCACGCCTGCGGCGAAAACCCCGCCCCTCGAACCTGCCGCCTCCTGATGGTCCTGGACGGAGACGACCCGGTGGGCTGGATACGTACGTCGTGACACCTTCGCCCTCATCACCCACTGGGGAACCCTCCACCACGTCCGAACTCGCACCGGCAGGCGTGGGCAGGGCATCGGCATCGCCCTGACGAAGGAAGCCCACGCTGTCGCTCGTGACGAGATGGGGCTTGAACGGCTGCCCCTGGCAGCACACGCCGTGGTTGGACTGGAGACCTTCCACGGACGGCTCGGCTGGAAGGAGATCCGGCGCCGGCCGGGAGCGCTTCGACTCGGACCGGGTGACGGCCGCGACGAGGTCCTCATGTTCCTCGAACTCGGGGCTGAGGAAGTGACGCGTTCCTGAGACAGCAACTCGGCGACATGGCCTGAGACAGCGAGAAGAACCGCAGGTCACAGAGATTCCACCTGACAGCGAAGCCGAGAACCCACAACCCTTTGCAGGCTCGCGTCTCCGGTGTCCCTCCCGTCTGCGGTGGCCTTCTTCCGGCCCAGGGGACGAGGGGGGTGAGACGAACTACCGCCCGGTCGTCCGGAGCGGGACGGCATCTCGCTCTCAGGGGGAGTCCTTGTAGCGGGCGGCGACCGCGGCGGCGCGATTGCGCAGGGAGGTGCGCAACGACTGCGGGGCCAGGGCCTCCGCGTCCGTGCCGAGCTGCCACAGCGCCCATTCGGCGTGCCGTGGGTCCTGGAAGGTCACCTCCAGCCGCAGCCGGCCGTCCGCGTCGGGGTCGGGCTCCTCCGTGCGGACGGCCAGCGCGGTGTCCAGCAGGTCCTCCCGCCGCACCGGGTCCACCCGTACCAGCACGGTGATGCGGTCGCCGGAGAGAAACCGTGCGGAGCGTTCCCGCCAGATCCGGTCCAGATCGACCCGGTCCGGCCGCTGTGCCGTTTCGGGGAGCTCCTCGGCGGCCAGCACCCGCGACAGCCGATGGGTGCGGTCCTCACCGGATCTCGTGGCCAGCAGGTAGCCCCGGCCGCGTACGGTGACCAGGCCGATCGGGTCCACCGTGCGCCACTGCGGTGTCCGGCCTGCGGCCGCGTAGTGGATGCGCAGCTTGTGTCCGGCGAGCACCGCGCGCCGGACCTCGGTCATCGTGGTGCCGGGCACCTCCTCGGTGACCAGCCGACGCGAGAGCAGGTCGGTCTCCGGGTCGACGAGAAAACGCTGGACCGCGTCGCTCGCGGTGGTCCGGTGGCTTTCGGGCAGCGCGTCGACGACCTTCCGCATGGCCGAGGCGAACGCCGAGCCGAGGCCGAACACCCGCTCGCCGCGTCCTGGTCCGGCGGCCAGCAGGGCAAGGACCTCGTCGTGGTTCAGACCGGTGAGCTCGGTCCGGAAACCGGGCGACAACGCGAAACCGCCGTGCCGGCCGCGTTCGGCGTAGACCGGGACGCCGGCCGTGGACAGCGCGTCGATGTCGCGCAGCACGGTGCGGGTGGACACCTCCAGCTCGCGGGCCAGCGTGTCCGCCGTCAGCCGGCCGCGCTGACGCAGCAGCACCAGCGAGACCAACCGGTCGGCGCGCATGCGAGGACTTTATCGGAATACGTGACCAGGGATGTCCTGGTTTGTTGGGAGGCTCGTCGACACGACGCCGAGGCCGGCGGCTGCCGAGCCGGTGGACGTACGTACTCCCAGTGAACCGAATGGAGCTGATGCGGCAATGGAGCGAACCGCGGTCAACCCGGTGACGTGGTCGGTGGAGAGGGGACTCAACCAGGGCGAGGTCGTCTCCGGGCACACCCGGTCCCTGTACATCTCGGGACAGACCGCGATGAGCGAGGACGGCAGACCCCGGCACGACGGTGACATGGCGGCGCAGTTGGCGCTGAGCACCGACAACCTGGAGGCCGTGCTCGGCAAGGCCGGCATGTCTCTCGCGAACCTCGTCCGGCTCAACGTCTACACGACCGACGTCGATCTGCTCCTGCGGCACTACGGCGCACTGGCGGCGCGGTTGGGCGCCGCCGGGGTGGCGCCGACCAGCACGCTGCTCGGGGTGACGCGGCTGGCGATCCCCGGCCAGCTGGTCGAGTTCGAGGGGACCGCCGTCGCGTGAGGTGACCTCGCCGCCTCTGCTGCCGGTGCCGGCCGGACCTGCACGAGCAGTGGGCAGAGGCCCGCCTGCTGCTCGGCGTACGTCAGCGCCGCGGTGTCCGTGGACCCGAGTACGCCCCGGCCGCGGCGGTCCCGAGCGGGGCCGGCCGCGGCCCGGGCAGGCGGGCCCGGGATGGCAGGAAGGGTGGGGTGCTCGTCATTGCGGCCACCGCGGCCGGGGCGAAGGATGGCTGCCATGACGCGGAAATCCGTGCTGGTCGTCCTCTTCGACGGCGTGCAGAGTCTCGATGTGACCGGCCCCGTGGAGGTGTTCACGGGTGCCGGGCGCCACAGCGGGGATCCCTACGAGCTCCGCACCGCCTCGCCCGACGGCGCCCCCGTCCGTACCTCGAGCGGTCTCACCCTCGTCCCGGACGGCGCGCTGTCCGGGGCTTCCGGGGCCGGGGCGCCGCACACCCTGCTCGTCCCGGGCGGCAGCGGCACCCGCCGCCCCGACCCCCGGCTGGTCGACTGCTCGCGGCCGCCGGGCTGCTCAAGGGCCGCCGCGCCACCTCGCACTGGCTGACCCTCGGCGAACTCGCCGCGTTCGGCGCCGAGCCGACCGGCGAACGCGTCGTCGTGGACGGCGGGTTCATCACCGCGGCCGGGGTCTCCGCCGGGATCGACATGGGCCTCGCCCTGGTCGGCAGGATCGCCGGCGACGAGCACGCGCAGGCCGTCCAGCTGATGACCGAGTACGACCCCCGGCCGCCGTACGACGCGGGCTCGCCGCAGAAGGCCCCCGCCGCGCTCGTCGGCAGGCTCCGGGCCGAGAGCCGGCTCGTTCTCCGGTAGTCCGGCCCGGTGCCGGGCGCCGCGGCACCGGCCGGTGCGGTGGCGGCCTTCACGGAGTGGGGCGCCCCGCAGGTGCTGTACCCCACCGGCCCCGGCGGCACGGGGGCGCGGCCTTGAGGCCGGTGGGCGGGGGAGTGTCAGTGGCCGGTGTCATGCTGCCGGCATGACATCGCACCCGGGGGCTCCGTGGACTCTCGCCGATCTCGACCGTGCCCTGCGCGGCAGCTGGGCCGCCGACACCTGCTGCTCCTCGGACGTCACCCGTATCGAGTGGAGTCCGGACAACCCGGCCTGGGGCCACTGCGACATCACCGCCCTGGTCGTCCACGACCTGTTCGGCGGTGAGCTGGTGGTCGGGGAGGTGTTCCACGAGGGCCGGCAGGAGGGCCACCACTGGTGGAACCGGCTGCCGAGCGGTGTGGAGCTCGATCTGACCCGTGAGCAGTTCCGCCGGGGCGAGACGGTGACCGGGGCGCGGGGCGTCGAGCGGCCCGTGGGGTCGTCGCACCGCCGCCGGGCGGAGTACCTGCTGCTGCGCGGCCGGGTCGCGGAGCGGCTCGGCCCGCTGCCGGGGGTGCCGGAGATACCGTCGGTGCCGTCGGCCGGGTGAGCGGGCCGCCGTACGGGGCGTGAAGGGAGTTGCCGGCGGGGTGTACGAGGAGTGGTGCTCGCGGCGGGTGGCCGGCGCGGTGGTGTGGCGCCGGGAGGCGCTGCCGGACGCCCGCCGGGTGCGGGTGCTGCCGGACGGGTGCACGGATCTGATCTGGACCGTCGGCGGGCTGCTGGTGGCCGGCCCCGACACCCGGGCCCAGCTGACAGGCGAGTCCCCCGGCACCGGCTATGTGGGCCTGCGCTTCGCGCCCGGCACCGGGCCGCGGGTGCTGGGCGTACCGGCGAACGAGCTGCGTGACGCGCGGGTGCCGCTGGACGCCCTCTGGCCGGAGCGCGAGGTGCGGGAGCTGGCCGAACGGGTGGCCGGGGCGCCGGATCCGGCCCGGGTGCTGGAGGAGGTGGCCGTGGGACGGCTGCGCCGGACGCCGGACGACCCGCCGGTGCGGGCGGTGGTGGAGCGGCTGCGCACCGGGGCGGGCGTCGCGGCGGTGGCGGACGCGGTCGGCCTGAGCGAGCGGCAGCTGTACCGCCGCTCGCTGGCGGCCTTCGGGTACGGGCCCAAGACGCTGGCCCGGGTGCTGCGGCTGGACGGTGCGCTGCGCCTGGCCCGCGCCGGGGTGCCGGCGGCGTCGGTCGCGGCCCGGGCCGGGTACGCCGACCAGGCGCATCTGTCACGCGAGGTCAGGGCGCTGGCCGGGGTTCAGCTCTCGGCGCTGCTGGCGGACTGAGTACCGGACTGAGCGTCGGGCCGGGTGCCGGACCGGTCCTCGGGCAGGGGCGCGAAGAGGGAGACGGCGTTGCCGTCGGGATCGAGGACGACGGCGTAGCGCTGCCCCCACACGGCGTCCCAGGGCGCCAGGTGTCCGGGGTGCCCGGCCCGGACCAGTTCGGCGTACTGCTCGTCGACGTCGGCCGGGTCGTCGCAGCGGAAGGCCAGTTCGACGCGGCCGCCGCCGCGGGGCGGGGTCCAGCCGGGGTCGAAGGAGCGGACGGTCTCCTCGGTGTCCCAGGCGATGCGCGGTCCGCCGGGCAGTGCGACCTCCACATGGGGCAGGTCGTCGGCGTCGGCGGGGATGTCCAGGCCGAGGCGGCGGTAGAACGCCAGCGAGGCGGCCAGGTCGGCGGTGACCAGGCCGATGAGATCGAATCGAGGTGCCATGCCGCCATGGTGGACGCCGGGGCGGCCTGGGGTCTTGAAGGAATCGGACATCCGGCGGAATCGGGTTCGGCGGACCGGGTGGGCTCGGTCGGTTCGGCGGGCTCGGGCCGGGGTCACCACACCGGGCGCAGTGGCGGCGGCCCCTCCGGGGCCATCTCGCGGATCAGCCGGGCCAGGTACCCGCGCACGGCGGTCAGCTCACCGTCCCGCGCGCCCATCCGGCCGGCCAGTTCGGCTTCCAGCCGGTGGAGGACGCGTCCGGCGACGGCCAGGTGTTCCTGGGCCCGGTCGGTCAGCGTCACCAGCTTCCGCCGCCCGCCCGCCGGGTGGGGTTCGCGGCGCAGATAACCGCGCCGTTCCAGGTCGTCGACGAGCTGGCCCGCGGCCTGTTTGGACACTCCCAGCCGTTCGGCCAGCTCGCTGCTGGTGGCGCCGCGCCGGCCCAGCGCCTGGAAGGCGAGGCCGTGAACGGGGCGGAGGTCGGCGTACCCCGCCTCGGCCAGCTGCTGGTTGAACTCGGCCAGCAGGAGCTGGAAGGCCATGCCGAACAGGTAGAGCAGTTCCGCTCGGGCGAGGGGGTCGTCGCTGTTGTCCACGGGAGACATGGTGACACATGTGAGTCAAGTTGCTTTACTCTCCTTGCAGTCCGAGTAAAGCAGCTTGACTCACATGTCGCCGAACACAGGAACCGAGGAG
Source organism: Streptomyces rubellus (assembly GCF_036323805.1). Lineage (NCBI taxonomy): Bacteria > Bacillati > Actinomycetota > Actinomycetes > Kitasatosporales > Streptomycetaceae > Streptomyces > Streptomyces rubellus. The sequence goes on from NZ_JAZDCX010000006.1 coordinate 129,526, forward strand.
CAGCCGTGCACATCACCACTCCCTCCCCCGGGCTGGACGTCACCACCCCCAACGCCACCATGACGAGACTCGCCGCCCCCAGCCCGGGCAGCGGCGAGCTGAGCGTCCGGCGGGTGCGGATGACGCCCGGTGCCCGGGGTCCTGGAGTTCACCGTCGACCGCGAGCAGGTGTGGACGGTGACCTCCGGGGTCCTGGAGTTCACCGTCGGCGAGCGCACCGGGACCGCCGCCGCCGGGCAGGCGGTGACCGTACCGGCCGGTGCCGTACGGCGGATCCGCGCGGCCGGAGGCGCGGCCGGGGCCGGGGACGCCGGTACGGAGGCCGAGGCCCTGGTGGCCATGGCCTGCGGGGCCACCGTCGAAGTGGCGGGGAGCGGGGAGCGCGTCCGGCTGCCCTGGGCCGAATGACGTTTGCCGCGGGAGGGTTGGACGTAGGGTGCCGGTCATGAGCGACATCGGCATACGGCCCGCCGCGGCGGACGATCTGCGCGCCATCGTGGACATGCTCGCCGACGACCCACTGGGTGCCCGGCGGGAGTCGCCCGGCGACCTGGCCCCGTACCGCGCCGCCTGGAAGCGCATCGCCGCCGACCCGCAGCAGCACCTGGTCGTCGCGGAGCGTGCCGGTGACGGCCGGGTCGTCGGTACGCTCCAGCTCACCGTCATCCCCGGACTGTCGCGGTGCGGGGCGAGCCGCGCCCTCGTCGAGGCCGTCCGTGTCCACGCCGGCGAGCGCGGTTCAGGACTGGGCACCCGGCTGGTCGGGTGGGCCGTCGAGGAGGCTCGCCGGCAGGGCTGTGCCATGGTCCAGCTCACCTCCGACGCCACCCGCGCCGACGCCCACCGCTTCTACGAGCGACTGGGGTTCACCGCCTCGCACGTCGGGTTCAAGCTTGTGTTCTGAGCGTCCTGAGCGTCCTGGGCGTTCTGCGCGTTCCGGGTGTGCCGGACGTTTGACAGCCACTAGGCTGCACGAGCCCGAAGCCGCAACCTCTACTTGCGACTTCGGGCTTTCGTGCGGCGCTGCGGCGGTGGTGCGGCCGGCGGGCCGTCAGCGCAGCACCCGGAGCGTCGCTCCGGCGCTCCACGCCTCCAGCAGCTCGCGGTGCACGGTGGTGATCCCGTGGCGGCCGGCCAGCTCCAGTGCGGCGGGGGTGAAGGCGGAGGTCGTGACGGACAGGCGGACCTCCGCCCCGTACCGCGCCTTCGCCGCTTCGGCGAACTTCCGCATCTCCTCGCCTCCCACCGCCCGGTGCGGAGCGGGGCGCTCGTACCGCACCGCCAGCCGCCGCCCGCCGGCGGTGTGGCCGACGAGGTCCGCGCCCAGGCGGCTGTCGCTGTCGCCGTCGGCACCGAGCACGGTGCAGCCGTCACGGCGGCACAGCCCGGCCACCTGGTCCGTGAACTCCCGCCGGTCCATCGCGTCCAGGGCCGCCGCCGCGGCCACCGGCCGCCGTCCGCGCAGGGTGCGCCTGACGTCGTCGAGGTCCTCGCGGATCCCGGCCAGTTCGCGGCGCTGCTCGCCGAAGGCGTCGATGAGGTGGTTCAGCATGGGGACGACCGTCCGGCCGATGATCCGGCCCGTGGTCTCCGCGCTGATGCGGGTGATGCGCTCGTCCAGAGCGGCGAGGTCGATGTCGGCGTGGACGCGAACCAGGTTGTCCACAGGCTGTGGATTGTTTCCCCGCTCCGCGTCCAGCAGGTAGGCACGCACCTGACGTGCGACGATGCTGTCGCGCAGCAGCATCGCGACGTTGAGGACGGTGCGCCGGGAGAAGACCGCCTGTGACCTTGTGCGCGACTGGACCTGACAGAACTCCTTGAAGGAGTTCAGTTCTGTACCTGTCAAAACCCGGTAGCCGTTGCTCTCCAGTTCCTCCCTGTTGTCCACCACCAGGGACGTGACGGCCTTGAGCCCCACCTCGAAGTAGTCGGCCACCATCTGGGTGGTGACATGGAATCCGTCCGGCAGGACGGAGAGCACCTTGACCTTGTCCAGCGCCTCCGTGCGGTCCACCACGCTCTCACGCAGCGACCTCGACTCCAGCAGGACGCTCTCGTTCAGCATCGCCTTCTCCTCCGGTCGGGCGTCGCCCCGGTGGCGCCGCCTCTTCGCCGGGAAAACGAGGGAGAAAGTGTGAAGACACGATCGGAGGATGTGAAGACGTCCCGTGCGGAGCGCCGTGGAGAGCACCACCGGTGAGCGGAATCCACAGCGGTCCCTCCGGGGCCTCAGTGGTGGGCCGGCCACCGACAGGCCTCCACAGCCCTCCTCGCGGGAGGGCAGTGGGCGTCCTCGCGCGGTTCCGTCCACAGGCGGTGACCGGCCTGCCGCGCCGTCCGGGGCGGCCCGTGGAAAGCGGTGGTGCTCCGGCACCGGGGCCGGGTAGGAGTGGCCGCATGGTCACAACCAGTGGAGAACCGGACGGAGAACTGCTGCCCACCACCCGCCGTGCGCTCCTGCACCGGCTGGCCACCGTCCAGTCCGGGGGACGGCTGCCCTCGGTGGTCGGCGCGGTGGTGCGGGACGGGCGGACGGTGTGGACCGGGGCGCGCGGCACCCTCGGCGACAGCGACGGCGGCGGCGCGGCGGCCGGTGCGCCCACCGCCGACACCCAGTACCGCATCGGGTCGATCACCAAGACGTTCGTCGCCGTGCTGGTGATGCGGCTGCGCGACGAGGGGCTGCTGGACCTCGCCGACCCGCTCGGCGCCCATCTGGACGTCCCCGCCGACATCCCCGTCGAGGCCAGGAGCCTGACTGTCGCCCAACTGCTGTCCCACTCCACCGGCCTGGCCGCCGAGCCGCGCGGCCCCTGGTGGGAGCGGACCCCCGGCGAGCTGCGGCCCGAACCGGCGGACCTCTTCGGCGAGCGGCCGCTGCGGCACCCCGCCGGGCGGCGGCACCACTACTCCAATCTCGGCTACGCCCTGCTGGGCGCTCTGGTGGCGCGGCTGCGCGGCGCGCCCTGGGACGCGGTACTGCGCGCCGAGGTGCTCGAGCCGCTGGGCATGCGCCGCACCACGCTCCGTCCGGTGGAGCCGTACGCCCGCGGCTGGGCCGTGCACCCCTGGGCGGACGCGGTGCTGCCCGAGCCGCTCGCCGACACCGGACGGATGGCGCCCGCCGGGCAGTTGTGGTCCACGGCCGGGGACCTGTGCCGTTTCGCGGCGTTCCTGTCGGCGGGTGACACGCGGGTGCTCGGGACGGAGAGCCTCGTCGAGATGCGGGCCCCGGCGGTGGCGCCGGAGGCGGCCTCCTGGGAGCGGTCGTACGGGCTGGGGACGCAGCTGCTGCGCTCCGGCGGACGGCTGCTGGCCGGGCACAGCGGTTCCATGCCGGGCTTCCTCGCCGACCTGTGGACGGCTCCCGGGGAGCGGCTGGCGGGTGTGGTGCTGGCCAACGCGACCTCCGGCCTGCCGCCGGCCTCGGCCGCCGGGCTCCTGGGGATCGTGGCCGAGCACGAGCCGCCCCTCCCCGAACCGTGGCGGGCGCGTTCGGCGGCCGATCCGGAACTGCTGGCGCTGACCGGCCCCTGGTACTGGGGTCCGGCGGCGTTCGTGCTGCGGTTGTGCGAGGGGCGGGCGCTGGAGTTGGCGCCGGTCGGCGGCGCGGGCCGGGGCTCCCGCTTCCGCCCGGCGACCGGCGGCGACGGTGACGGCGAGGACGCCTGGACGGGCCTGGACGGCTACTACGCGGGCGAGACGCTGCGCGTGGTGCGCGGCACGGACGGCTCGGTGAGCCATCTCGACCTGGGCACGTTCGTCTTCACCCGCCGCCCGTACGACCCGGCGGCCCCGGTGCCGGGCGGGGTGGCGCCCGAGGGCTGGCGCGCGGAAGCGGAGCGAGCGCGGAGAGGGGAGGGCGCCGCCGGGGTGGTGTCAGCCCAGTGATCCCAGGTACGGCGCGAAGCGGCGGCCGGGATCGCCGGGGAGGTCGGGCGCGCCGTGGACCATCAGGGTATGGGCGGTGCGTTCGGTCAGGCCGCGGTCGCGCAGCCAGGACCGCAGCCCGGAGTGCCGGGCATCGGCGTCGATACGGACGGGGCCGCCGGCGTGGGCGGCGAGCTCGGTGATCAGGGCCCGGGCGGTGGACTCGTCCTCGGCGACGACGGGGCCGATGACGGCGGCGTCCCCGCCCGGCCAGCGGGCGGCGTAACCGGTGAGCTCCGCGCCGGGGGCGCCGGGGGCCGCGACGGCGAAGCGGTCGGCGAGGGAGGGCAGCCGGACGATGAGGTGGGTGCGGTCGGCGCCGAAGACCGGTGCGTCCAGGGCGAGTACGGCGGGCAGGTCGGCGGCGGTGGCGTCGCGTACGCGGAGGTCCGGCCGGGGACCGGCGCGGTGGTCGGCGGCGTGGGCGCCGGTGAACTCGCCGGTGAGCCGGACGACGGTGCCGACGGCGGTGAAGCCGAGCTTCTCGTAGAGCGGTCTGCCGCTGTCGTTGGCGGTCAGGAAGACCGTGGCGTCCCCGGCCTCGGCCAGCGCGTGCCGGACCAGCAGGCGTCCCAGGCCCCGGCGGGCGTGGCGGCCGGCGACGAGCACCATGCTGACGGAGGCGCTGGGGCGGCCCCGCGGGACATGCGGCGGCGGGCCGTACGGAGTCAGGACGCAGACGCCGATCAGCTTCCGGCGGACGCGGTCCGCGGGCTCGGAGGGCTCCGGCGGCCCCGGCGGTTCCGGGGCGCCCGGGGCGCCCGGGGCCGCCGGAGGAGAGCTGTCGTCCGCCGGGGCGTCGATGCCGTAGCCCTGTCCGGCGGTGAGCAGCAGCCGCCACTTGTGCTCCCGGCGCACCCAGCCGCGGTCGGCGGCGAGGTCGAGGCAGGCGGGCAGGTCGCCGAGGGTGAGGCGGCGGATGACCGGTCCGGGGGAGGAGCGGAAGGGGGACGAAGGGTGCGAGGGTGGTGAGGAGGAGGTCACGGACGGTCAGCCTGGCCGATCGGATGGCGGGATGGCCAGGGGTTTACGTTCTCGCATCCGTACGGTCCGCCCCTCCGGGTGCCGTGTGCGGCCGAAGCCCCGAGGGCGGGGTGCCTTCGCGGGTCCGTCGCCCGGTACGGCGAGTTTCCAGCGCTTTCGACTGGTTTTCCTGGTATGCCGGAAATGCGGCGAAGATGTGCCGGAGGGGCGCCGCCGGATATCGCCGGGAAGTGCGTCCCCGGTGCTTCGCCCGCATTCCGGGTGGCCGGTCGCAGGCGGTCGGTGAAGCGGCGGTATGCGACGGCAAAAGGGAGTGGCCCGTAATGGAAAAGTGCGGACAGACCGTTCACTCCGGATTTCCCGCCGAGTGGTGGAAAGGTGAAGATAACGCACGGGAAGTGTGACCGGGCCGGGGCTCCCGGCCTGTCCGGCAGTCACGGGAAGGCGGATGTGGTAGGCCGAGTTCCTTGCCCGCCCGGCCTGTTGGGAGGCGGTGGTCGAGAGGGCCGGTGGTGCGCGGAGGAGGATCTTCCGGGTGTGGCCGCCGGGCTGTCCGCGGTGGGCGGCGAAGCCGCGGAATTAGCCGGGAACGATGACGGTGCTTGTATATCGCCGGTGCGCCGGTATGGTCGGGACCGCAGTGCGCCCACAATCCGCGACAGCTGACTCGGGGTCTCAAATACGAGTGATTCCGCCTTTGTAAGCGACCGGACCGATCGGAAGATGTTCGAGGCGAGACATACCATGGCCACCACGTCGGCGGACAACGGAATCCCTCAGAGCGCGGCAGGCGGGCCCCCCGCCGCCGGCCGCGGCGGTGACGGCGGCGGGGAGCGGGGCTGGTTCGCCCCGGCGGGCGGTGAGCGGACGGCGGAACAGTCGGCCCGGCCCGGCCCGGACGCCGAGAACGCCCAGAGCGCCGAGCCGGCGTACCCCGCGAATCCCGGTTACGGCAGGTTCGAGCCGTCCCGCGACGCGGAGCTGATACGCCGCACCCTGGAGGAGATAGAACCGATCGCCCAGGCCGTCACCTCGTACTTCTACGCGCTGCTCTTCCTCCAGCACCCCGGGCTGCGCGAGCTCTTCCCGGCCGCCATGGACAGCCAGCGCGACCGGCTGTTCAAGGCGCTGCTCACCGCCGCCAAGCTGGTCGACGAGCGGCGCGTCCTGGTGGAGTTCCTCTCCCATCTGGGCCGCGGGCACCGCAAGTACGGCACCCGGCCCGAGCACTACCCGGCGGTCGGCGAGTGCCTGGTCGCCGCGCTCACCCGTTATGCCACCCGCACCTGGGACGCGGAGACCGAGGCGGCCTGGGTGCGCGCCTACACCGCCATCTCCCAGATCATGATCGACGCGGCGGCCGAGGACGAGCGGCGCGCCCCGGCCTGGTGGCAGGCCGAGGTGGTCGCGCACGAGCGGCGCACCCCGGACATCGCCGTCCTCACCCTGCGCCCCGACCAGCCCTACCCCTTCCGGGCCGGGCAGTACGCCAGCGTGGAGACGCCCTGGTGGCCGAAGGTGTGGCGGCACTACTCACTGGCCTGTGCCCCGCGCCCGGACGGTCTGCTGGTCCTCCACGTCAAGGTGGTGCCCGCGGGCTGGGTCTCCACCGCGCTCGTCCACCGCGCCCGGCCCGGCGACGTGCTGCGGCTGGGCGCCGCGGCCGGGTCGATGGCGGTGGACCACTCCTCGGACACCGGGCTGCTGTGCCTGGGCGGCGGCACCGGCATCGCGCCGGTCAAGGCGCTGGTCGAGGAGGTCGCCAGAGGGGGCCGGGCCCGCCCGGTGGAGGTCTTCTACGGTGCCCGCAGCGGCCCCGACCTGTACGACCTGGAGGCCATGCGGGAACTGGACCGGCGCCACTCGTGGCTGACGGTCCGCCCGGTGGTCACCGAGGGGCTGCCGGACGGGGGCGGGCTCACCGGGCGGCTGCCGGACGTGGTCCGGGAGCACGGACCGTGGCAGGGATACGACGGTTATCTGTCCGGTCCGCCCGGGATGGTCCGCAGCGGGGTGGAGGCGTTGGTGGCGGCCGGGGTCCCCGCCCACCGCATACGGCACGACTCCCTCGACGCCCTCGGTGCGGCGGGGGCCGCGCGGGACTGAGCGCGGTGGCGGGGACGACGGCGGCGGAACAGTGGAACAGGACGTGAACCACCATGGGGAGCGGGGCGTGGACGCGGCGGGGCGAATCGATTCGGCGGGCCCGGGCGAGGCGGTCGGGGCGGCCGAGACGACCATGATGATCAGACTGCCCCGGCAGCCGGACGGCACGGACGACATGAACGGCGCGAACGGCATGAACAGCATGAACGGCATGAGCGGTGCGGACACGGCGGCCGAGCACCGGCGGGCGGTCCCGGCGGTGCCGGCACGGCCGGGCAGTGACGGCGAGCACGCGGTGCAGCGGCGGCTGGGCACGGTCGAGCGCGCGGACCGCTTCTACGACGAGCAGCTGCTGGACCATCTCAACGAGCGGATGCGGGAGTTCGTCGCACAGCAGGAGATGTTCTTCCTGGCCACGGCCGACCGGCACGGCGAGTGCGACAACACCTTCCGGGCCGGGCCGCCCGGCTTCCTGCACGTGGTGGACGAGCGCACCCTGGTCTACCCCGAGTACCGGGGCAACGGGGTGCACGCCAGCCTGGGCAACATCCAGGAGAACCCGCATCTGGGCATCCTGCTGATCGACTTCCTCCGCGCCCGGATCGGCCTGCACATCAACGGCCGCGCCGAGATCGTCGAGGACGCCGAGATCCGCCGGACCCTTCCCGGGCTGCCGACGGATCCGGTGCCCGGGCGGCGGGCACAGGTGTGGGTGCGGGTGACGGTGGAGGAGGCGTACATCCACTGCGCCAAGCACATCCCGCATCTGCAGAAGGCGCCCAAGGGCACCCCGCGCGACTGGGGCACGGACGACCAGCGACGCAAGGGCGGCGACTTCTTCGGGGCGGCGCGTGCGGCGCGCGACCGCGGGCCCACCGAGCGTCCGCCGCGCGAGCACGCCCCGGAGCCGGTACGGGCGGACGCGGCGCCCCCGGCACCCCTGGTCCCGGCACGGGAACCGGCCCCCGAACCGGTGCCGTCCATCGACGACCCGGCCGCCTGGCGCGCCCACGCCGAACAACTGCTGGCCCGGGCCCGCAGCCGCCGCATGGAGCAGCGGGGGGAGAGGACGCCCTTCACCGGCTGGTTCGGCTGAGCGGGCGCCCGGGGGCGGCGAGCTACCCCAGATCGGGTGCCAGCAGAGCCCGTACGCCCTCGATGTTGGCGTCCAGATAGGCGCGGAGCGAGGGCGGCACCACCCCCACCGAGGCGATGCCCGCGCGGGTGAAGGGGACGCGGACGACCTCGTACTCGCCGCGCGGCTCGTCCACCTCCGGGCCGTGGCGGCGCGCGAGGTCCATCGAGGCCAGCCGGCAGACGAAGAAGTGCTGGACCTTCACGCCCGGCGCGCCGTGCGGATCGGCGGCGTCGGGGTCCTCGGCCGGGTCGTAGGGGACGGTGTCCACGAAGGCCGGGACCACGTCGGTCACCTTCGCCCCGAGCTCCTCGTCCATCTCCCGGTGGAGGGCGTCGACGACGGTCGCGTCCCCCGGCTCGACGCCGCCGCCAGGGGTGATCCAGTACGGTTCGCGGCCGGGCTTGGTGCGCTTGATCAGGATCAGCCGGTCGTCATCGAACAGGATGGCCCGTGCGGTGCGCTTGACCACGGGGCGCGCGTCGGCGGTCATGGGGAAGATCTGGCCCGGCACCGGGAGCGCGAAACCTCGTGGCGCCCCTCCCGCCCGGCGGTTCACCAGCCGGTGGCCGCCCGCAGCAGCCACTCGTGCGCCCGTGCGATGTGCGGCTGGGTCAGCGTGCCGGCCCGTACGGCGAGGAAGTAGGTGCGCAGCGGCGGCACCGGCGGGTCGAGCAGGGTGGTGAGCTGACCGCTCTCCAGCGCGTCCTGGCACAACTGGCGCGGCAGCACGGCCAGTCCGGCGCCCGCGACGACGCACTCCAGCACGGCCCGCGGGTCGGGGACGACGACGGTGCCGGAGCGCCGCGCGGGGGTCTCGCCGAAGACGGTGGTCCAGTAGTGGGTCAGCAGCGGCAGGCTCTCGTGGACGCACAGCGCGGGCACGCCCTCCAGCGCGGCCGCGCCCCTGGCCCGCACCACGGCCGGGCCGCCGGTGCGGGCGGCCCAGCGCGGCGCGGCGACCAGCACGTCCTCCTCGTCGCACAGCGGGGTGGCGGTCAGCGGGGTCGGCGGGGAGCCGCGCGGACGGGAGGCGACGACGGCCAGGTCGTGGTGGCCGGCGGCCAGGGAGCGCAGGCTCTCCTCGCCGTCGCCGAAGGAGACGCGGACGGTCAGGCCCCGGCGGACCAGCGGGACGAGGGCGGGCATGACCCGCCGGGAGACGAACTCCGGTGGCCCGGTGAGGTGGAGGGCGCGGCCCGCCGCGGAGCCGTCCGGCCCGTCGCGGGTGATCTCCTGGAGGGCGTCCAGGTGCGGGGCGATCCGGTGGGCCAGTTCGTCGCCGAAGCCGGTGGGGGTGACGCCGCGGGCACCGCGCAGGAACAGCGGGCGGCCCACCTGCTGTTCGAGGGCGCGGATCTGCCCGGTGACGGCGGGCTGGGAGAGACCGAGCAGCGCGGCGGCACCGGTGAGGGAGCCGGCCCGGTGCACGGCGAGGAACGTGCGCAGCAGGGACAGGTCCATGAGGTCCTCCGTCTCCTCCCGTCTGCTCCCCGCCCGTTTCCCCGTCTGTTCCCCGGCCGTCCCCGCCCCGTCGCCCGCTGCCGTGTGACGCGGCGGGCACGGGCCGTGAAGGAACGATAAGCATCCCGATGGAAGGGTGTCGATATGGTGATTGGACAATGACACTCAGTCAACTAACCTTGACTGTGAGCTGTCCACGCGCGTCGCACGGACGGCAGGCCGCCGCGCGGGACGGCTTGAGGCAGGAGGGGGGAGCTTCAAGCCTCCCGTGCGGAGCGCCGCCCCTCCTCTCCCTCTCCTCCCACCCGGCGGGCCTTCTCATCCCGCGGCCCGCTCCAGCGCCGCCCGGAGGTCGGCGACGAGGTCCGCCGCGTCCTCCACCCCCACCGACAGCCGTACGAAGCCCTCCGGCACCGCGTCCCCGCCCCACCGGCCGCGCCGCTCCGCCGTGGAGCGCACCCCGCCGAAGCTCGTCGCCTCGCCCACCAGCCGCAGCGCGGCCAGGAAGCGCTCGGCGAACCCCTTGTCCGGCAGGGTGAAGGAGACCACGCAGCCGAAGCGCCGCATCTGCCGCGCCGCCGCCTCGTGCGCCGGGTCGTCCGGCAACCCCGGGTGCCGTACGTCGCGCACCGCGGGGTGCGCGCGCAGCGCCTCGGCGACGGCCAGCGCGTTCGCCGCCTGCCGGGCGGTGCGCAGCTCCAGGGTGGCCAGGGAGCGGTGCGCCAGCCAGGCCTCCATCGGCCCGGGGATCGCCCCGACGGTCTTGCGCCACAGCCGCACCGGCTCCGCCAGCTCCTCGTCCCGGCAGACCACGTAGCCCAGCAGCACGTCGCCGTGGCCGGTGAGCGCCTTGGTGCCGCTGGCCACCGCGTAGTCGGCGCCCAGCTCCAGGGGGCGCTGGCCCAGCGGGGTGGCCAGGGTGTTGTCCACGGCCACCAGCGCGCCCCGCTCGTGGGCGGCGTCGGCCAGCCGCCGGATGTCGCACACGTCCAGGCCCGGGTTGGAGGGCGTCTCCAGCCACAGCAGCGCCGCGCCGTCCAGCACGCCGAGCTGCGCGTCGCCCGCGGTGGGGGCGGTACGGACCTCCACCCCCCAGCCGCGCAGCCGTTCGCCGACCGAGGCCAGCAGGTTGTAGCCGTCCGCGGGCAGCACCACCGCGTCGCCGGGCCCGACCCGGGACAGCAGCACCGCGGAGATCGCCGCCATGCCGGAGGCGAAGACGGTGGCGGTCGCCGCCGGGTCGCCGGGCGCCTCCAGCTCGGCGACGGCCCGCTCCAGGGCGGTCCAGGTGGGGTTGGCGTCGCGGCCGTAGGCGTAGGGTGCCCCGGCCACGTCGCCGGGCAGGTGGTAGTGCGCGGTCAGGACCGGGCCCGGCAGCGGCGGCGCGTACGGCTCCTCCGCGGGCAGCCCGGCCCGCACCACCCGGGTCCCGTCGCCGTCACCGTCACCGTTGCCGTCGCCGTTCCCGGCGCCTGCGCCGATGCCGCCGATGTCCCCGATGCCGCCGGTGCCCCCGTCAGTCATGTGCCGCTCCCGTTCTCGCAGGTGACCGGCTTACGAGGGTACGCGGGCCCGGTCAGGCCGCCAGTGCCGCCCGGGCCGCCGCGCCGCACCGGGCGCCGTAGCCGGAACCGAACAGCACGGCGTGCACCAGCAGCGGCAGGAGCTGGTGCAGGGGGACGCGGGCGCGGCGGCCTGGGACGGGCCGCACCTCCTCGTACGCGGCCAGCAGCCGCTCCAGGTGCGGGCAGCCGAACAGCTCCAGCATGGCCAGGTCGGCCTCCGGGTGCCCGCCCTGCACGGCCGGGTCGATCAGGTGCGCGCGGCCGCCGGCCGACCACAGGACGTTGCCGGACCACAGGTCGCCGTGGATCACGGCGGGCGGTTGCGGCGGTCCGGCGAGCTCCGCCGCGTCCGTACCGCCGCCGGCCAGCCGCTCGCACAGCCGGGCCACCGCGCGGGCGTCGTCCCCGCCGATGCCGCCGCCGTCCACGGCCCGCCGCAGCAGGGGCAGCAGCCGCCACTCGGCGTGGAAGGCGGGCCAGTCCGCGGCCCGCGCCGGCGGTTCCGCGGGGTTGGGCAGCGGCAGGGAACCGAGGTAGGCCGGACGGCCGGGGTCGGGGTTGCCCCAGGCGGGGGCCCGTACCGAGTGCAGGGCGGCCAGCTCGCGGCCGAGGCGCTCGGCCTGCGCCGGGCCCGCCGGGCCCGGCTCGATCCACTCCAGCACCAGGACGTCCGGCTCGGCGGCCAGCACCCGGGGCACGGCCACCGCCCCGGTGGCGGCCAGCAGTTCCAGACCGGCGGCCTCGGCGGCGAAGAAGCCCTCGGGCGCGGGCCGGAGGGTCTTGGCGAAGACGGTGCGGCCGTCCGCCGACCCGATCCGGTGGGCGTCGCAGATGTCACCGCCGCCCACCGGCCGCACGCGGTCGGCCGCCACTCCGGTCAGGGCGGCCACCCGGGCCGCCACCCGGTTCTCCGGTGCCGTCCCGGTCACCGGTGCGCCGCCCGCTCGCCGCCGCCGTCCGGGGAGTCCGCGGACTCCCCGGACGCCAGGGCCGCCCGCACCTCGGCCAGCAGCCCCGGCACGGCCTCCTCCACCAGGGCCAGGCACTCCTCGAAGCCCTCCGGGCCGCCGTAGTACGGGTCGGGCACGTCCAGGTCGCAGTCGCCGTCGGTGCCGTCGGTGCCCCCGCCGGGGGCGTACGAGCGCAGCAGCCGGATCTTCGCCCGGTCCCCGGCGGTGGGGGCCATCGCCCGCAGCTCCCGCAGATGCCCCTCGTCCAGGGCGATCACCAGGTCCAGCCGCGCGAACCAGTCGTGCCGGAACTGCCGCGCGGCGTGCTCCAGGGGATATCCGGCCGCGGTGAGCACGGCGAGGGTGCGGGAGTCGGCGTCGTCACCGACGTGCCAGCCGCCGGTCCCCGCGCTGCTCACCTCCACCCGGTCCGCCAGCCCCTCCTCCGCGACCCGGGCGCGGAGGACGGCCTCGGCCATGGGGGAGCGGCAGATGTTGCCGGTGCAGACGAAACAGACGCGGTAGGGCGTACGGGTGGTGCCGGACGGTTCGTTGCTCATGGGTCCCATCTTCGGCGACGGGCCGGTCCGCCGTCCCCGCCGGCCGCCGTACCGGGTCAGTCCCCTTCGGGCAGCGCCATGTTCACCGCCCAGGACACGACTGCGATGATCAGGCCGCCGAGCACCGCCGTCCAGAAGCCGTCCACGTGGAAGGCCAGGTCGAACTTGTCGGCCAGCCAGGAGGTCAGCATCAGCATCAGCGCGTTGATCACCAGGGTGAACAGGCCGAGCGTGAGGATCAGCACCGGGAAGGAGAGCAGCGTCGCGATCGGCTTGACCACGAGGTTCACCAGCCCGAAGATCAGCGCGACGAGAATCAGCGTGAGAGTCTTGTCGCCGGTGTCGTCCCCGGTGAGTGTGATGTCGTCCAGCAGCCAGACGGCGGCGGCCAGGGCCACGGCATTGGCGATCGTCTTGACGAGAAAGGTCACCATGGCCGTGATCGTCCCAGAAACGGGCGCGGCCGCCTACCGGTGAGGGGATGAGGGCGTGTGAAGGCGTTCCGGCTGGAGGAACTGGAGGCGGAGCGGGCCGCCAACGAGGGTGCCTATCTGCAGTTCCTGCGCGAACGGCACATGTCGGTGGGCCTGTACGCCCTGGACCGGGGCCAGCTCGACCCGCAGCAGCCGCACCGCCAGGACGAGGTGTACTTCGTCGCCAGCGGCCGGGCGCTGATCACCGTCGGGGACGAGACCACCCAGGTGGCGCGGGGCAGTGTGGTCTACGTGCCGGCCGGGGTGCCGCACCGGTTCCACCACATCTCCGAGGACCTGCGGGTCCTGGTGGTCTTCGCTCCCCCGGAGGGCTGAGGGCCGGGTTCGGGGTTCCGTAGGGGACCGTTCAGGGAAGGACCGGGGCCGGACGGCCTCCCGCCGCGGGGCGGGCGCGCCTAGCATCATGAGTGCGGTAGGAATTCCGGTACGGGATTCCGGCAGTGGGAAGCGAGCCCCGGCGCGCCGCGCCGGGCAGAAGGAGACGGGTGAGCGGGATGGACGTCAAGGGGACCTTCGCGGCACTGCCCTGGTGGGTGACGTGGGTCGCGATCCCGGTCATCGCGCTCCTCGTCTTCGGCGGCCTGATCATGAACGTGGTGGGCTTCCTGGTCGGACTGCTGTTCAAGCTGCTGCTCTTCGCCGCGCTGGTCGGCGGCCTGGTCTACGTGGTGCGGAAGTTCACCTCGTCGGGCACCTGAGCGCCGGGCGGCCGGCATCCGGCCACCCGGCGGGCACGGCGGGCCCGCCGCTCAGCGCGGCGCCCGCCGCCGCCCCCGCCCCCGGCCCGGCATCCGGCCCGGGGGCTTCCGGTCCGGAGCCTGCTCCGGCACCCGGTCCGGTTCCAGCGCCCGCCCGGCGGGGGCCCCCGGACCCGCCCGGTCCGCGACCGCCACCAGCGCCGCGAGCGCCGTCGTCACCGGCACCGAGGCGACCAGCCCGATCGAGCCGATCAGCGTCCGCACGATCTCCTGGGCCACCAGTTCGCTGGTGGCCACCTGGCCGACCCCGCTCTCCGCTATCGAGAACAGCAGCAGCAGCGGCAGCGCGGCACCGGCGTACGCCAGCACCAGGGTGTTGACCACCGACGCGATGTGGTCGCGCCCGATGCGCATGGCCGCGCCGTACAGCCGCCGCCAGCCCGCCGCCGGATCGGCCTGCCGCAGTTCCCACACCGCCGAGGTCTGGGTCACCGTCACGTCGTCCAGGACGCCCAGCGAACCGATCAGCACCCCGGCCAGCAGCAGGCCCTGGATCTCGATGTCCGGGTAGAGGCCGTGCACCAGACCGGTCTGGTCGTCGGTGTTGCCCGTCAGATGCGCCCAGCCGATGAAGGCCGAGCCCAGCAGCCCGATCAGCAGCAGCGACACCAGGGTGCCCAGCACGGCCACGGAGGTGCGGGCGTTGACGCCGTGGCACAGGTACAGCGTCGCCAGCATGATCGCGCTGCCGCCGACCACCGCCACCAGCAGCGGGTTGGAGCCCTGGAGGATCGCGGGCAGGATGAACAGCGTCAGCACCCCGAAGCTGACCGCCAGTCCGACCAGCGCCAGCACCCCGCGCAGCCGTCCGACGACCACCACCGCCAGCGCGAAGAGCGCGGCCAGCACCACCATGGGGACGCCGCGCTGCACGTCCACCACGCTGTACTGCAACTCCCGCGGGGCCTGCGGCGCGTACGCGGCCACCACCTCCTGACCGGTGCTCAGCCGGCGGGTGGCGTCCGGGGTGACGATCTCGGTGAAGGTGTGGCCGGCGTCCTTGCCCTCGGTGATCTCGACGGTCGCCCGCAGACAGGCGCCGCCGTCCGCTCCGCCCGCCCCGCCCCCGCTCTCCGCGCCGGGCTCCCCGGGGCCGCCGCCCGTCCCGTCCTGGCCGCCGGGCGGCCGTACGGCGGCGTTCACGTCCTCGCAGCTCACCTCCTCCACCGCGGTGACGCGGGCGCCGAACGTCTGCCGGTCGAAGCCGACGCCGCTCTCCCCCTTCTCCCCCTCGGGAGCACCGCCGGGCCACAGCGCGACCAGCCCGGCGAGCACCGCCACGGCGAACGGCACCAGCACCGCCGCGATGACCCGGCGCAGCCGCGCCGAGACGGGCGCGACGGGACCGTGGCCGTGCGCGTGGCTGTGGCCGTGCGCGTGCGCACGACCGGGATCGGGACCGGCGGGCGGGGCCGCGGGGGGCGGCGGCACGCGCGGCGGTTCGTGCGGCGGACGGGGGACCGGCGGCCGGGAAGTGGGTTCCACTCTCCGATCATCCCAGCCCCGCCACGCCGGGCGCTCTGGCGCGCGGATGCGGTCAGCCACTAGCGTGGGGGCGCTTTTGCACATCGCGGGAGCTCCGAGCACGGGGCTGAGAGGGCGCTGACCTTCCGTGGCCGACCACGGAAGCACGCTGCGTCGACCGCCGAACCTGTTACCGGGTAATGCCGGCGTAGGGAGTTGGGTCTCATGACCACGCAGGATGCACGTACGCCCGAAACCACCGGGGCCGCCGGGACCACCGGGACCACCGGAGACACGGCCGGCCGGCGCGAGATCGGCTGGCACAAGGGTTATCTGAGCGGTTCGCGCCCCGATGTCCGGGTGCCCGTCCGCCGGGTGCACCTCACCAACGGCCGCGACGTGACGCTGTACGACACGTCCGGCCCGTACACCGATCCGAACGTCGACACCGACGTCCGCCGCGGTCTGCCACCGCTGCGCGCGGACTGGATCACCGCCAGGGGCGACACCGAGGAGTACGCGGGCCGCGCGGTGCGGCCCGAGGACGACGGCCTCAAGCCCACTGCGGGGGGTCTGCGCAATCTGGACGCCGTCTTCCCCGGCGGCGCGCGCGCCCCGCGCCGCGGCCGGGGCGGCACCACGTCCGTCACCCAGCTCGCGTACGCCCGGCGCGGGGAGATCACGCCCGAGATGGAGTACGTGGCCGTCCGCGAGGGCCGTGCGCCGGAGTTCGTCCGCGACGAGATCGCCGCGGGCCGCGCCGTGCTCCCGGCGAACGTCAACCACCCGGAGTCCGAGCCGATGATCATCGGCAAGAACTTCCTGGTGAAGGTCAACGCCAACATCGGCAACTCAGCCGTCACCTCCTCCATCGAGGAGGAGGTGGAGAAGATGACCTGGGCGACCCGCTGGGGCGCCGACACGGTGATGGACCTCTCCACCGGCCGCAACATCCACACCACCCGCGAGTGGGTGCTGCGCAACTCCCCCGTGCCCATCGGCACCGTCCCCCTCTACCAGGCGCTGGAGAAGGTCGACGGCCGGGCCGAGGAGCTGACCTGGGAGATCTACAAGGACACCGTCATCGAGCAGTGCGAGCAGGGCGTGGACTACATGACCGTCCACGCCGGCGTCCTGCTGCGCTACGTCCCGCTGACCGCGCGCCGCAAGACGGGCATCGTCTCGCGCGGCGGCTCGATCATGGCGGCCTGGTGCCTGGCCCACCACAAGGAGAGCTTCCTCTACACCCACTTCGAGGAGCTCTGCGAGATCCTGCGCACCTACGACGTCACCTTCTCCCTCGGTGACGGACTGCGGCCCGGCTCGATCGCGGACGCCAACGACGAGGCGCAGTTCGCCGAACTGCGCACGCTGGGCGAGCTGAACCGGATCGCCAAGGCGCACGACGTGCAGACGATGATCGAGGGCCCGGGCCATGTCCCGATGCACAGGATCAAGGAGAACATCGACCTCCAGCAGGAGATCTGCGAGGAGGCGCCGTTCTACACCCTGGGCCCGCTCACCACCGATGTCGCCCCGGGGTACGACCACATCACCTCCGGCATCGGCGCCGCGATGATCGCCTGGTGGGGCACGGCGATGCTCTGCTACGTCACGCCCAAGGAGCATCTGGGCCTGCCGAACCGGGACGACGTCAAGACCGGCGTCATCACGTACAAGATCGCCGCCCACGCCGCCGACCTGGCCAAGGGCCATCCCGGGGCCCAGGAGTGGGACGACGCACTGTCCGACGCCCGTTTCGAGTTCCGCTGGGAGGACCAGTTCAACCTGGCCCTCGACCCGGACACGGCCCGCGCCTTCCACGACGAGACGCTTCCGGCCGAACCGGCGAAGACGGCGCACTTCTGCTCGATGTGCGGTCCGAAATTCTGTTCGATGAAGATCTCCCAGGACATCCGCCGGGAGCACGGTGGCGAGCTGTCGGCGGAGTCCCTGGACCCGGAGGAGGGCATGCGCCGCAAGTCCGAGGAGTTCGCGGCGGCGGGCAACCGGGTCTACCTCCCGATCGCCGACTGACTCCCCCTGCCCCGCCCTGGTGCCCCCGCCCCGCCGCACGGCGGGGCGGGGGCACCGCCGTTTCCCGTCAGTCCGGCCCGTCCGGGCGGCCCGGCCCGTCCCCGGCGAGGTACCGCTGCAGGACCGGGCCGATCCACTCGACGACCTCCCGGCGGCTCATGGCGGCCAGGGGCGGGAAGGCCAGTACGTACCGGCACAGGGCCATGCCGAGTACCTGGGCGGCGGCCAGTCCGGCCCGGGCGGGCGCGGCCGAGGGGTCGCCGGACAGCCGGGCCACGACCGGAACGAGCTGGTCGGTGAAGATCGCCCGCATGCGCTCGGCGGCGGCCCGGTTGGTGGCCCCGGCCCGCAGCAGGACGGCGAGTGCCTCGTCGTCCTCCCAGCGGTCCAGGAAGTGGGCGGCCAGCGTGGTCCCGGCCTGCTCGCGGGGGACGCCGGACAGGTCGGGGAGCTCCAGGTCGAACTCGGCGGCGGCCGCGAACAGCTTCTCCTTGGAGCCGAAGTACCGCATGACCATGGACGGGTCGATGGCGGCGTCGGCCGCGACGGCCCGGATCGTGGTCCGGTCGTATCCGTCGGCGGCGAACCGCTCACGGGCGGCGGCCATGATGGCCGACTTCGTCTCCTGTGATGATCTCCGCACGTCAACGAGTGTAGGCCAACGCACGTTGACCTGCCGGGCGGGACTGGCTACCGTTATGCCAACAAGCGTTGGCCAACGCGCGTTGGCGTCGTCCGGGCGCCGCGCGCCGGCCCGGCACAGGAAGGTGGACGACCGTGGAACTCGTCAACGACCACCTCGCCGTCGAGGCCCGTCTGGTGCCTCCCGGCGACAGCGGATACCTCCTGCTGGCCGCCGAGGTCGGCACGTGGTGCGGTCCCCTCCCGCTGCCCAGCCGCACCCGGCGGAGCCTGCTCGGCCGGCTCACCGCCGCGGCCGGCCGGCTCGCCGCCCGGGGCGGCGTCGAGGAGGTGACCGTGTTCCGCGCCGTCCTGCGCCCGCCGGGGGAGGGCACGGGACTGCTCCGCCGGCGCGGCGTCCGGCCCGCCCGCTACGACGTCGCCGTCCTGGTCCGCACCACCGGTCCCGGTGCCGCCGCCGCGCTGCGGGAGGAGGCCGGCGACGGGGAGCTCGGCGCGGCCCTGGCCGCCGCGGCCCGCCGCGTCCACCGTGTCGCCGCCCGGGTGGCGGCCCGTATCGACGACGTCGACCACCGGCCCGACCACCGCTTCCTGTTCAACTACTTCCACGCCGAGGACACCGGCACCCTGCTGCGGGTCTGGAGGTACACCGCGGGCTGGTTCCAGGCCGCGACCGGGCTGTCCGACTCCGTCCTCCTGCGGCCCCTCGACGGGGAGCCCGCCGACTACGGTGTGATCAACCACGCGAGCTGGCCCGCCCTCCGCTCCTTCCTGCCGGCCCTCGTCCTGCGCCCGGACTTCCGCCGTTTCGTGCTGGCCAACTTCAGGGCGAACGGGGTGGCCGCCCAGCCCGTCGTCTACCGCCGCCTGCCGGGGTGACCGGAGTGACCCGAGTCACTCAGGTGGCCCAGGTGGCTGGGAACGATCTTCTGGACGGGGCGCCGGGCCGGTAGCGTGGTTGCCGTGAGCGGGCCGACACGGGGGTGCCCGCGCAAGGGGAGGCCGAGTTGACCGCGCGCCCGTACGTTCTGCTGACCTGGGCCATGTCGCTGGACGGCTATCTGGACGACGCCGGCGCCGAGCGGCTGATCCTGTCCAGTCCGCAGGACGCCGCACGGGTCGACGCCGAGCGCGCCACCGTGGACGCGATCCTCGTCGGCGCCACCACCGTCCGGCGGGACAACCCGCGGCTGATGGTGCGCTCCCCCGAGGCGCGGGCCGCGCGGGTGGCCCGGGGGATGCCCCCGACGCCCGCCAAGGTGACGATCAGCGGCAGCGGGGACCTGGACCCGTCGGTGCCGTTCTTCACCACCGGGGAGACGGAGAAGCTCGTCTACACCGCCGACTCGGCGCTGGACAAGACGCGCGAGCGGCTGTCCGGGGTGGCGCGGGTGTGCGGAGCCGGTGATCCGGTGGCGCTGCCCGCGGTCCTGGCGGACCTGCACGCCCGGGGCGTACGGCGGCTGATGGTCGAGGGCGGCGGCAGCGTCCACACCCAGTTCCTGGAACGGGGGCTGGCGGACGAGGCGCAGGTGTGCGTCGCGCCGTTCCTCGTCGGGGACGGCGCCGCGCCGCGCTTCGTGGGGGACGGGGACTTCCCGTTCGGCCCGGGGCGGCGGATGCGGCTGGCGGAGGTCTCGCGGTACGGCGACTGCGCGTATCTGCGGTACGCCCTCACCGACAGGTTCCGGGAGCGGGAGTAGGCGCGGCAGCGGCGACGGGCAGCGGGTACCCGGGCGGCGGAGACACCGGAAACGGACGGGGGAGACGGCGGAGATGGTGGAAACGGCGGGAACGGGCCGAGCGGACGACACGAGGTGGCTGCGCCGGGCGATCGAGCTCTCGCGCCGCTGCCCCGCGGTGCCGTCCGCGTACAGCGTCGGCGCCGTCGTCGTGTCGGCGGACGGCCGGGTGCTGGCCGAGGGGTACTCGCGGGACGTGGACGACACGGTCCACGCGGAGGAGTCGGCGCTCGCCCGGCTGGCCGCGGCGGACGGTGCCCCCGGTGATGTGCCGGGTGGCGGCACGGCGCGGGAACTGCGGGGCGCCACCGTCTACTCCAGTCTGGAGCCCTGCTCCAGCCGCAGGTCACGGCCGCGCAGCTGCACCGAGCTGATCCTGGACGCGGGGATCGGCCGGGTGGTGTTCGCCTACCGGGAGCCGCCGCTGCTGGCCCGGTGCGAGGGGGCGGCACTGCTGTCCTCGGCCGGGGTCGAGGTGGTGGAGCTGCCGGAGCTGGCCGGCGAGGTGGCCGAGGTCAACGCCCACATCCTGCGGACGGAATGAGCCGTGCCCGGGCCGGTCCGCCGACGGCGGACCGGCCCGGGCACGGCCGCGGCGGGTGTCAGGCCCTGGCCCGCTTGAGCTCGCTGAAGACGGTGACGCCGGCCAGCGCCGCCACCCCGTCGTACAGACGCGCCGCGTCCTCCCCGGTGGGGACGGCGCTGAGGATCGGTCCGAAGAAGCCGGGGTGGTCGCCGAAGGCCACCACCGGAGTCCCCGACTCCTGGCCGACGCGGGCCTGCCCCTCCTCGTGCGAGGCCCGTACGGCCTGGTCGCGGCTCTCGTCGTCGGCCGCGGCGGCCAGTTCGGCGGGCAGCCCGGCGGCGGCCAGCGCCTCGGCGATGGTCTTCCCGTCGTACTGGCCGCCCTCGTCGTGGCGGCGGGTGCCCAGTTCGGTGTAGAGGTCGCCGACCGCCCGGCTGCCGCCGTGCTCCTGCGCGGCGGCCAGGACGCGCAGCGCCCGGGCCCCCTGCCGGTGGCCCTCGCGGAACTGCTCGGGGACCTCCCGGCCCTCGTTGAGGACGGCGAGGCTCATCAGCCGCCAGGTCACCTGCTCGCCGCGGGACTCCGCCTGGGACCGCAGCCAGCGCGAGGTGCGCCAGGTGAAGGGGCAGGCGGGGTCGAACCACATCGTCACACTCATGCCGGGCCTCTCTCGTTCCTTCGTTCTCTCACGGGTCTCACGGGTCCCGCGGGTCGTAACGGACCTGTCGGTCCCGTCTGTTCCGGGGTGCTCGCCGTCCTCTACCGGAAACCCGCCCGGACGGGGGACTCCGCCCCGGCCGGGGTGCCCACCGGACCGCCGGTGAAGGCGGCCACCTGCCGTTCGACCCCGGCGCGGGACAGGTGGTGCTCCTCCACCGAGGCGCGTGCGGCCGCGCCCCAGCGGGCGCGTCCGGGGCCGTCGGTCAGCGAGCGCAGCACCGTCTCGGCCCAGGGCCCGGCGTCCCCGGCGGAACCTCCGGGGCGGCCCTCGGTGAAGGGGGTGAGGAGCCCGTTGGCCTCGTGCCGGATCTGCCCGCGGATGCCGTCGACGTCCGCGCCGACGACCACCGCGCCCTGCCACATCGCCTCGGTGACGGTCAGGCCGAAGCTCTCCCGGCTGCTGTTCTGCACCACGGTGCGGGCCCTGCGCCGCAGCAGGTTGAGGGCTATGTCCTCGCCGGTGCGCCGTACGGGGCCGAAGCGCCAGATGTGCACCCGCTCGCGCACCGGGGTGGGGAGTTCCGCGCGGGCGTCCATCAGGCCCTGCCACACCCGGCGGTTCGCCGGGTAGTTCTCCCGGTCGTCGATGTGGGGGCCGACGAGGACGAGTTCCACGTCCGCGTCCCGGTGGGCGAGGTGCTCGAAGGCCCGGACCACCCCCAGCTGCCCCTTGAGGGGATCCCAGCGGGACACCTGGAGGACGAAGGGGGAGTCGGGCGCCCGCAGCCCGCCGGTGCCGAAGTCGTGCACCTCGACGACGGCGTCCTCCTCGCCGGTGAGCTCCGCCACGGACACCCCGCGGGCCGCGTGCAGATACGGCCAGACCGCGGCGCGCACCTCCTCGGACAGCTCGCGGTTCTTCCACGACCCCGGGTCGATGCCCGGCGGCACGACGGTGATGCGCGGGTCGTCCTCCCAGCCCGACCAGACCAGGTCGCGGTGCGAGAACACCAGGTGGTCCACGGCGTCGAGCTGCGGCCGGAGGAAGTCGACCGCGGCGCGGTCGATCGTCTCCAGGTGCTCGGAGCCGACATGGCAGCGCCAGACGAGCACCGGGGCCGCGGGCCCGAGGGCGCTCCGGACGGCGGTCGCCAGGTTGAGCATCATCGCGTCGTGCAGGACGACCACGTCGGCCTCCCGGGCGGCGGCCACGGCCCGTTCGGCGTTGGCGGCCAGGAACCGCTCGACGCCCTGGCGCACCGCCGCCGCCGGGAAGTCGCCCACCGGCACCCCGTACAGGGCGTTGTGCAGGACGAAGGCGGCGTCGTGCGCCTCGTCCAGGTCGTTCGCCGCGATCCAGCGGGCCCGCCAGCCCAGCTCCGCCAGATGGGGCAGTTCGCTGCGGATGACCTCGCTGACACCGCCGAGCTTGGTGGTGGGGCTGATGTGGAGGATGCGCGGTCCGCCCGGGGCGGGGTCCCGGTTCATCGTGGTTCGCCTTTCTTGGCCTCGGAGTGCAGGACGTGTGCCGGGAACCGTCTCTCGCAGGCCAGGAAGCCCAGTCCGCCCAGGCCGACGAGCGCGCCCAGCACCAGCCACAGCCCCAGGCTGTGCCACTGCAGGAGCGCGCCGACGACGGCCGGGCCGCCGACGTTGGAGACGGTCCACGAGGTCTGGAAGACCGATGAGTACCGGCCGCGCAGGGGCACCGGTGCGGCCTCGATCGACAGGGACTGCGCGGGCGGCCCGGCGGACATCTCGCCGAGGGAGAACAGCACGATGCCGGCCAGCGCCAGTACCACCGCGACCGCCCGGGGCACGGCGTCGGCGCTCGCGAAGACGGCGAACGCCAGCAGGAAGGCGCAGGCCCCGGCGAGCACCGCCCGGGTGCGGCGCAGGGTGCCGAGGGAGCGGGTGACCGCGGTCTGCAGCAGCACGATCATGGCGGTGTTCAGCGCGAAGGACACCGAGGGCAGCCACGGCGGCAGGTCGAGGGTTTCGACGAAGTACACCGGCAGGACGACGCTGGGCAGCAGCCAGGCGAAGGTCAGGGCGGTGTGAGCGGCGGTCATCGCGACGTACGGGCGGTCCCGCAGCACGGCGCGCCACCCGCCGTCCGCGCCGCTCCTGAGGTCCCCGCCGTCCTTGCCGTCCGTGCCGCTCTCGAGGTCCCCGCCGCCGGTGTGCTCCGTGCCGCCGGGGCCGACGGGTCCGGCCGCGGCGGCGTCCGTCCCGCCGCCCGCCGCACCGTTCCGCGGGTTCATCCGCAGCTTGAAGAACACCGCGGCCGACAGGAAGGAGGCGAGGACGGCGGCGATCAGGAACATCCGCATCGTGCCGGTGTCGCCGACCGCCAGGATGACGGCCGCGGCCCCCGCGCCGATGCCGAGCGCGGCGCTCTTGAAGGCGTTGACGACCGCGAACCAGCGGTCCAGGGTCTCCCCCTCGGCGACCTGCTCGGAGACGAACACCGGCCAGCCGACCCAGTACAGCCGCTGGGACAGCGAGATGAGGGAGACCGCCAGGACCAGTTGCGGCCAGCCGTGGATGTCGACCAGCCCCAGATAGCCCAGCCCGCACAGGAGGTTGGCCAGCACGATGGTGCGCTGGGCGCCCCAGCGGTCGGCCGCGCTGCCCGCCAGCGGATTCAGGGCCAGGGCGACGACGCCGCCCCCGGTGAGGATGAGGCCGATCTGCCCGACCGGCAGCTCGGTGCTGAGCTTGAGGTAGAGGAAGGTGAGCGGGTAGAAGGCCCCGGCGGCGACCGTGTCGACCAGCAGGACCGCGAGCATGATCTTCCGCTGCGGGGTGGCCACCAGCGAGGCCCGCCGGACGGGCGGCACGGTTCCGGTCACGGCCGCCCGCCGTCCACTGCCGCCGCCGCTCCGGCGGTGTTCCCGGTGTTCCCTGTGTTCTCGGCGTCCCCGTCGAAGGCCACCCGCACCGTGCCGCCGAGCCGCCCGGCCTCCGCCAGCAGGTCGCCGGACCAGCGCTCCCACAGCCCGCGCAGCCGGGAGGTCAGCACGACCAGGTCGGCGGAGCCGGACTCCAGCACGGTGCGCAGGCCGACCGCGTGCACGGTGGCGGTGCCGTCCGCGGCGGGTACGTCCGCCAGCAGCCGCTCGTCGAAGTCGACCAGCGTGTACGACGGCCCCCCGGGCAGGCCGGGGTGGGCGCCGCCCGCGCCCACGACCACCACCCGGGCGGGCCGCCGGCCGTCCGGCAGCGGCTCGGCCACCAGCGCGGCCACCTCCTCGCGCACGTCGGTGCCGCGCGCCTTCTCCGTCCACTCCAGCAGCCGCCGGTACTCGTACTCCAGCGGCGGGTCGTAGTGGTTGCGCGAGTACATCGCGCCGTAGAGCTCCATGACCGGCTCGGGGTGCCGCTCCCACAGCCGCCAGGCGTTGGCGCAGTTGCTGGCGCGGTTGGCGTCCAGGTCGCGCTCGTGGGGGCTCTCCACGGCCCAGGCCCGCCGGGACAGGGTGATCGGCATGCCGTGCCGGTGCACGCGGTAGCCGAACTCGAGGTCCTCGCCGCCCCAGGAGCGGTAGTCCTCGTCGAAGCCGCCGACCGAGTGGAAGGCGTCCGTCGGCAGGGACATGTTCAGCGCCCACACCGCCATCCACGGGGCGGCGAGCCGGCCGAGGTCGAGGTCCTCGCCGAAGCCGGCCAGCTCCCGGGCGCGCAGGTCCTGGAAGCCCGGCTCGTGGCCGTGGGCGCGGACCACGTCCTCGGGCTCGGAGGCGGCCAGCGCCTCGGCGAGCCCCGGGAACGGCTGGTACGGGTTGTAGCCGTAGGTGTAGCCCAGCACGAGCCGGCCGCCCCGGCCGGCGGCCGGCCCGTGCTCCTGCCCGTCCTGCCGGTGCTCGGCCAGGTGCTCGGCGAGGAAGTCCGGGCCGATCAGGACACCGGTGTCCAGGAAGACCAGCAGCGGGGCCGTGGCCATCCGGGCGCCGCCGTTGCGGGCGGCGGCGGCCCGGAAGCCCAGGTCCTCCTGGAAGTGGTAGCCGATCCGCAGCCGGCCGGAGAACGACCTGACCACCTCGGCGGTGTGGTCCGACGACCCGTCGTCGGCGACGACCACCTCGAACCGCTCCGGCGCGAGCCGCTGCCGGGTCAGCTCCGTCAGTTGCCGCCGCAGCAACTCCGCCCGGTTGTAGGTGGGTATCACCACACAGACCTGCGGGTCGGACGAGTGTGCCATCGGATTCCTCCGTGTCGGACGGGTGGGGGGCTGGGGATCGGCCGGGGATCAGGCCGGTACCGGGACCGGGGTGTCGGGCAGCACCGGTCCGAAGACCCCGTCGGGGTCCAGCCGCCGTCTGACGGCCTGGAGGGCCCGGTGCGTCTCCCCCGGCGCCCGGCCGGGACGGCCGCGTTCGGCCGGATCGCTGGCGTAGTTGACGTAGTCGACGTGCTGGTCCCCGTCGAGCGACCAGGGACGGGCGGCCCGGACGATACCGCGCGCCCACTCCCGGCCGGCCTCGTCCCGGGCGGGATCGCGCCAGATGCCCATGGCCAGCACGGTGTACGCGGCGTCGCGGAAGGCGATGGCGCCCGGCTCCTCCGGGGTGGCCACCGCCCCGCCGAGCGGGGTGACGATGACGATGTTCTCGTCGTCCCCGGCCTCCCCGGCACCTCCGCAGCCGCCTGCCGCGTAGCGCTCCGCGAGCTCCCCGGCCAGCTCCTCGGGGAAGGCGGTGACGGAGCAGGTGCTCCAGTAGTGCCGCAGACCGAAGTCGGTCTCGCCCAGCGACGCCTGCATGGACAGGTAGGAGCGGGGCGCGAACTCCCGCGCGGTCGGGGGAGCGCAGGACATGACGCGCCGGACGCGGTCCACGACGGCCGGATCGTCACCCGTGTAGCAGACGTTGGCGACGACGGACCGGACGGGCGGGTCGCCCCAGGGCTCGAGCAGGAGCAGGCAGGTGAGTTCCGGCGGGGCGTCGGCCATCAGCTCGGTGAAGGCGGCCGTGACCCGGGAGGCGTACCGCAGCGGGTAGACGAACCGGCCACCGTGCACCCGGGTCACGGGCGCGAGGCGGAAGGTGAACTCCTCGACGGCGCCGAGTCCGTGGCCCGCGCCGCGCAGCAGCCGGTTCAGCTCCGGATCGCGTTCGGCGTCGACCTCGCGCCGCTGCCCGTCGCCGGTGACCAGGCGGTAGGAGCGCACCAGGTCGCAGGTCAGACCGAGGGAGCGGGACAGGTAGCCCAGCCCGCCGCCCAGGGTGAGCCCGGCCACCCCGGTGGAGCCCACGGTGCCGCCGGTGGTGGCCAGACCGTACCGGGCGGTGGCGTTGTCGACGTCGTTCCAGGTGGCGCCGCCCTGGACGCGGGCCAGGCGCAGGCCCGGGTCGACCGTCACCCGGCGCATCAGCCGCAGGTCGATCACCAGCCCGTCGTCGTTCGAGGCCGACCCCGCGACGTTGTGCCCGCCGCCCCGGACCGTGACGCGTAAGCCCGCGTCGCGGCCGGCGTCGACGGCGGCGGCGATCTCACGGCCGTCCAGCGGCATGAAGATCACCGCCGGCCGGCGGTCGTGCGCGCCGTTGAACAGGGACCGGAGCGTGTCGTAGCGGGGATGGCCGGGGGTGACGACCCGTTCGGGAGCCAGGGACTCCAGACGTTTCCGCAGTGCGGTGGTCACGACAGCGTTCCCTCCCCGACTGCTTCGACGGCTCCGGCTGCCTCGACGGCGATCCGGTGCCCGGCCTGGTCGACCTTCGCCCGAAGGTACCGGTCGTTGAAGGGGTTGAGGTGACAACCGGTCGGCACGGCCTCCACCACCGTGATGCCGTGCTCGGTCAGCTGCCGCTGCTTGTCGGGGTTGTTCGACACCAGGGCGACCTCGGTGTGGCCCAGCGCCTGCAGGGCCGCCGCCGCGACCCAGTAGTCCCGCGCGTCGTCGGGCAGGTCGAGCATCCGGTTGGCCTCGAAGGTGTCGGCGCCGGTGTCCTGGAGGGCGTAGGCGTCCAGCTTGTTGTACAGGCCGATGCCCCGGCCCTCCTGACGGAGGTAGAGGAGGATCCCGCCCTCGTCGGCGAACCTGGCCATCGCCTCCGCGAGCTGCGGGCCGCAGTCGCAGCGCAGCGAGCCGAAGACGTCGCCGGTGAGGCACTCGGAGTGCACGCGGACCAGCGGCACGGGGCCGGGGCTGCCGAACACCAGGGCCAGCGGCTCCTTGTCCACGGGCCAGCCGGCCGGCAGCCCGTGGAAGGAGACGACGGAGGGGGTGGCCTCGCGTCCGTCCCGGAGTCTGACGGGCACGCTCACCGAGGTCCGGACGCTCAGCCGCGGCCGCTCCCGGCCGGTGTCCGGGATCAGCATCTCCTGGGTCAACTGTGTCTCCTCTGCTGTGTGGGGATCCGCGCCCGGTGGGCGCACGGAGGCGCGGGCAGACGGAAGCGGCTCCGGGCACAGGCACGTCCGGGCCGTCCCGCTCGCCGGGCATGACGGCGGAGCGCGGATGCGGTTGGGAGGGGTGGGGGTGGCGGGGCCGGATGCCGCCCCGGCCCGCGGCGGGGCCACCGGACCGGGAGCGGAAACGGGCGTCCGGTCCGGAGCCGGCCCGCGGGCCGGTGGACGGGTGGGTCCCCGCGCTCAGGATCCGTGCCGCGGCCGTCCGGCCGAGGCGGCACGGAACCGCCCGGAAGACGGTCTTATCCGGAGCATGGCGAAAGCCGGGACGCCGCGCAGGCGGCATGGTTCACAGAACCCGAGTGAATTCATGGCAGTGCTTTCCCCCGTTTGCGTCCGGAGACGGTTGGTCAGCCGTCCCGGAATAGCCGTCAGCCATGTGATGGTCGCCGTTCCCACCGCTGGGCGGGAGCGCTTCCAAGAAGATGGCATGCCCTTCCGGGCCCGTCAACCGACTTCACGTATGAGCCTTCCGTACCTTATGCGCAGAACATCCAAAGGGTTTCCGTGTTTTGCTCCGATGGTCCGCGAAGAGGACTTCGGGGCGATTGCCGGGGATGGCGGCATGTCCACACGGGAACGCTCCCGTAAACAGCCGGGCCGAAAAATAAGCGTCGAAAACCAGCCCTCTACGGCTGAAAACAGATGGCGGAACCAAATCCTCCGTGATTCATTCTCCCCTTGGGTGCTCCCGGTTCCCGGCCGGCCCGCCGCCCGGGAGCCGGACCCGCCGGCGTGCCGCGCACCGGGGATCGCCGTGTCCCCGGCTCTTCCGCCGACCGGTCCGCCGGCCGCCCGACCCGCCTGCCCGCTCATCTCGGATCCCGCCCGGTGCCACCCGTACCGTCCGCGCGCCGCCCGGCGCCGGACCGCACCGGACGGGACCCGCCGGATCACCGGCACCACACGACACGAGAGGAAGGCACGTGATCCGTCACTCCAGCCCCATCAGCGGAGTCGCCGCGCACGGCGACTCGTACGTGGCCACCGCCGGATACGACAACCGGGTCGTCCTGTGGGACCAGCGCACCCGCACCCCGCTGACCCGGGTGCTCCACGACCACCTGGCCAACCAGTGCGCCTTCAGCCCCGACGGCCGCTACCTGGTGACCTCCTCCAGCGACTACACCGCCCGGCTGTGGTCGGTGCCCCGGCTGCGGCTGCTGGCCGTCCTGGGCGACCACGAGGACGACGTGGAGATGTCGGTCTTCCACCCCGCCGAGGAGAAGATCGCCACCGCCTCGCGCGACCACCGGGTGCGGGTCTTCGACTTCTCCGGACGGCTGCTCCACCGCTTCGAGGGCCACCGCGCCGACGTGATCTCGGTGGAGTGGAGCCACGACGGCCGGGAACTGATCAGCTCCAGTGACGACGGCACCATCAAGCGCTGGTCCCTGGAGACCGGGGGCATGGTCGAGGACCTCGACATGGGCGGCGTGGAGACCGACACCGTCGCCATCGGCGCCGACGGCACCGTCTACGCGGGCAACGACGAGGGCGAGCTGATCATCGTCCGCGGCGCGGACCGCCGCCGGGTGCCCGCCCACGACGCCGGCATCAAACGCGTGGTGCTGGGCGCCGCCCGGCAGCTCCTGATCACCCTGAGCTACGACCGGACGATGCGGCTGTGGGACGTGTCGGGGGACACCCCGCAACTGCGCGACAGCGTCGGCCTGCCCCCCGTGGTCTGGCCGCGCACCTGCGCGTTCGCCGGGGAGTCGGGCATCGTCTTCGGCAGCTTCGGGGACAGCTACCACCGCTACGACTTCGAGCGCCGCGCCTGGTCCGAGGAGCCCATAGCGCCCACCTACGGCCTCAACGCCGTGGCCGTGCACGGCGGTTCCGTCCTCACCATCGGCGACGCGGGCATCCTGTGGCGCGACGGCACGGTGCACGCCGAGCCCGGCAGCCTGTGCAACTTCCTCACCCCCGTCGGCGACACCGTCGTCACCGGCGGCCAGCTCGGCACCGTCTTCGACGCGCTGACGGGCAAGCCCGTCCACCAGCACCGCTCGCCCCTCAACTGCGGCGCCGCCTTCGAGCGGGAGGGCCGGCGGCACGTGGTGATCGGCGCGTACACCGGCGAGGGCATCGTGCTGCGCGAGGGGGCGGGCGGCGCCCTGGAGCACCTGACGGACCTGCGGCTGCACGACAACGCCGTCAAGAGCGTGGCGGTCTCCGGCGACCTGCTCTTCTCGGTCTCCGCGGACGGCGGCGCGGCCTGGCAGGACATCCGCACCCTGGAGACCCGCCATGTCCTGCCCGACGCCCACACCAAGATCGCCAACAGCTGCGCCGGGCTGGGCGGCGGCTGGTTCGCCAGCGTCTCCCGCGATCTGCGGCTGCGCGTGTGGTCCCCGGACTTCTCCGCCGAGGAGATCGCCACCCCGCACCGCCACTCGCTCAAGTGCGTCAGCGCCGACGACACCGGGCGCCACATCGCCGTCGGCGCGTACAACGGGCGGGTCACGGTGTACGACCGGGAGACCGGGCGGTGGTCAACCGACGTACGGCCGACGCCCTCCGGGATCTCCTCGCTGACCCACGACCCCGGGCGCGGCCTGTTCCTGGCCTCGTCCTACGACGGCTCGGTGTACGAGATCCGCCCGGACGGCCCGGTCGTCCCGCAGTGACACGGCGCGGGGCGCCGGGACCGGCGGTGTCCCGGCGCCCCGCACCGGCGTGCTCTTCCCGCTCCGCTCACCCGGCGAAGTGGTCGAACTCGCCCGCCTTGACGCCGAGGAGGAACGCTTCGAGCTTGGCGGGAGTGGTGACGACGACCTTGTCGGGGTTGTTGCTCTCCCGCATGAGGATGCGGTCGCCGTCCCGGGCGATCTCGATGCAGTTGTTGCCGCCGTTCCCGCCGCAGGACGCCCTGTGCCACTCGATGGGCTCGGACATGTGGCCCTCCCGGTTCGTGGGTGGTGTGGTCAGCGCGTGAGGTGGTCGAACTCGCCCGCCTTGGCGCCCAGGATCAGTGCCCGGAGCGCGTCCGGGGCGGCGGTGACGATCTGCTCGGGCCGCTCGCTCTCCCGTAGCTGCACTGCTCCGGCACCGGAGCGGACCTCTATGCAGTTGTTTCCACCTCCGCCGCAGAAAGAAGATGTGTGCCACTCGGCTGTCGACAATTCCTGTCCTTTCATAGCTGGTTGGCGATGTCTCTGATGAGATCTCGCGACTTCTTGACACCAAGTGCGCGTTTCTCCATTGCGAAAAGAAGCTGCCGGTAGGCGTTGAGCTGGGCTTCGGCGTCCAGGAAGACCGCGCCGTGTGCTGAATCGAGTTGGACGGTGTCGAGTTGCGGCACAGGCCCTCCGGCATACAGGACAGCCTGGCCAGCACCGGCGATGCCGTCGGCTTCGAAAGGGATGATCCGTGCTGTGAACCTCGGGTGGTCGAACATGCCCAGCAAATGGTGGAGTTGTGTACGAGTTACATCGGGGCCGCCGAACCGCACGCGTAGGGCTGCTTCATGGATCAGGGCCATGTACTCGAAATCCTCCTCGCGCTCCAGAATTTTCGCACGCCGTGACCGGTGCTCGATCATGATTTCCGCATCTCGCTTGGGCGGACGCGGAAAGGTCAGCTCGAATACGGCGCGTGCGTAGTCTTCTGTCTGGGCGATTCCCGGAATATGCGCGATCTGGTAGGTGCGCAGGTAGGTGGAGTGATGCTCCAACTCCGTCACGTCGAGGAAACCGGCAGGCAGGATGCCCCGGTACTCCTCCCACCAGCCCTTCGTTCGATCCGTGGCCATGGCTGCGAGTGCTTCGACGTACGCCTGGTCGTCACACTTGTAGGCGCCGGCGAGAGTGCGCACCCGTTCCGCGCTGACACCGAAGCGCGCGGTCTCCATGTGGCTGATCTTCGTGTGGTCTATGCCGAGGACCGCGGCGGCCTCACGGGCGTTGTACCCGGCAGCCTCTCGCATCTTGCGCAGCTCCGCGCCAAGTCGCCGCTGACGAGCGGTCGTCACAGTCCTCGGTGGCATGGCGTAAGTCTGCCCCTTACGGGTGAAGTTGGTCCACGAGTATCTACCTTGTTCCTCATGTTCTGGTAGCTACATAGATACCAGATCACCAGTGATCTGGCGGGTGTGACGTGAACACCAGTGAACCCGCAGTGCAGTTGCCCTCCCCTGCCCGCGTATCGGTGCGGGCTGGGAGCGGGCGGCCGAGCCACGGTGGTGGGCGCGCGTGCCCGGCAACCGGAGCGCGTTGGGAGACGCAGATGACCGTGACCGCAGTGGACAGACCCGCGACCGCCGTCTACCGGCTGACCGCGCCCGCCATGGTGACCACCCCGAGAGTCGCCCGCGAGGCGGTCACGGCATGGCTGCGGGCCGCCGGGCACGGCGACGCGCTGCGGGAGGACGCCCGGGTGCTGGTCAGCGAGGTGGTGACGAACACGGCCGTCCACACGGCCGCGCCCCGGCTGACGCTGGAGGCCGAGATCACGGACGCGGGTGTGCGGGTCCGCGTCTGGGACGGCGACCAGCGCGGCATCCCGCGCCCGCGCGAGAGGTGCGCGCACGACGAGGGGAGCGGACGGGGGCTGCGCCTGGTGGAAGCGCTCGGCCACACCTGGGGCGTGACCTGGACCGGCGGGGTGGAACCGGCCGGGAAGCGGGTCTGGTTCGAACTGCATGCCGCCCCGCGTGGCGACGGGACGTGAGGCGCCGTATGGACTTCACCGCCGTCTGCCTCGGCGCGCTGATCATGACCGTCAGCGCCGCCCTGACCGGCTTCACCCTGGCCGCCGCCAACCGCCCACCCCACGGGGTGTGGTGCGAGGTCTCGGTCGTGGAGGAGCACACCTGTCGCGAGTGGTTCCTCGGCGGCCACCGTGCCCGTGACCCGGAGCGGGCGCTGCGCTGGCTGCGGGCGCAGGCGCCGTACCTGGCCGACCGCATCGACCCGCCCCCGCACGCCCCCTGGGCCGCGCCCGGCACCCTCCGCCCCCACCAGGACAGCGGCACCGGCCGCCCGGACGCCGCCGCCGTCCTGCGGGAGTGGCGGCACGACACCGCCGCCCACCGCGCCGCCCTGCGGGCGCCACACCGTGGCCGTTCCCGACGGGGACGGGCTGCGGTACCGCCTGTCCGCGCAGCTCCTCGACGCCGACCGTGCGATGGCCGGAAACCCGGCTCCCGGACACCGCCGGGCGGATAAGCCCGGCAGGAGGGCGCCCCGCCGTACCGGGCCCGGCCGAGGCCGCGCGGCGGGCGGCGGACGCCGGCGCGGTCACCGCGGTGCCGCGGGATCCTCGGTGAGGGAGCGCGCGTAGTGGGTCAGTGAGCGGCCGTACTCCGGCAGGTGAGGGGCGAGCGCGGCAAGCGTCAGGGCCAGCCCCTCCCGTTCCCGCCCGGTGTCGGCGAGTGCCAGGGCGAGGAACGCGACGACCGCGTCGTCCAGTTCGTCGGACGCCGCCTCCCGATCGGCCGTCAGCAGGGCGACGCTCTCCCCGGCCCGGCCGAGGTTGCGCAGCGTGCTGGCGAGCTGGACCACGGCGCGGCGCCGCCGTCCGGCGGGCAGACCGGCGGCCAGCGCCCGGCGGTAGAGGGCGGCGGCCTCCTCCTCGTGGTCGGTGGCGTCATGGGCCGACGCCAGCTCGAACAGGGCGGCCGCGTCACCCACCGGACGCTCGGCGGCCAGCACCTCGGCCCTTCGGAGGAAGCCGTCCGGCTCGTGCTCGTCGAAGGAGGCCCACAGCGCCTCGATCCGCCGCTCCCAGTCGTGCTCGGATGTCGTCATGGTCCCAGCGTCCCAGCCGGACGGGTACCGGCCCCGGCCGCGTCGGCGGCCGGGGCACGGCCCGGGGGGGGAGTCCGGCCTCGGGTGTCAGTCGCACAGGGCGCGGACGAGCATCCGCTGGGTGGTGTCGTCCTGGGCGACGTGGTTCTCGGTGTCGGCGAAGTCGATGGTGAAGGCGGCCGAGGCGCCGGAGCGGCGGCCGTCGTCGGTCACGGCCGTCTCGGAGACCGTGCCGAACGACTTCCCGCCGTGGGACCACACGCCCCCGTCGCAACCCTCGGCCGGGCGCCAGGCGATGCCGAGCCCGTAGGCCGTACCCGGCGTGCTGGTGAAGCCCTCGGCGGGCACGGTCCGCTTCATCTCGGCGAGCTGCTCGGCCGGGAGGAGCCGGCCGCCCAGCAGGGCGCGCAGGAAGGTGTTCATGTCGGCGGTGGTGCTGATGACGGCGCCGTCGGACCAGGCGTTCGCCTGCTCGGTGGTCTCGGTGAGCCTCTTCTCGCCCGGGAACCTCGTGTAGGCGGTGGCGGTCGGCCGCGGAACGCGGGCGGAGGTACCGGGGGCGAAGGTGTCCTTGAGCCGCAGCGGCTTGACGATGCGGTCGTGGACTTCCCGCTCCCAGGAGTTGCCGGTGACCTTCTCGACGATCATCCCGGCCAGGATGTAGTTGGTGTTGGAGTAGCTCCACCGGGTCTCCGACCCGGGGCCGGCGGCGTCCGGCAGCCACTCGGGCGCGACGGTCATGGCGAGCTTCACGCGCTCGGCGGGGGCGAGCGAGGTGTAGCGGTTCGCGAGGAAGTCCCGCTTCATGGTCTCCACGCTCTGGAACTGGAGGTTGGTGTAGTTGGCCAGTCCGCTGGTGTGCTGGAGGAGGTTGCGGACGGTGACGCGGCCGCCGTCGTTGCCGTTGCCCTTCACCAGGCCGGGCAGCCACTGCTCGACGGTGTCGTCGAGCCCCAGCCTCCCCTCGGCGACGAGCTGGAGGACGAGGACGGCGGTGAACGTCTTGGTGTCGCTGCCGATGCGGTAGTGCGCGTCGTACGGCACCGGCCGGCCGCCGCGCAGGTCGGCGACCCCGGCCCGGACGGCGGTGGAGCGGCGCCGCTCGTCCTGGACCCGGACGGTCAGGCCGGTGACTCCGGTGTCCAGGACGGCCCGTGCGTCCTTCCGCAGCTGTGCCCGCTCACCGTGGTGTGCGGCGGCACCCGCCTTCGCCGTACGCTCCCCGGTTGCCATGGCGTCGGTGCTCAGACCGGTGAGCGTCGTGGCGCCGATCGCGCCGACGCCCGCCAGGGCGAGTCCCGCCCGCACGCTCGCCGCCCGGCTCCACCTGGTGTTCTTCCGCGTCTTCCGCGGTGTCGTCGTCATGGTGGAAACGCTACGGACCGGCGGCTGCGCGGGATAACCGGCTGAGCGGTGAAACGGGGGTACAGGCTGCGCTACTCCTGGCCCTCCGGCACACCGCCCCACCGCCCACCGCACCGCCTCGCCCCGGTGAAGTGATCCCGTGGGGTGACTTCGTCCAGGGGATCCCGCGAGCGCGATGAGTTCTGCGGCGTCCGGCGGTCGTACTGTCGGAACCGTCGCCGAGGAGGGCTCCTGATGCGCAGCGTGACCTATTCGATGAACGTCTCACTCGACGGGTTACATCGTCGGGCCGGACGGCGGATTCGACTGGACGGAGCCCGACAAGGATGTCTTCCGCTTCTGGATCGACGAGATCCGGGAGGTCGGCGTCCATCTGCTGGGGCGACGGCTGTACGAGACGATGCTGTACTGGGAGACCGCCGACCAGGATCAGTCCCTCGACGACGCCGAGCTGGAGTGGGCCGCGCTCTGGAAGCCGCTCCCGAAGGTGGTGTTCTCCACCACGCTGTCGGCGGTGCGGGGCCAGGCCCGGCTGGCCTCCGGCGGCCTTGCGGAGGAAATCGAGCGGTTGCGGGCCGAGCCGGGGGAGGGCGGCGAAATCGCGATCGGCGGCGCGACTCTCGCCGCCGAAGCGGCCGCGCTGGACCTGATCGACGAGTACCGGGCCATGGTCCACCCGGTGCTGGTCGGCGGCGGCACCCCGTTCTTTCCCCAGTGCGAGCGCCGGGTGGACCTCGAACTCGTCGAGACCCGCACCTTCAACTCGAAAGTCGTCCATCTCCGCCACCGCGTGGCGCGCTAGCCGGCCCGCCCGCCGGTCCCCGGGAAGAACGGGCCGGTCAGCGGTCTGGACTCACCGCTCGCCCGTGTCCGCCTCCCCGGTGGCCGGGCCGCGGGCGCGGGTACCGGGGGCGGCGCTGAGGCCGGTCCTCCGGTACCCGCGACTACCCGTGATCAGTTACTCGGCGGGCTCAGCGAGAGATCGCGTACGTCTTGAACGCGGCCTTGGTCTTCGGCCCGATGATCCCGTCGAGAGGGCCGTCGTAGCCGTAGCCCCGCAGCAGGCGCTGGAGTGCCTTCACCGTTCCGCCGCCGACGACCCCGTCGATCGCGCCGGTGTAGCCGAAGTTCCTGAGGCTGCGCTGCATCGCCTTCCAGCTGCCGGTGCCCAGCTGTCCGTCGATCGCGCCGGTGTAGCCGTAGAAGGTCCGCAGGTACGCCTGGAGGTTCTTGGCCTGCGTGGTGGTCAGCCCGAGGTTGACCACCGCGAGCGGGGCGGCGGCCTCGGCGGTGACCGCCGCCGGCCTGGTGTCCGGGGCGGACGCGGCGAAGCTGGTGCCCGCGGTGGTCAGGGTCGTCGCGGCGATCCCGGCGACGGCGACGGCGCTGACGAACGTTCTCTTCGTGGCTCGCATGCACTTCCTTCGAACGGGTGGAGCCGACCGCACCGGCCGGCTTGCCGACAAGGCTGCGGGACAGTGGCCGGTGGCCGCCGCAATCCCGGGGAAGTTGACGTACACGTGGGACGTCCCACGCGCCGACCTGCTGAGACGCCGCCCAGCGGGTCGGCGGGGCGGGACGGGGATCTCCCGGAACGGCGCGGGAACCGGGGGATCCGGGACCCGCCTCCCGCAGGGAAGAGCGCGTTCCGCGCCCGGCGCCCCACGTGGACCGGCCGCCCCCGCCGGGTCCGTCCGGGCGGGAGCCGGGGCAGACTGGCGGCGTGAGTACCGCATCCCTGCGCAAGGGCGCCAACGTGCCGCTGTCCGTACCCGCGGTCCGGGCCGTACTGAGCTGGGCGGACGCACCCGGCGCGCCGGACGCCGACGCGTCGGCGCTGCTGCTGACCGCCGCCGGGCGGGTGCGGGACGACACCGACCTCGTCTTCTACAACCAGCCCCGCCACGCCTCCGGCGCCGTGCGCCATCTCGGCAAACGGCACGAGGGCGGCGCGGTCATGGACACCGTCGAGGTGGACACGGCCCGGCTGGAGGCGGGCGTCGAGCGGGTGCTGCTGTGCGCCTCGGCCGACGGCGGGACGTTCGGGCAGCTCACCGGGCTGCGGCTGACGCTGGAGGACGCCGTGACCGGCGCCGGGCTGGTGCGGTTCGAGATGGACGCGACGGCCGAGACGGCGTTCGTCGGCGGCGAGCTGTACCTGCGCGGCGGGCAGTGGAAGTTCCGGGCGGTCGGGCAGGGGTACGCCTCGGGGCTGGCCGGGCTGGCCACCGACTACGGCATCAGCGTGGACGAGCCGCAGTCCCAGTCCCAACCGCAGCCGCAGCCGCAGCCGCAGCCGCAGCCCGTACGGCCGCAGCCCGCGCAGCCCCCGGAGCCCCCGGCCGCCCCGGCTGCTCCCCCCGCCGCGGCCCCGCGGTTGACCAAGGGTGAGGAACACCTCCCCGTCGACATGCGCAAGCGCCTCTCCCTCCGCAAGGAGCAGGTCGCCGTCAGCCTCCGCAAGCACGGCGCGGAGGGGGCGCGGGCGCGGGTGATCCTCGTCCTGGACGCCTCCGGCTCGATGTCGTTCCTCTACAGCAAGGGCGTCGTCGCCGGGGTCGTCGAGCGCGTGGCGGCGGTGGCCGCGCAGCTCGACGACGACGGCGAGATGCAGGCGTGGACGTTCGCCTCGTTCCCGGCCCGGCTGCCGGACCTGCGGCTGGGCGAGCTGCCCGAGTGGATCGGGCTGCACGTACGGGTGGGGGAGCTGAGCCTCTTCGGGCGGCCGAGGAAGCGCAGGCGCGGGCTGGCGCCCGAGCAGGTCGACATGCGGACGATCGGCATCCAGAACGAGGAGCAGAAGGTCATCGCCGAGGTCCGCGCGTACGTCCGCGAGCACCCGGCCCCGGACCCGACCCTGGTGCTGTTCTTCTCCGACGGCGGGGTCTACCGCAACGACCAGATCGAGAAGGAGCTGCGGGAGGCGGTCGAGGAGCCGGTCTTCTGGCAGTTCGTGGGGCTGGGCAGGGCGAACTACGGGGTGCTGGAACGGTTCGACACCCTGTCGGGCCGCCGGGTCGACAACGTCGGCTTCTTCGCCGTGGACGACATCGACAAGGTCTCGGACCCGGAGCTGTACGACCGGCTGCTGTCGGAGTTCCCGCAGTGGATCCGGGCCGCCCGGCAGGCGGGCGTCCTCCGCGCCTGAGCGGGGGCGGGCCGCCTGCCGGGCGGTCGGTGCGCCGTCAGCCGTTCGTGGCGGACCGCTCGCCGCGCTGGGTGATCTTGTCGGTCACGTCCGTGGTGTCCTCGGCGGGCGGCGGGGAGACGTCGACCTCGGTGCCGAAGTCGCTGAACTCGAGCGTGGTCCGGAGCTCGGTGCTCTGCGGGTTCTTCGAGCCCTGCGGGTCCTGGGTGGAGTTCGCCGCGCCCAGGTCGATGTCGAACTGCTGGCGGCGGATGCGGTCCTCGTCGTCGAGCCACAGGTGCATCGGGAGGGTGTCGCCGAGCTGCTCGCGGAGCTGCTGGGCATGGGGGTTGTCGCCCCGGGCGAGTTCGTCGACGTCCACCTCCACCCGGTACTTCGTGGTCTCCACGCCGCCGATCTCCTCGGTGCCGACGCGTTCGGCGTCGCCGTCCGTCAGGGCGCCGGCGTAGTCCATGGCCTGGGCCGGGTCGGTGATCTGCAGTTCACCGGTGCCGCCGGCGGCCAGGGCGATCTCGCCCAGATCGATCTTGATCCACGGCTTGCCCTCGCCGAGCTGCCCGCGCAGGGACTCGGGGAGCCGCTGGTAGAGGTCCTGCTCCACCACCCGCTGCTCGATCTCCTGGCCGCCCGCCTCGATCGTCAGCTCGCTCGTGCCGTCGACCAGGTCGATGACGCCGTTCCCGGTGACCGACTGCTGCTGCCCGCCGCCGGCGGCGGCGCGTACTCGCAGGTCCAGCTTCGCCGTCTCGGCCTCCAGGGTCTCCTCGTGGGCGGCCCGGACGACCTCGGCGGCGTCCCGGGTCTCCTCGCCGCCCGGTTCGGAGGCACCGCCGTTCCCGTCGTCGCCGCAGCCGGTCAGTACGGCCGTACCGGCCAGCAGCCCGGCAGCCGTCACCACGGCGGTCCTGTTCCTGCGTGACACGCGCGCCATCGCACTCTCCTCCGGTGTCGGGTGAAGGCACTTCCCGTACCGTGATCCGCGTTTCCGGTGGAACCGCCGGTAAGGGGCGTAAATCGGCCAATTGGCGTGAACGCTCGGAGGATTCGCTGTCCGCGATCACACGGTGAACGTCTCCTCGTTCCGCGGTACGCCCACCCCGCGCCAGCGGAACGGCACGCCGCGCGCGGTGTACGGGCCGGCGGCGTCCATCAGCTGGAAGTGCAGGTGCGGCTCGGTGGAGTTGCCGGTGTTGCCGACCCGGGCCACCACCTGGCCCGTCCGCACCCGTTCGCCCTCCCGCACCGTGACCGAGCCGCGCCTCAGATGGGCGTAGAGGGCGTACGTGCCGCCGCCGAGGTCGAGCACCAGGTGGTTGCCGACGAGGGCGCCGAATCCGGCCAGGTCGCGGATGGACGCCTCGACGAAGAAGGGGAGCAGGGCCGGGTAGGAGCTGCGGCTGAGATGGTCGCGGCGGCCGTCCCGGGCCCGTACGACCGTGGCGTCGGCCACCGCCAGCACCGGCTCGCCGAAGGCGGGGAAGTCGCGGTTGCGGCGGACGGGCGGCCACCAGCCGAACGCCGGGCGGGGCTCCTCCGGCGGCTCCGGCTCCCGCACGATGTCGATCGCGTACGCCTGGCCGTAGGCCCGGACGCCATGGCTGGGCACCTTGTCGGCCGGGCTGTTGAGCGCGCTCCAGCGGCCGGTGACCGGCGGTGCGACCTCCACCGCGGCGGGTTCGGGCCCCCGGTGGACGGCCCGGGTGAGGTACGCGCGCAGCGCCTCGGCGGCCAGCGCGAGTCCGGCCGCCGTGAGCAGCGCCCAGCCGGACAGGCCCCTTCCGTCGCCGAGGTCGGCCGCCTCGGCGCCGAGGTCGGCCAGGACGAGCACCACCACCAGCGCGTACAGCGCGGGGCGCAGCCGCCCGACCAGGGCGGCGGCGCGGACGGTGCGGGCGGGGCGGACGGGGCGGTGGGTCGTGGTCAACGGCTGCTCCTCCCGGGCCTCTTCGTGCCGTGGCCCTCCAGGCGTTCTGC
Source organism: Streptomyces rubellus (assembly GCF_036323805.1). Lineage (NCBI taxonomy): Bacteria > Bacillati > Actinomycetota > Actinomycetes > Kitasatosporales > Streptomycetaceae > Streptomyces > Streptomyces rubellus. The sequence goes on from NZ_JAZDCX010000006.1 coordinate 169,203, forward strand.
CCGGCCCGGCCCGGGCGGTAACCCGGCGCCGGCCGTCACGGCCGCACGGCCGACCGCTCCTTCCGCAGATGGCGGCGGAGGCCGTACGCGGCCCCGACGCCTCCCGCCAGCGCGCCGACCACCATGCCCGCGAGGGTGGCGGGGTCGCCGAGGGAGGTGTCCGAGCTGCCGAGGAAGACGGCCTCGGCCACCACCAGGGCCAGGACGGCCACCAGCAGGGCGCGGTACTTCCGGCTGAGGAACACCCGGCGCTCCGGGACCTCCGGCGCGGCGGCCAGTCGGGCGGCCGGACCGGCGGTGGCGGCACGCGGGCGCTTGAAGTACGCCAGGTACGTCCACCGGCCGCACGGTTCCCAGCCGTCCGGGGCGAGCCGGGCGGCCAGCTCGTCGTGCTCCCCGCGGAGCGCGCTCTCGCGCCGGTACTCCCAGCGCATGGCGTTCCCGGGGTCGCGGCGGCAGACGAACCGGCCCAGCCGGTCCACGCGCTCGACCTCCCAGCCCTGGTCGCCGTAGCGGTTCAGCAGTTCCCGGTCGGTGTAGATGTCGGCGGTCCAGCGCCACTCCTGGGCGCGGGAACCGGGCTCCCCGGCGGCCTCGGGGGCGGACGCGCCGGCGCCGCGGGCGAGCTGTTCGGCGAACTCGGCCACCGGGCCGAACTCCGCCTCCGGCGTGCTGTCGGCGTCCAGCAGGTGGTCGTGCAGCTCGGTGAGGGTGACGGTCACCCGCTCCTCGGTGACGCCCCGGGCGCGGAGCCGCTCCGCCAGATCCGTGAAGTACGCGTCCATGGTCTCTCCCTCGTTTGCGGGCCCTCGTGCGCGGGACGCTCAGCCCTGTGCCGCCGCGGCGGCCGGTCCGCCGGTCAGCGCGGTGCTCACCGTGCGGTGGAACGCCAGCCACGCCTCGCTCTGCTCGGCCAGGCTCCGGCGCCCCTCGGCGGTGAGCCGGTAGTAGCGGCGGCCGGGGCCGCGCTCGGCGGCGCGGAACTCGGCCGCCACCAGCCCGGCCTCCTCCAGCCGGTTGAGCACCGGGTAGAGGGTGCCGCCCCGGATCGTGCCGAGCCCCGCCTCGTCCAGACGTCTGGCGATCTCGTAGCCGTAGCTCTCGCCGTCGGTCAGACAGGAGAGCACCAGCAGGTCGAGGACGCCCTTGAGCCAGCTGGCCCGTCGGTCTGTTGCCATACCTAGATGACACCATGAGCTAGATAGGAATGCAATCTAGGTGGGCGGGCAGAAAGACGAGGCGGCCGACGAGTGCCGACGAGTGCCGTACCGGTGCGCGGTCCGCCCCGCACCCGGCGGCCGGACGGCCGGGCTCCCGGCCTCAGTCCTCCCCGGCGGAGCGGGGTGTCCCGGCCGCCTCGGCCGCTCCGGCCACCAGCGACTCCAGCCGGTCCCCGTGCGCCCCGCGCCAGTAGACGCGCCCGCAGTCGCGGCAGCGGGCGAAGGTGTCGTACGTGCGGCGGGTGCCCGGCCGCAGCAGATGCGCGACCTCGGCCTTGCCGACCGCGGCGAGCACCCCGTTGCACGCGGTGCACCGCGTCCACGGCGACAGGGGCGGTGCGAAGCGGTCCAGTACGTCGGCGAGCTGGTCGTCCGGGTCCGAGCCGTGCACATAGGCGCCCAGCCACAGCCGGCGGCGCATCAGCAGCCCGCGGTCCTGGGAGAGCAGGACCCGCCGCTCGGCGTTGGCCTGCTCGACCAGGGCGGCGTCGTCCCTGTCGTTGTGGTAGGCGGTGTCCAGGCCCGCCACCAGCCGCAACCGCCTGGCCAGGGTGCCCAGATGGACGTCCAGCAGGAAGCGCGGCGGGCCGCCGGGCACCGGCTGCGGCCGGGGCACGGGCTCGACCCGGACCGTCTCGCCCGCGCCGGGACGGTACGACGGCGCCACCCGCCGCCCGGCACCGTCGCCGCCGCCGTCCTCCACCACCAGCGCGCCCACCTCGGTCAGCGGCACCCCCGCGGACTGCACGATCTGGACGAGGGGGGAGGTGCCGTCATGGGGGACGGGGAGGAGCTCGCCGCCGCGGCGGCGAGCGGGCAGGAAGATCCGCAGCGCGGGGGAGACCTTCAGGAACAGCTCGGGCTGAGGACGCTCGGTCACCCTCCCCAGGGTGCCAGCCCGTTCCCCGCCGCCCCACCGCTTTTCCCGTCCCCCGCCGCACGGCCCGCCCGGAGGCCGGGCCGGCGCTCAGTCCGGGGTGTGCTCGGGTCCGCCGAAGTCGGGGCTCGCGAAGCCGGGACCGGTGAAGTCCGGGCTGGTGAAGCCGGTCCGGGTACCCGTCTCCCGGCTGCGGTCCGAGGCCGGGCTGGAGAAGCCGGGATGGGTGTAGCCCAGCCGGGGGTGGCGGCTCTCCCCGTGCGGCTTCCCGCGCCGGTCGTCGCGCTGCTCCCCGTGCTCCCCGTGGCCCCCGCGCTCGGGCACCCGGGCCGTCCCCGGTGCGCTCCCGGGGCCGTCCAGCGCTTCGTGCCCCTCCAGCGCGTTGCGCAGGAACGGCAGCATCCCGCGTTCCAGCAGTGCCGTACGCCAGGCCACGCGGGCCAGCTCGACCTCCTCGGCCAGGGCCCGCCGCCCGCCGTCCCGCCGTCCGCCGCCCCGTCCGCCACCGTCCGCCCGGATCGCGCCGGAGCCGTGGCGCAGCGCGGTGACCAGCAGCCCGACGCACGCGGCCAGCAGCGCGGCGGCGGTCAGGGCGGCGAAGGCCCAGCCCGTGTCGCGCAGCGGTGCGGCGATGGCGGGCTCGGGGTCCAGCATCCGCAGCACATGGCCGACGACGAGGAAGATCACCGCGGCCGTCCCGGCGAGCACGGGCGCCAGCACCGAGAGCATCGCCACCAGCCCGGCACCGGCCCCGGCGGCGGAACCGGCGGAGTCCGGGGCGTGGCCGGGGCGGCGCAGCTCGTCGCGGAGCTGGACGAAGTGGCCGTACTCCGCGGCGGCGCAGGCGGCGATCGCCGCGGCGGCACCGAGCGCCATGGCGCGCAGCTGCTCGGTGGTCGGCGGTTCCGCGCCGGTACCCGGCACGGTGCGCCGGTGCGCGGTGGTGCGGAGAGCCTCCTCGAGGACTCTGCCGAACTCGGCGCGGTCCTCGGGGCTCAGGTGCGGAGCGGTGTTCATGTGCGTCCCCCGGTGCTCCGTAAGGCCGTGAGGGCGGAAACGGAGGAGAGCTCGCTACGGCAGGGACCCGCATGGTAAGGCGGTTCCGGCGGAACGTGACAGGGTGTTTCCGGAAAATACGCACTACCGGGGCGCGCCGTTCACTCCGGTCGCCGACACCGCACACACCCGGTGGACGCCGCACGACCGCACGCGGCCGCCGCCGCCCGCCGTTCAGAACGGCAGCGGAAGCTGCGCCACCAGCAGCTTTCCGGACATGGTCACCCCGCCGTCCATCGCCACGGCGAGGGAGTCGGCGTACACGTGCGGACCGTTCACCTGGGGCGTGCCCTCGCCGCCGTCCTCGGAGCCGACCTCGCCCAGCAGGTACGGGATCGGGCTGTGGCCGTGGACGACGCGCCGTCCGCCGTAGGCGTCCAGCAGCTCGCGCGCGGCCATGGGCCCGGCCTCGTCGCGGAAGGCGAAGCGCTTGGTGAACTTGCGGAACAGCTCCCAGGTCTCGTCGGCGTCGTGGTGGGTGAGCGCCTCGGTGATGGTGTCGTTGACGTCCGCGATGGAGTCGCCGTACTCCAGGTAGGCCATGGTGTCGGAGTGGACCAGCAGATGGTCGTCGGCCAGGGCCATGGCGTCCAGCCGGGACATCCACTGGACGTGGTGCTCCTGGAGGCGCTCCATGTCCGAGCGCTGGCCGCCGTTGAGCAGCCAGGCGGCCTGGAAGGAGGCGGTGCCCGCGCCGGAGCCGACGGGCGTGTCGCCGAACCGCTTGGCGCCGATCAGCAGCAGCTCGTGGTTGCCCATCAGCGCCTTGCAGTAACCGCCCGCGGCGGCGGCCTCGGCGGAGAGCTGCATCACCAGGTCGATGACGCCGACGCCGTCCGGGCCGCGGTCGGTGAAGTCGCCCAGGAACCACAGCCGGGCGTTGCCCGCGATCCAGTGGTCCTCGGTGTCGATCAGGCCCTGGTTGAGCAGGGCCGTCCGCAGCTCGTCCAGATAGCCGTGGACGTCGCCGACGACGTACAGCGGTCCCGGCCCCTCCGCGGGGGCGGGCGTGTCGACCAGGGTGGGGGTGGGGGCGGGCGCCCCGGCGCCGATGACGGGCAGATCGCGCTGGGTCGGGGTGTAGCCCTCCGGGTGCGGCCCGGCGGCCGGAGCACCCGCCGCGCCCGCCACGGTGCCGCCCGCCGCGCCCGCGCCGTGCCAGACGTCGGCTCCCTGACCGGCCCCCTGAGTCATCGACCCCTCCACCATCGCGCGCGCCTGCACCTGCCGGACCCTCTCTTCGCCTCCCGCGGGTTGCCCCAGCCGAAAGCCGGTCCTGGTGTCGTGCGCCCATCATAGGAACGCAGGTCGCGCCTTGTGACGCACCCGGGGGCGGCAATTCGGCCCGCGTCCGGCCGCGGTGCGGGCGGTGCGGGGCTTTCTCCCGGAATCATCCGGTTCGGCGGTCAGCCGTGCTGTTCGGGGGAGCGGGGCGCGCTCACCGTCGCCCGCCGCCGGCGGCGCTGCGAGGAGGTGCGGACGATCAGGTCGGTGGGCATGATCTGCTGGACGGGGCGGCCGCCGCCGGTGCCCTCGATGGCGTCGATCAGCAGCTGTACGACGGTGGTGCCGATGCGTCCGGGTTTCAGCGACAGGGTGGTGATGGGCGGCTCGGTGCCGGCGTAGACGGCCGACTCGCTGCAGCACACCAGCAGCAGGTCGTCGGGGACGCGCAGCCCGTAGCGGCGGGCGGCGGCGAGCAGGTCGGTGCCGTTGGGGTCGAACAGGCCGTACACGGCGTCGGGCCGGTCGGGCCGGGCGAGCAGCCGGTCGGCGGCGACGGCGCCCGCGCAGGGGTCGTGGGCCGGGTACGCCTCGTACACCGGGTCCTGGCCCCGGCGTTCGCACCAGCGCAGGTAGGCGGTGGTGGACAGCCGGGTGTAGGTGTCGGTGCTGGTGCCGGTGAGCAGGCCGATGCGGCGGGCGCCGGCGGCGGCCAGATGGTCCAGCAGGCCCGTCACGGCGGCCTCGTGGTCGTTGTCGACCCAGGCGGTGACGGGCAGGTCGCCGCAGGGGCGGCCGTCGGAGACGACGGGGATGCCCTGGCGGACCAGCTCGGTGACGACCGGGTCCCGGTCGGACGGGTCGATGACGACGGTGCCGTCGAGGGCGACGTTCGACCAGACGTCGTAGGGGCTCTGCCGGGTGCTGCCGGGCAGGATCACCAGGGCGTAGCCGCGGGCCAGGGCGGCGGAGGAGGCGGCGCGGGCCATCTCGGCGAAGTAGGCGAACTCGGTGAAGGTGAAGGGCTCCTCGCCGTAGGTGGTGACCGTGAGCCCGATCAGCCCCGACTTGCCGGTGCGGAGGGTGCGGGCCGCGGCGGAGGGCCGGTAGCCGAGCCGGTCGGCGACCTCGCGGACATGGCGCCGGGTGGCGTCGGGCAGCCGCCCCTTGCCGTTGAGCGCGTCCGAGACGGTCGTGATCGACACCCCGGCCGCGGCGGCTACGTCACGGATGCCCGCGCGTCCCAGTCGGCGGCTGTGCGCCCGGCTCACCTGGTGCTTCCCTGCTGCTGTCATGGCGTGCCGATAGTAGGGCCGTGACACACCGTCTGCGGGACTTCACAGGAGAGGGGGTGAAGAGACGATTCTGCAAGCCGGAACTGCGGTAACGACCTTGGAAGAGGCGGTAGTTGAAGGATTAACCCATCGTTTCTGCAGCCGTTCTGGCGTTTGTTCCGGCAGAACCCCGGATGTCTCAAAGCTGTCTCAACTCACCTCCACGAGTGACGCGCGCCACGGCGCGCGCCACCCGCGCAAGCCCACCAGAACGCGCTCCTGAAGGAGAGGTACGCGGAGCCCGGGAATCCTCCTATGGTGTGCAGCAATAGCGGTACGAGCGGCGGCACGGCCGCTCCACGACCCGGCCCTCCAGGGCCGCCCAACAACTCACGGAGGACCTGCCATGACGGAGAAGGCCCCCAAGCTGCGCGCGGCGCTGGACGGGATCCCCACCTACAAGCCCGGCCGTCCCCCGGCCCCCGGCGGCCCGCGGGCCTACAAGCTGTCCTCCAACGAGAACCCCTACCCGCCGCTGCCCGGCGTCCTGGAGACCGCCACCGCCGCGGCCGGGGCCTTCAACCGCTACCCGGACATGGCCTGCACCGCCCTCCTGGCGGAGCTGGCGGACCGCTTCGAGGTGCCCGTGACGCACCTGGCGACCGGCACCGGCTCCGTCGGCGTCGCCCAGCAGCTGCTGCAGGCCACCGCCGGTCCCGGTGACGAGGTGGTCTACGCCTGGCGCTCGTTCGAGGCGTACCCGATCATCACCCAGATCTCCGGCGCGGCCTCCGTCCGGGTGCCGCTGACCGAGGGCGAGGACCACGACCTGGACGCGATGGCGGACGCCGTCACCGACCGCACCCGGCTGGTCTTCGTCTGCACCCCCAACAACCCCACCGGCAACGCCGTCCGCCGCGCCGAGCTGGAGCGCTTCCTGGACCGCGTCCCCGGCGACGTCCTGGTCGTCCTGGACGAGGCGTACCGCGAGTTCGTCCGCGATCCCGAGGTCCCCGACGGCATCGAGCTCTACCGGGACCGTCCCAACGTGTGCGTGCTGCGCACCTTCTCCAAGGCGTACGGCCTGGCCGGCCTCCGGGTCGGTTTCGCGGTCGCCCACGAGCCGGTGGCCGCGGCGCTGCGCAAGACGGCCGTGCCCTTCGGGGTGAGCCAGATCGCACAGGACGCGGCGGTCGCCTCGCTGCGCAGCGAGAACGAGCTGCTCAAGCGGGTGGACGCCCTCGTCGCCGAGCGCGAGCGGGTGCTGCGCGAGCTGCGCGCCCAGGGGTGGACGGTGCCCGGCACGCAGGCGAACTTCGTCTGGCTGCGGCTGGGCGACCGTACCGCCGACTTCGCGGCGGCCTGCGAGAAGGCGGGCGTGGTGGTGCGTCCCTTCTCCGGTGAGGGGGCCCGGGTCACGATCGGCGAGGCCGCGGCCAACGACCTCTTCCTGCAGACGGCGGAGAGCTTCCGCCAGAATCCGTAAGCCCCGCCGCCCGGGACCATCGGCCCACCCACCGGGGACGTTCGTGCTCTCCGCCCCCCGGCTGGCGAGCACGAACATGGGTGAGTCATACTTCTTGTGAATGTGAACGCATTCACAAAGTTGTGTGCCACATCACACCCCCGTCTGCATCCTTGGAGAGTGCCGTGGACCTGGCTCTGGCGCCCGAGACCCTGGCGCGGTGGCAGTTCGGCATCACCACCGTCTACCACTTCCTCTTCGTCCCCTTGACGATCTCCCTCGCCGCCCTCACCGCCGGTCTCCAGACGGCCTGGGTCCGCACCGGCAAGGACGTCTACCTGCGGGCCACGAAGTTCTGGGGCAAGCTCTTCCTGATCAACATCGCGATGGGCGTCGTCACCGGCATCGTGCAGGAGTTCCAGTTCGGCATGAACTGGTCCGACTACTCCCGCTTCGTCGGCGACGTCTTCGGCGCCCCCCTCGCCTTCGAGGCGCTGATCGCGTTCTTCTTCGAGTCCACCTTCATCGGCCTGTGGATCTTCGGCTGGGACCGGCTCCCCCAGAAGGTCCACCTCGCCACCATCTGGATGGTCTCGATCGGCACGGTGCTCTCCGCCTACTTCATCCTGGCGGCCAACTCCTGGATGCAGCACCCCGTCGGCTACCGCATCGACGCCGAGTCCGGCCGCGCCGAGCTGACCGACTTCCTCGCCGTGCTCACCCAGAACACCGCCGTGGCGCAGTTCCTCCACACCATGACCGCCGCCTTCCTCACCGGCGGCGCCTTCATGGTCGGCATCGCCGCCTACCACCTGATCCGCCGCCGCCACGTCCCCGTGATGCGGACCTCACTCCGCCTCGGCCTGGTCACCCTGGTCACGGCCGGCGCGCTCACCGCCGCCAGCGGCGACCACCTCGGCAAGATCATGTACGAGCAGCAGCCGATGAAGATGGCCGCCGCCGAGGCCCTGTGGGAGACCGAGGGTCCCGCCCCGTTCTCCGTCTTCGCCTACGGCGACGTCGACGAGGGCCACAACAAGGTGGCCGTCGAGATCCCCGGCCTGCTCTCCTTCCTCGCCCACAGCGACTTCGACTCGCCCGTCCCCGGCATCAACGACACCAACGCCGCCCTCCAGGAGCAGTACGGCCCCGGCGACTACCGGCCCAACATCCCCGTCGCCTACTGGAGCTTCCGCTGGATGATCGGCTTCGGCATGGCCTCCCTCGCCCTCGGCGCGGCCGGCCTGTGGCTCACCCGCAACCGCCTCTGGCTCGCCGAACGCCACCGCACCACCCCCGACGAGGTCCCGAAACTGGCCCTCACCCGCGAGCGGACCCTCGGCCCCACCCTCACCCGCCGCTACTGGCAGCTCGCCTTCCTCACCCTCGGCTTCCCGCTCCTCGCGAACGCCTGGGGCTGGATCTTCACCGAGATGGGCCGCCAGCCCTGGGTCGTCTACGGACTGATGCGCACCTCGGCGGCCGTCTCCCCGGGCGTCTCCCAGTTCGAGGTGATCCTCTCGATGACCGTCTTCACCTCCCTCTACGCCGTCCTCGCGGTCATCGAGGTCAAGCTCCTGGCCAAGTACGTCAAGGCCGGGCCCCCCGAGCTCACCGAGGCCGACCTCAACCCGCCCACCCGGATCGGCGGCGACAAGGACGACGCCGACCGCCCCATGGCCTTCTCCTACTGAGGTTTCCCATGGAACTCCACGACATCTGGTTCGTCCTCATCGCCGTCCTGTGGACCGGCTACTTCTTCCTGGAGGGCTTCGACTTCGGCGTCGGCGTCCTCACCCGGCTGCTGGCCCGCGACCGCGCCGAGCGCCGCGTACTGATCAACACCATCGGCCCCGTCTGGGACGGCAACGAGGTCTGGCTGCTGACCGCCGGCGGCGCCACCTTCGCCGCCTTCCCCGACTGGTACGCCACCCTCTTCTCCGGCTTCTACGTCCCCCTGCTCCTCATCCTCGTCTGCCTGATCGTGCGCGGCGTCGCCTTCGAGTACCGCGCCAAGCGCCCCGAGGAGAACTGGCAGCGCAACTGGGAGCACGCCATCTTCTGGAGCTCCCTCCTCCCTGCCTTCCTGTGGGGCGTGGCCTTCGCCAACATCGTCCACGGTGTCGCCATCGACGCCGACAAGGAGTACACCGGCGGCGTCCTCGACCTCCTCAACCCCTACGCCCTCCTCGGCGGGGCGACGACGCTCACCCTGTTCACCTTCCACGGCGCGGTCTTCACCGCCCTCAAGACCGTCGGCGACATCCGCGCCCGCTCCCGCGCCCTCGCCGTCCGCCTCGGCCTGGCCACCGCCGTCCTCGCGGTCGGCTTCCTCGGCTGGACCCAGCTCGACCGCGGCGACCTGACCACCCTCCTCACCACGGCCGCCGCCGCGGCGGCCCTCCTCCTCGCCATCCGCGCGATCACCGCCGGCCGCGAGGGCTGGTCCTTCACCCTCTCCGGCGTGACGATCGTGGCCGCCGTCACGACGCTCTTCCTGTCCCTCTATCCGAACGTCATGCCCTCCACCACCAACCCCGACTGGAGCCTGACGGTCACCAACGCCTCCTCCACCCCCTACACCCTGACGATCATGACCTGGCTGGCCGTCCTGGCCACCCCCCTCGTCCTGCTCTACCAGGGCTGGACCTACTGGGTCTTCCGCAAGCGCATCGGCACCCAGCACATCGCCCCCGACACCCACCCCCAGCAGCAGGCGACCCACTCATGAAGCCCGTCGACCCCCGCCTGCTCCGGTACGCCCGCACCACCCGCGGCTTCCTCGCCGCGGCGGTGACCCTCGGGCTGGCCGGAGCGGGCCTGGTCATCGCCCAGGCCCTGCTCATCGCCGAAGTCGTCACCGCGGCCTTCCAGCACCGCACACCCCCCACCGACCTCACCACCCCGCTCGCCCTCCTCGCGGCCATCGCCCTCGGCCGGGCCCTGGTCTCCTGGCTCACCGAACTGGCCGCCCACCGCTCCTCCGCCGCGGTCAAGTCCGAGCTCCGCCTGCGCCTGCTCACCCACGCCACCGCCCTCGGCCCGACCCGGTCCACCGGCGAACTGGCCACCCTCGCCACCCGCGGCATCGACGCCCTCGACGACTACTTCGCCCGCTACCTCCCCCAGCTGGCACTCGCCGTCGTCGTCCCCGTCGCCGTCATCGCCCGCATCCTCACCGACGACTGGATCTCGGCGGCGACCATCACCGCCACCCTCCCCCTGATCCCGGTCTTCATGGTCCTGATCGGCTGGGCCACCCAGAGCCGCATGGACCGCCAGTGGCGCCTGCTCACCCGCCTGTCCGGCCACTTCCTCGACGTCGTCGCGGGCCTGCCCACCCTCAAGGTCTTCGGCCGCGCCAAGGCCCAGGCCGAGAACATCCGCGCCATCACCGCCGACTACCGCCGCGCCACCCTGCGCACCCTGCGGATCGCCTTCCTCTCCTCCTTCGTCCTCGAACTCCTCGCCACCATCTCCGTCGCCCTCGTCGCCGTCGGCATCGGCATGCGCCTGGTGCACGGCGAACTCGACCTCCACACCGGCCTGGTCATCCTGATCCTCGCCCCCGAGGCGTACCTCCCGCTGCGCCAGGTCGGCACCCACTACCACGCCGCCGCCGAAGGCCTGGCCGCGGCCGACGAGGTCTTCACCCTCCTCGAAACACAACCCCCCACCTCCGGCACGGCCCCCGCCCCCGACGCCCGTACCGCCACCCTCGACCTCGACGGCCTCACCGTCCGCCACGAGGGCCGCGCCACCGACTCCCTCCCGCCCACCACCCTCACGATCAGCCCCGGCGAGACGGTCGCCCTCACCGGCCCCTCCGGCTCCGGCAAGACCACCCTCCTCACCGCCCTCCTCGGCCTCACTCCCCCCACCGCCGGCCGCATCCTCGTCAACGGCACGGACCTGACCACCCTCGCCCCGCCCACCTGGCACTCCCAGATCGCCTGGGTCCCCCAGCACCCCCACCTGTTCGCCGGGACGATCGCCGACAACGTCCGTCTCCCCCGCCCCGACGCCACCGACGCCGAAGTGCTCCGCGCCCTCCACGACGCCGGAGCCCCCGACCTGCACCCCGCCACCCTCCTCGGCGAGAACGGCACCGGCCTCTCCGCAGGCCAGCGCCAGCGCGTCGCCCTGGCCCGCGCCTTCCTCGCCGACCGCCCGATCGTTCTCCTCGACGAGCCCACCGCCGCCCTCGACGGCGCCACCGAGGCCCAGGTCGTCGACGCGATCGCCCGCCTCGCCCACGACCGCACCACCCTGCTGGTCGTCCACCGCCCCGCCCTGCTCCCCCTCGCCGACCGCGTGATCCGCATCGGCCCCCCACCGCACCACGCGACGCCCGTCGCCCTCGGACGCCCCGCCCCCGGCAGCGTGCCGGAGGGGGCGGGGAGGGGCGACCGTTCCGGACACTCAAGCGTGATTTGCGGCCAATGGACGGGTCAGGAGCGTGTCACGTCCACGGCCGTAAATCATGCCGTCCGGAACGGTCGCCCCGGACTGGCCCCGACCCCCGCACGCACCGCCCCCGCCCCCACGGGCACTCCCGCACCCGCACTCACCCCTGCGGACGCACCCGCCCCCAAGGCGCACCCCCTGACCCGGGTCCGCGAAGTCGCCCGCCCCCTCCGGGGACGGTTCGCCCTGGCGCTCGTACTCGGCGCCCTCGCGCTGGCCAGCGCGGTCGGCCTCATGGCCGTCTCCGCCTGGCTGATCTCCCGCGCCTCCCAGCAGCCCCCGGTCCTGTACCTGATGATCGCCGTCACCGCGACCCGCGCCTTCGGCATCGGCCGCGCCGTCTTCCGCTACGCCGAGCGCCTCGTCTCGCACGACGCCGTGTTCCGCGTCCTGGCCGACCTGCGCGTCGCCGTGTACGCGCGCCTCGAGCGCCTCGCTCCCGCCGGACTGCGCCGCACCCGGCGCGGTGACCTGCTCACCCGCCTCGTCGCCGACGTCGACGCCCTCCAGGACTACTTCCTGCGCTGGCTGCTCCCCGCCACCGTCGCCGCCACCGTCTCCCTCGCCGCCGCCGGCTTCACCACCTGGTTGCTCCCCGAGGCCGGACTGGCCCTCGCCGCGGGCCTGCTCATCGCCGGAGCCGCCGTCCCCGCGCTCGCCGCCGCCGTGGCCCGGCGCACCGAGCGGCAGCTCGCCCCTGCCCGCGGCACCCTCACCACCCGCACCGTCGACCTGCTCACCGGCACCGCCGAACTGACCGTCGCCGGTGCGCTGCCCCGCCGTCTCGCCGCCGTACGCGCCGCCGACACGGCCCTCACCCGCATCGCCGCCCGCAGCAGCGCCGTCACCGCCCTCGGCGGCGGCCTGACGGCGCTGACCACCGGCCTCACCGTCACCGCCGCCGCCTGGTTCGGCGCCGCGGCCGTGCACACCGGGCGGCTGGACGGCCTCCTCATGGCCGTGGTGGTCCTCACCCCGCTCGCCGCGTTCGAGGCGGTCACCGGGATGCCGCTCGCCGCCCAGCACCGGCAGCGGGCCCGCCGCTCGGCCGAACGCGTCCACGAGGTGACCGACGCCCCCGCGCCCGTACGCGAGCCGGAGCACCCGGCGCCCGCGCCCGCGCCCGCCGTCGCGTTCCCCGTGGTGCTCGACGGTGTCACGGCCCGCCACCCGGGCCAGGACCCTGACGGCCGTCCCGCCCTCCACGACATGCACCTGCGGCTGACCCCCGGCCGGCGGGTCGCGGTCGTCGGCCTCTCCGGCTCGGGCAAGACGACGCTCGCCCACGTCCTGCTGCGCTTCCTCGACCCCGTCGCCGGCCGCTACACCCTCGGCGCCGGCCCGGACTCCGCCACCGCCGCCGCCGACGCCACCGCCCTGGCCTCCGACGACGTCCGCCGCCTCGTCGGCCTGTGCGCCCAGGACGCGCACATCTTTGACAGCTCCCTGCGCGAGAACCTCCGCCTCGCGCGCCCCGGCGCCACCGACGCCGAACTCCACGCGGCCCTGGCCGCGGCCCGCCTCGACACCTGGGCCGCCACCCTCCCCGAGGGCCTGGACACCCTGGTCGGCGAGTTCGGCGCCCGGCTCTCCGGCGGTCAGCGCCAGCGCCTGGCCCTGGCCCGCGCACTGCTGGCCGACTTCCCGGTCCTGGTGCTGGACGAGCCCGCGGAGCACCTGGACACGGCCACCGCCGACGCCCTGACCGCCGACCTGCTGACCGCCACCGAGGGCCGCACCACCGTGCTGATCACCCACCGGCTGGCCGGGCTGGAGGCGGTGGACGAGGTGCTCGTCCTCGACGGCGGCCGTACGGTCCAGCGCGGGCCGTACGCGGAACTGGCCGCGCTGGACGGACCGTTCCGGGAGATGCTGGAGCGGGAGCGCGCCACGGAGGGGGTGCTGGTCACGGCGGGCGGGTGAGCCCACGGGGCGCGGGGACCCCACGGGGCGGGGCTGTCCCGTGGGGGCCGTGCCACGGGCGCCCCCACCACTACGCCGCCGCCGACAGGCGGCCCCGCTGCTCCTCGCTCAGCCGCAGCTCCATAGCCTCGAACGCCTCGTCGAGCTGCCCGGTCCGGCTCACTCCGACGATCGGGACGATCGCCGGGTCGCCCCCGGCCAGCCACGCCAGGACGACCTGGCCGGCGGTGGCGCCGGCCTCGGCGGCGATCTCCCGCAGCACGGTCAGCCGTCGCTCCGTGCCGGGGTGCTCGTAGTGCTCGGGCAGCGGCTTGTCGGTGTCGGCGCGGGTGTAGGAGCCCCACAGCAGCGCGGAGTAGACCCACAGGTCCATCCCGGGCTCGCTGCGCACGTAGTCGAGCGACTCCTCGGTCGCGTGCATGTGCCCGTCCTCGGGGAGGACGACGCCCGGCCGGGGCTGGAGGTAGGAGTAGCGCTGCTGCATGGCCGTCCAGCCCGTCACGCCCAGCTCGCGGGCGACGGTCCGGCCGCGCTCGACGCGCCAGGCGGGGTGGTTGGAGGCGCCGAGCCGGCGGACGAGGCCGGCCGAGACGGTTTCGCCGAAGGCGCCGACGGTCTCCTCCAGGGGCACGCTCCGGTCCTCGGCGTGCGCCCAGTACAGGTCGATCCACTCGGTGCGCAGCCGCCGGAGGCTCTCCTGTACCCCCCGGCGGACGGCGGGGGCGGACAGCCCTTCGGCGGAGTCCGGCCAGCTGCCGGGCACGGTGGGCTGCTGGCGGACCTTGGTGCTGATCAGCACCCGGTCGCGGGCGCCGGGCCGGGCGGCGAGCCAGTCGCCGATCACGGTCTCGCTCTGGCCGCCGGTGCCGGAGGGGTCCAGCCAGAAGCTGTAGCAGTTGGCCGTGTCGAGCCACTGGCCGCCGCGCTCGACGAAGTGGTCGAGCAGTTCCATGGAGGTCTTCGGGTCCAGTCTGGTGCCGAAGTCGATGGTGCCCAGGGCGAAGTACGGTGCGGTCACCGGAGGTCCTCTCGTCGTGCGGTGCGCTTGGCGGACCTCATGGTGGGACTTGGAGCGCGCTCCAGGGCAAGTGGTGGTCGCACGGGGGGCGTGTCCGGGCTGCGCCCGGGTGCGTGCGGGGGGCGGGGCCAGTCCGGGGCGGGCACTCCGGACGGCATGATTTACGGCCGTGACCGTGACACGTCGGGTGAGCCGCCCATTGGCCGCAAACCACTCCCCTTGCCTCCGGCGTGGGGGACCCCAGGTGTCCGGAGCACCCGCCCCTCCCCGTCCCCTCCGGCACGCTGCCGTCTGCGGGTCCGATGGGCGTCGCACGGTCCGGCGCGCTGCCGGGGTGCGTTGCCGTCGGCAGGTCCGGTGAGGGGGCGCCCGCTCAGGCGGCCGGCGGCAGGCTCAGCAGGCGCTCGATGACGGCGGCCACCCCGTCGTCCTCGTTGCCGACGGTGTGGTGGGTGGTCGCGGCGAGCACCGCGGGGTGGGCGTTGGCCATGGCGTACGAGGTGCCCGCCCAGGTCAGCATCTCCAGGTCGTTGGGCATGTCGCCGAAGGCGACGACCTCCTCGGGCGCGACGCCGCGCCGCTCGCAGCACAGTGCCAGGGTGGACGCCTTGCTGACGCCGGGGCCGCTGATCTCCAGCAGCGCGCTGGGGCTGGAGCGGGTGAACTCGGCGTGGTGACCCGCTGCGGCGCGGGCGGTGTCCAGGAAGTCGTCCGGCACCAGTTCGGCGTGGTGGGCCAGCAGTTTCAGGACCGGTCCGTCGGTTCCCTCGCGGTCCGGTGACAGCAGTTCCTCGGCCGGGGCCACCACCGCGCCGGGGTCCATGTGGAACTGGGGGTAGAGGGGCTCGTAGTGGATGCCGGTGGTCCGCTCGACGGCGAAGCTCGTCTCCGGGGCCGCCGTCCGCAGCTCCTTCACCACCGACAGGGCGGTGGCGGGCAGCAGCTCCCGTACGTGCACCACCTCCCGTCCGCGGTGCAGGTCGACCACGGCTGCGCCGTTGGCGCAGATGGCCAGACCGTGCCCGTGGACGTGGTCGCTGACCACACCCATCCAGCGGGCGGGGCGCCCGGTGACGAAGAAGACCTCGATTCCGGCCTCCTCGGCGGCGGCGAGCGCCGCGACCGTGCGGTCGGAGACGGACTTGTCGTCACGCAGCAGGGTGCCGTCCAGGTCGGTGGCGATCAGGCGCGGGCGGGTGGCCGGCAGGGTGAGGGCAGGAGTCACAGTCACCATACTCCTGCATATGCGCGCACAGCCGTGCATGAAGGTGCCCGAATGAGACAGGAGACGAACGCATCCGAAACCGGATGGACACGGACAGTCAGACCCTGATGGCCGCACGACATCGGGTCCGGGGCGTCAGGCCGGTTCGTGCTCGCCGGGCCCGCCGCCGAAGATCCTGGCGTGGGCCTCCGCCAGTTCCTCCTCGCTGAAGGCGCCGTGTTCCTGCTGGTAGGCGCGCAGGTCGGCACCGAGGAGCAGGTGTCTCGTCCGGCGGGCGGACTCCACCGGCCCGGTCGCGGCGTCGTGTCGGTCGTGTGGCATGGGTGGCGATGCCTTCCTGCGGGAGGGTGCGAGGTCCGGCTCAGAGGAGCTGACGCGGGGCCTCTGCCGCGATCCGTTCGAAGACCCGCTGGTCGGCGGCGAAGTTCGAGTCGGGGATCGGCCAGTGGACGGCGAGTTCGGTGAAGCCCAGCTCCCGGTGGCGACCGGCGAAGTCCACGAAGGCGTCGAGGGATTCCAGCGGGCGGCCGCGTTCGGGGGTGAATCCGGTGAGCAGGATCCTGTCCAGTTCGGCGGCGTCCCGGCCGGCGTCCGCGCAGGCCGCGCCGAGTCGCTCCAGCTGGCCGCGGAGGGCCGCCGCCGACTGCTCCGGGGTGCCCCCCTCGGTCAGTTTCGGGTCGCCGGTGGTCACCCATGCCTGGCCGTACCGGGCGGCGAGCCGCATGCCGCGCGGGCCGGTGGCGGCGACCGCGAAGGGGAGCCGGGGGCGCTGGACGCAGCCGGGGATGCCGCGGGCCCCGTCGGCGGAGTAGTGGGTGCCCCGGTGGGTGACCGCGTCCTCGGTCAGCAGCCGGTCGAGCAGCGGTACGAACTCGGCGAAGCGGTCGGCGCGTTCGCGCGGCGCCCAGGCCTCCCGGCCGAGGACGGTGGCGTCGAAGCCGCTGCCGCCGGCGCCGATGCCCAGGGTGACCCGGCCGCCGGAGATGTCGTCCAGGGAGATCAGCTCCTTGGCGAGCGTCACCGGGTGCCGGAAGTTCGGCGAGGTGACGAGGGTGCCCAGCCGTATGCGGGAGGTGGCCGTCGCGGCGGCGGTGAGGGTGGGCACCGCGCCGAACCAGGGACCGTCCCGGAAGGGCTCGCGCCAGGAGAGGTGGTCATAGGTGTAGGCGGTGCGGAAGCCCAGCTCCTCGGCACGTGTCCACTGGTCGCGGGCGCCTTCGTGCCAGCGGCGGACGGGAAGGATCACGGTGCTCAGGCGCAGGCTGCTCATGCCCATGAGCCTACGGGGGACCGGAGACGTTCAGCCGGGCAGGCGCAGGTACTCCGGCGGTACGCGCGCCACCAGCCACACCCCGTTGGCGCTCACCCGGAACTCGTGCCCGTCCCGGTGCATCGCCCCGGTGTCCACCGCCAGCACCACCGGCCTGCCGCGCCGCGCGCCCACGGCGGCGGCGGTCTCCCGGTCGGGGGAGAGGTGGACGTCGTGGCGCGCCATGGCCCGCAGGCCGTCCCGGCGGATGGCCGCCAGGTTCCGCCCGACCGTCCCGTGGTAGAGGTACGCGGGCGGCTCGGCGGGCGGCAGGCCCAGGTCAACCGCCACGGTGTGGCCCTGGTCGGCCCGGATGCGGTCCCGGTCGGCGTCGAGCGTGAAGCGCCGTTTGCCGTTGCCGGCGACCACCTCGGCCAGCTCCTCGCGGGTGAGGCGGAAGCCGTGGCGGCCGGCGGCCTCCAGCAGCAGGGGGACGGCGGCCCAGCCCCGGGCGTCCAGGGTCAGGCCGATCCGTCCGGGGTCGTGCCGCAGATGCCGCGCCAGGTACTTCGAGACGCGCTTCATGCGCTGTTCGTCCATGTGCCGACAGGGTGCCCGGCGCCCCGGCGCCGCGCATCCCCTTTGTTCACGACGCCCGTACGTTGATCCGTGCGAACGCCCGCAGCAGGGGCGGCGCCAGCCGGGACAGCCACAGGCCGCCCCGGGCCTCCAGGCTCACCGGCACCACCGCGCGGTTGCGCACCACCGACCGCAGCACCGCGTCGGCGACCTTCTCCGGCGAGTACCGGCGGACCCGGTACATCTGGTAGGCCCGTTTGCGGCGGCGCTCGCGCTCCCCGGCGTCCAGGCCCCGGAAGCGGGCGTTGTCCAGGATCGAGGTGCTGACGACGCCGGGGCAGACCGCCGACACCCCGATGCCCTCCCCGGCCAGCTCGGCGCGCAGCACCTCGCTGAGCATCAGCGCCCCCGCCTTGGAGGTGCAGTACGCGGGCAGGGCGCGGGTGGGCTCGTAGGCGGCGCAGGAGACGACGTTGACGATGTGGCCGCCCTGCCCGCGCTCGGCCATCTGCCGTCCGAAGAGCCGGCAGCCGTGGATCGCGCCCCACAGGTTGGTGCCGAGCACCGCAGCCCAGTCGTCCGGGCTGTGCTCCAGGAACGGTCCGGCGGCGGCGATCCCGGCGTTGTTGACCAGGACGTCCACCACGCCGCAGCTCCGGGCCACCCGTTCGGCGAGCTCCTCCATCGCCTGCCCGTCGGAGACGTCGGCGACCTCGGCCCACGCCTGCGGCGCGCCGGTGAGCCGGGCGTGTTCGGCGGTGCGCGCCACGCCTTGGGCGTCGACGTCCACCGCGACGACGCGGGCCCCGGCCCGGGCGAAGGCCAGTGCCGTCGACCGGCCGATGCCCTGGGCCGCGCCGGTGACCAGCACCAGCCGGCCGCCGAAGTGCTCGGCGTACGGATCGCGCGCCCGGTGCCGTACGGGCGCCAGGACCGGGACGCCGGCCCGGGCGTCGGCCTGGTCACCGCCGAGTTCCCGCTCCGCGCCGCTCCCGGCGAACGCGCCGATCCAGGCGGCCAGCTGGTCGGGCCGGGTGCGCGGCGCCCAGTGCCCGGCGCGCAGCGCCCGGTGCACCAGGTGCGGCGCCCAGCGCTCCAGGCCGTCGTGGACGGCGGGGGAGAGGAAGGGGTCCTCGGTGAGGGTGATCACCTGGACGGGCACCCGGGCGTACGCGTCGTCGCGCGGCCGGCGCAGCCGGTCCGGCAGGTTGTCGCGGTAGAGCCAGACGCCGTGCGCGGCGTCGGCGGGCAGCGAGCCGGTGGGGTACCCGTCGCCGTACGCGCGCCGCGCCCCGTACCCGTCGGCGGCGCGTCCGGCCCGGCGCCGGGCCAGGGCGGGCCAGAGCAGGCCCGAGGCCACCTCCGGCAGGACGGGCACCTGCATCGCCCACACGTGCGAGAGCCGGGCGCCCTGCCCGAGCGCCTGGCGGGCCCGGCGCGGGGTCGGCCGGGTCAGCCGCCGGGCGAACCAGTGCCCCAGGTGGTCCAGGGACGGCCCGGAGATCGAGGTGAAGGAGGCGATCCGGCCCCGGGTCCGCTCCACCGTGGCGAACTCCCAGCCCTGGATCGACCCCCAGTCGTGCCCCACCAGGTGCACCGGGGCGTCCGGGCTGACCGCGTCCGCCACCGCCAGGAAGTCGCCGGTCAGCCTCTCCAGGGTGAAGCCGCCGCGCAGTGGCTCGGGGGCGGTGGACCGGCCGCAGCCGCGCATGTCGTACAGCACCACGTGGCAGCGGTCCGCGAGCCGCTCGGCGACCGGCAGCCAGAGCTCCTTGGTGTCCGGGTAGCCGTGCAGCAGGAGCACCGTCGGGCGGCGGCCGCCGCCCGGTGCCGACGGGGTGCCCAGCTCGGCCACCCGCAGCCGTACGCCGTCCCCGTCGACCCACCGCTCCCGTACGCCCGCCGGGGCCGCCGTGTCCGCCGTCATCGCCGTCTCCTCCCGCCGGTGCCGCGGGGCATCGGAACGTCCTGGTTGTCCGGGTATCCGCTCTCCGTGCGGTGACACCGGCGGACGGCGGGCCGCCGCGACCATCCCCCGGGTGGCCCTCCCTTAGGGGCGTCTCCCTCTCCGGTACGAGGCACATCCACGCCCCCGGGGTGACGTGACCCCTTCAGGACACCACTACGGTCGACCTGTGACTGTCATCGCGACCGAAAACCTCAGCAAGAGGTTCCCGAGGGTTACCGCGCTGGACCGGCTCACCATGAGGATCACGCCGGGCGTGACCGGCCTGGTGGGTGCGAACGGCGCGGGTAAGTCGACCCTGATCAAGATCCTGCTGGGGCTCTCCCCGGCCAGTGAGGGAACCGCGTCCGTACTCGGCCTCGACGTCTCCACCCGGGGCGCCGAGATCCGGGAGAGCGTCGGGTACATGCCCGAGCACGACTGCCTGCCGCCCGACGTGTCGGCGACCGAGTTCGTCGTCCACATGGCGCGGATGTCCGGGCTGCCCGCCGACGCCGCCCGGGAGCGCACCGCCGACACCCTGCGCCACGTCGGCCTGTACGAGGAGCGCTACCGGCCCATCGGGGGCTACTCGACCGGTATGAAACAGCGGGTCAAGCTGGCCCAGGCACTGGTCCACGACCCGAAGCTGGTCTTCCTGGACGAGCCCACCAACGGCCTCGACCCGGTCGGCCGCGACGACATGCTGGACCTGATCCGCCGCGTCCACACCGACTTCGGCATCTCGGTCCTGGTCACCTCCCACCTGCTGGGCGAGCTGGAGCGCACCTGCGACCACGTCGTCGTCATCGACGGCGGGAAGCTGCTGCGCTCGTCCGCCACCGCCGACTACACCCAGCGCACCGCCACCCTCGCGGTCGAGGTCACCGACACCGACGAGCACCCCGACGGCACCACCGCCCTGCGCGAGGCCCTCACCGCCGCCGGACTGACCGTGGCGCCGGCCGGGGCGGCCGGCGAGGGACTGCCCGGCGCCGGGCACGTCCTGCTGGTCGAGGCGGCCGGCGGCGGGGACGCCGGGGACACCGGGGACGCCGTGTACGACACCGTCCGCGACACGGTCGCCGGGCTGGGGCTCGGGCTGGTCCGCATGGAACAGCGCAGGCACCGCATCGCCGAGGTCTTCCAGAACTCGCCGCAGTCCGGCGCCTCCGGCACCACCGAGACCGTCCAGAAGGGGGGCAGCACCGATGCGGCCTGACACGACGCCCGAGGCGACCGCGAGCGGCGCCGCCACCGTCCCGCCCGGCGCGGACGCCAGCATCCACAACATCGGCTACCGCCACTACGACGGCCCCCGGCTGGGCCGGTCCTACGCCCGCCGCTCGCTGCTGATCCAGTCCCTGCGCGGCGCGTACGGCCTGGGCCGCTCGGCGAAGTCCAAGGTGCTGCCGTTCATCCTGCTGGCCGTGATGGTCCTGCCCGCGGGCATCCTGGTGGCGGTCGCGGTGGCCACCGGCGCCGACGAACTGGAGATGGACTACACCCAGTACTGGCTGGCCCTCCAGCCGGTCATCGGCCTCTACCTCGCCGCCCAGGCACCCCAGTCGGTCTCCCTGGACCTGCGCTTCCACACCGTCCCGCTGTACTTCTCGCGCCCCATCGAGCGCGCCGACTACGTGGCGGCCAAGTACGCCGCGATGGCCGCGGCGCTCTTCCTGTTCACCACCGCGCCCCTGGTGATCATGTACGCGGGCGCGCTGCTCGCCAAGCTGGACTTCACCGACCAGACCACCGGCTTCCTGCAGGGACTGGCGGCCAACGCCCTGATGTCGGTGGTCTACGCCGGGGTCGGTCTGCTGGTGGCCGCCCTCACCCCGCGCCGGGGCTTCGGCGTCGCCGCGATCATCGCCGTGCTGACCATCCCGTACTTCGCCGTCAGCACCGTCCAGGCCATCGCCGAGTTCCAGGACGCCCAGGGCGCCGTCCCCTGGCTGGGGCTGGCCTCCCCGACCTCGCTGCTCGACGGCTTCCAGTCGTTCTTCCTCGGCGCCGTCTCCGGCTTCCCCGGCGGACACGAGCCGTCCGCCGCCGCCGCGGCCGTCTACGTCCTGGTCCTCGTCGCCCTGGTGGCGGGCTGCTGGGCGGCGCTGATGCGCCGGTACCGCAAGGCGCTGTGATGAGCCAGTACATCTCCCCGCGGAACGAGAAGGCGGCGTAACCCATGACCACGATCCACATCGACCACGTGTCCCGCTGGTTCGGCAACGTCGTCGCCGTCAACGACGTGACGATGGACATCGGGCCCGGCGTCACCGGTCTGCTCGGCCCGAACGGCGCGGGCAAGTCCACCCTGATCAACATGATGGGCGGCTTCCTGGCCCCCTCCACCGGCACCGTCACCCTCGACGGCACGACCATCTGGCGCAACGAGCAGGTGTACAGGCAGATCGGCATCGTCCCCGAGCGGGAGGCGATGTACGACTTCCTCACCGGCCGCGAGTTCGTCGTCGCCAACGCCGAGCTGCACGGCCTGCCCGAGCCGGACGCGGCGGCCCGGCGGGCGCTGGCCACCGTCGAGATGGAGTACGCCCAGGACCGGAAGATCGAGACGTACAGCAAGGGCATGCGGCAGCGCGTGAAGATGGCCTCCGCGCTGGTCCACGACCCGGCCGTGCTGCTGCTGGACGAGCCGTTCAACGGCATGGACCCGCGCCAGCGCATGCAGCTCATGGAGCTGCTGCGGCGGATGGGCGGCGAGGGCCGCACCGTGCTGTTCTCCTCCCACATCCTGGAGGAGGTCGAGCAGCTCGCCTCGCACATCGAGGTGATCGTCGCCGGCCGGCACGCCGCCTCCGGGGACTTCCGCCGCATCCGCCGGCTGATGACCGACCGGCCGCACCGCTACCTCGTGCGGTCCAGCGACGACCGGGCCCTGGCCGCCGCGCTGATCGCCGACCCCAGCACCGCGGGCGTCGAGCTGGACAGCTCCGAGAACGCCCTGCGCATCCAGGCCGTCGACTTCACGCGCTTCACCGAGCACCTGCCGCGCGTCGCCCGCGAGCACGGCATCCGGCTCCTCACGGTCTCGCCCTCGGACGAGTCCCTGGAGAGCGTCTTCTCCTACCTCGTCACGGCCTGACCCGGCCCGGCAACCACCCAAGGAGCCTCTTCGCGATGTACGACCCCACGGTCGCCCGGCTCACCTACCGGGCCCTGCTCGGCCGCCGCCGGGCACTGATCCTGTTCATCCTGCCCGCCCTGCTGCTGGTGATCGCCGTCGCGGTCCGGCTGCTGGTCGGCGCCGACGACGAGACCACCGTCAACGTGCTGGGCGGCTTCGCGCTGGCCACCATGGTCCCGCTGATCGGCGTGGTCGCCGGGACCGGCGCGATCGGCCCGGAGATCGACGACGGCTCGATCGTCTACCTGCTGGCCAAGCCGGTGAAGCGGCCCACGATCATCCTCACCAAACTGGTCGTGGCCGTCGCCGTCACCATGGCGTTCTCCGGCATCCCCATGCTGATCGCGGGATTCGTCCTGAACGGCAACAGCCAGCAGATCGCCGTCGCCTTCACCGTCGCCGCGGTCGTCGCGTCCATCGCCTACAGCGCGGTCTTCCTGCTGCTGGGCACCGTCAGCCGGAACGCGGTCGTCTTCGGCCTGATCTACGCCCTGATCTGGGAGTCCCTCTTCGGCAACCTGGTCCCCGGCGCCCGCACCCTCAGCATCCAGCAGTGGGCCCTGGCGCTGGCCGAGAAGACGGCGGCGCCCGACGTGGGCATCACCTCGGACGTCGGCCTGGTCACCGCCGCGATCCTGCTGGCCGTGGTGACGGTGGCGGGCACCTGGTACGCCGGGCAGAAGCTGCGCACCCTCACCCTCGCCGGCGAGGAGTGAGCCGTCCGGCACCTTCCGCCGCCGAACGCCCGTGGGCCCCGCCGCTCCTCCTCGGAGCGGCGGGGCCCGCGCATGACCGGAGAACCCGGCCGGCCGGCGCCGCGCGGGGCAACGGCGGAAACGCCGGGAAAGGGAATTCATTTGTCCGCCAGGAATTCCGGACACCAGACGAGAACGACGCGGCCTTTCTGCGAATGCGGTGGAGGCGGTGCATGGTGGCCGAGGGAAGACGCGAGTGAATGCGAGGCGGCAGGCAGTCGATGAAAAGAAACACGGTGCTGATCGGTGTGGCCGGTGCGACGGCAGCGGTGCTGGCCTTGTCCGCCGTTCTCCACGGGGATTCATCACCCGGGGACCCGGATGATTTCGCCGGGAATCCGGTCGAGTTGACCGAGCCTCCCGGCGATGCCCGACTGGAGCGTGCTCTTCCGGTTCCCGAGCCTCCCCACCGGGTCGAAGGGATCCGCGCGTCCTTCGTGAGCGACGTCTCGTACACCGGCGAGCGGTGCGGGGCGAGGGTGATCCGGGAGGCGACCGGAACGGGCCCTGTCACTCTCACGGTGGGGGGCGAGGTGTCGGCCGGGGCCTCCTACTCGGCGGAGGGGCCGGTGACCCCCGGTGCCTTCGAGGGGGATCCCGGGAGCCGGCGCAGGTCGATCCCCGTGAGCGCGTCCCACCAGGTGCCGAGCGGGAAGTTCGGCCGTCTCGTGGTGCGCTCCCTCTACGACGTCTACAGGTACCGGGTGAGCGGCGACGGAGCGCGACGCGTCCCGGGCACCGCCGCGATCCCCGTGGGGTACTGCTACGAGGAGAAGGCCTCCTGACCGTTCGCGGGCGTGGCACCCGCACGCTCCCGCCACCGTGTCCGCAGGCGTTCGGTGACCGGCGGGGCCTCCGGGGCGGTGGCGGCAGGTCCCCCGGGGCACGGGGAGCATTCGCGCTCGCGCCGTCTTCCGGACATTCCGTCGGCGCAATGTCCCCATATATGGGATGCCGCGCGACATGGCCCGTGGCCGCAGGGATCGGATTCGGCCATGACGCATGCGGGGCCGAAATTAGTTTCCACCGCCACGCGTCCTGTGCTTATAGTGCTGGTGCTTCGCGGGTCTGACCGGCTCGCACGGATAACGGGGGGTCGGGGGACTTTCTGTGCCCTTGGGCGCCTCGCGCGATTCACCAGGGGGTATCCATGTCAATTTACAGGTCTTCTCTGCGTGCCGCGGCAGTGGCCACGGCGGTCGTTTCCCTCGGCCTGACGAGTCCCCAGGCTTTCGCCGCCGGCAGCGCCGGAGTCACGGGCGTCGAAATGTCGGCGAAGGCGAACGCCGCCACCCGCGCCATCGCGGCGGCGGACCCGCAGGCCGCCCGGGCCACGGCCAACCTGTGCGGCTCGGGCTACTCGCTCGTCTACGCCGAGCGCCTTCCCGACGAGCGGAGGTTCGGAACCCTCTTCACCTACACGAAGGGGACCACCCAGACCTGCGCCGTCTTCGACAACAACCTGGGTGTCCGGAAGTACATGAAGCTCAAGCTGTGCGACAACCGGGTCAACGCGACCTGCCGCACGGACGAGGGCGACTTCATCCAGTACGCCGGCCCCGTCCGTCTCACGACCGACTTCAACCACTGCATGAGGGTCACGGCGATCATGAAGGACTCGGCCAGCTCCAATGTGGCGCTCATCGACCGCGTGACCTACGCGACTCCCTGCAACTGACGGGAGACCGGGCAGCTCCGCCGTGCCCGCACCCGCCCGTGCGGGCACGGCGGTCGCCACCGGAAGCCGGAAGAAGACGGCCCACCGTTCCACCCACGCCTGTTCGGCTCTCCGGAGCCCCGTGGTGCCGGAACGGCCCAGCGGAAGGGAACCTCATGGACGAGCTTGTCCTGCGCGCGCAGAGATTCATCAACCGGACGTATGCCGGCGTGAGCGGCATACCCCAGGTGGAGGAGAACGGGAGGACGAGCTGGGAGGTCATGTACGCCCTCACCCGCTGTCTCCAGTACGAGCTGGGCATAACCGCCCTGTCCAACAACTTCGGCCCCGGCACCCTCTCGGCCCTCACCACCAAGTACCCCAAGCTCAACAGGGACACCGTCCCCTCCGCGAACTTCTGCCGGATCATCCAGTCCGGTCTGTACTGCAAGGGCTACGACGGCGGCGAGATCGACGGCATCTACAACTCCCGCGTCCAGGCCGCCGTCACCAGGCTCAAGCAGAACATGGGCGTCGACAGCGTCTACCCCGGCTCCGACCTGACGCCGAAGGTCTTCAAGGGCCTGCTCAACATGGACCCCTACGTCACCGTCAACGGGGGCTCCGAGACCATACGCTCGATCCAGCAGTGGCTGAACGGGCGGTACGTCAACCGTCAGGACTTCTTCGTCATCCCCTGCGACGGGCACCACTCCCGTGATGTCGCGAAGTCCATGCTGCTGGCGATCCAGTACGAACTCGGTATGGCCGACGGGGTCGCCAACGGCGTCTTCGGACCCGGGACCCAGGCCGGGCTGAAGTCCCACACCGTGGGCGTGGGCAGCACCGGCACCTGGGCGCTGCTGTTCACCGCCGCCATGGTCCTCAACAAGCGCGGCGTTCCCTTCGGGAACTTCACGGCAGCGGTCAAGACCGGGGTCGAGGAGTTCCAGTCCTTCGTGAAACTCCCGGTCACCGGCCGCGGCGACTTCCAGACCTGGGCCTCCCTGCTCGTCTCCTACGGCGACCAGAGCCGCAAGGGCACCGCCTGCGACGGGGTCACGATGATCACGCCGGCGCGTGCCCAGACCCTCAAGGACGCCGGATACAGGTACATCGGCCGCTACCTGTACAACCCGAGCACGACCTCGTTGCCGGAGAAGCAGATCCAGCCGGGCGAGCTGGAGGTCATCGCCGACTACGGGCTGCGCTGCTTCCCCATCTTCCAGACCTGGAGCCGGTCGGCGGACTACTTCAGCTACTCACAGGGCACCTTCGACGCCTTCAAGGCCATCGAGTGGGCGAAGTACCACGGCTTCAAGCCCGGCACCATCATCTACTTCGCCGTCGACTACGACGCGATGGACGGCGAGGTCACGCAGTTCGTCATTCCGCACTTCCGTGGCGTCATGCGGACGATCAGGGAGAACTCCGGCTACGACGTCGGCGTCTACGGACCGCGGAACGTGTGCCAGCGGGTCGCCGACGCCGGCTACGCCGCCACGAGTTTCGTCTCCGACATGTCCAGCGGCTTCTCCGGAAACCTCGGCTACCCGCTGCCGACCAACTGGGCGTTCGACCAGATCTCCACCATCACGATCGGCTCCGGCAGCGGTGCGATCGAGATCGACAACAACATCGCCTCCGGCCGCGACACCGGGCAGGGCAGCTTCGACGAGGGCTCCTACCCCGACGGCGTCGACGTCGACTTCGACGACTCCTACCGCGACACCGTGCTCAGGGAGGTCCAGGAGTACCTGGAGTCCATCGGCGTCCCGGAGACCGGCGGAGACGGCTGGACCGACAAGGACTGGGCGACGCTGGGCGGCATCTCCACAACCAAGGCGTTCGACACGGTGCTGTCCGCCGACTGGCTGTTCACCTCCCTCGCCCGCAGCCTCAAACTCCGCAAGGCACTGATCCAGGCCCCGGTGATGTGGGAGCTGCGCAAGTTCAACCCGCTGGACGTCGCCGCCGACGAGGCCGTGAAAGCGGGGCTGAAGGACGACTCCAGCACCGGCTGGGGCCAGATCTTCGCCTGGGTGGCCATCGAGGCCCGCAACTACTGCATACGGCAGGGCGTCATCAACGGCGTGCCCCTGACAGACGACGACAAGCCCGCAGTGTGGAGGAACCTCCACGAGGATCCGCTGTACAACGTCCGGACAGCGGCCTACCTGACCATCTACAACGCCCACCAACTGGGGATCGCGCGACCGAACCTGAACACCGGGGAGGCGGACACCCAGGCCCTCCTCGCCCGCTACAACGGGACCAACGAGGACGCGCAGCAGTACGGCCGCGAGCTGATCGGCCTGTACCGCGTGCTGGAGAACTACAACAAGCTCCTCCGCAGCAAGTGACGCCTGCCGTGCGTGTGAGCAAGGAACCGGCAACGGCCCGGAAGTGGCTGGTCTGCGCCGGCGCGAACCTCCTGATGGGGGTTCCCCTGATCGTCCCGGTGTGGATCGTGTCGTACTTCGCGGCCAGCGTCCCGCTGGCCGCGCTGGGCTGGACGCGGGCGGAGCCCACGGACAACGACGGGCTGCTGCCGTGGCTCGTGGTACTGCTCCCGTCCGCCGCCCTGTTCTTCCTGTGGTGGCTCGCCAACAGTGCCATCGCGCGCAGGACTGGTGTGCGGGGCAGGGCCTACTGGTCGGTCAGTGCGGCGACGGCGCTGGTTCCCACTCTTGTGTGTGTGGTCGTGACGACTCTCCTCTGAAAGGTACGGAAGCATGGGATCGGACATCACCCGGCGCACCATCCTGATGAACACGGCCGCCGTCGGCGTCGGTACGGCGGTCGCGGCCGCCGTACCGACGGGTGTGGCAACGGCCGCCCCCTCGGCGGGCCGGCCGGAGAAGCAGCCGGAGAAGCGGCCTGTGTCGGCGAACGGCTGGGAGATCGAGGACCGGGCCGACCACATCTCCACCGTGTGGACCAGACCGGTGTCCGGCACCGGCCTCGAGACGGCCCTCCGTATCGGAGACGTCGAAGCCGTCCTCGTCCACGTGATCCGCCGTTTCCACTACGAGGTCGAGCGGATCAACACCATCGACCTGGCCGGCTGGCGCAAGCTGGGCGGGACGTCCCGGAAGCGGCCGGAGTCCAACCTGTCCTCCGGGACGGCGGTGCGCATCCGCCCGGGTGCCGGGGCCGAGGACAGCTACTTCCCCCAGCAGGTGCTGACCATCCGGGACATCCTCGCCGACTGCGAGGGCACGGTGCGCTGGGGTGGTGACGACGAGGACGTGGACGAGTCGCTCTACTACGTCGCCGTCGGCCCGGACAGCGAGGCCCTGCCCCGCGTCGCGTGGAAGATCCGGGAGTGGAACGCCACGCCAGGCGCGGGAGCCGGGGTCATCGTCGACCCCTCGCTCCCCGCCCGGCGGAAGCGGGTGCAGCGGTACCGCTGACACTGCGGGCCCGGAGCTCGGCGCCGCACGGCGGCGCCGAGCTCCGGGCCCGCGTCACGTCGGGGAATCAGGAGCCGGACGAGGGCCGGGTCAGGCGCCGGCGAGGCCCGCCTTGAGGGCGGCGGCGATCTTCACGACGCGCTCGGCCTGGACGCGGGCGGCGGTGCGGGTGGTGTCGTCGACCGGGTTGTTGCCCTGGGCGTCCACGTGGGAGGTGCCGTACGGGTTGCCGTCGGCGAACTTGGACGGGTCGGTGTAGCCGGGCGCGACGAGGATGCCGCCGAAGTGGTGGATGGTGTTGTACAGGGCCAGCAGGGTGGACTCCTGGCCGCCGTGGGCGGTGGCGGAGGAGGCGAAGCCGCTGTAGACCTTGTCGGCCAGCTTGCCCTCGGCCCACAGGCCGCCGAGGGTGTCGATGAACTGCTTGAGCTGTGCGGATATGTTGCCGTAGCGGGTGGGGGAGCCGAAGATCACCGCGTCGGCCCACTCCATGTCCTCCGGCGTGGCCTCGGCCGTGCCGGCGGTGGCGGCGGCGTGGGCGGCCCAGGCGGGGTTGGAGTCGATCGCGGCCTGCGGGGCGAGCTCGGCGACCTTCCGCAGCCGGACCTCGGCACCGGCCTTCTCGGCCGCCTCGCGGATCTCCTGGGCGATCGTGGAGATCGTGCCGGTGGAGGAGTAGTAGACGATGGCGAGCTTGACGGGGGTGCTCACAGCGGGGTCTCCGTTCCGTTGACGGTCGGTGTGCGGTTGCGGGACGTACCTGTCGGCGGGCATGGCGGAGCCGCCTCGCGCCTCGCGGCGGGTGCCCTCCGACGGCACTGATTGAACACTAAACCATTGTGCGGGTGCTCGAATTCCCGTGGGGCGGTGGACCGGGCAGGACGACGGAGCCCCGCCGCGCGACGCGACGGGGCTCCGGACGGACGGTGCGGCTCAGGTGGTGGGCAGTTCGCCGTCCTTGAGGCCGGTGACGAAGGAGCTCCAGCACTGCGGGGGGAACGTCAGCGCCGGGCGGTCGGGGTGCTTGCTGTCGCGTACGGGGACGGTGCCGGAGTGTGCGCGGGCCGGTGCCCACTCAAGGCAGCTTCCGCCTCCGTTGCCGCTGTGGCTGGACTTGACCCACTCCTCAGGGGAGAGGTCCGCGAGGTTGCTCATGTCGGTAGCGCTTCCATGACGGACCGGATGAAAGCCGCCGAGTCACGCGGCGACAGGGCACATGCTCTGAGCAGATCGTAGGCCCGCTGACGGTCCGCGACGCTCTCCATGTCCTCCAGCAGCGTCCCGGTGGTGATGCTCTCCTCCCAGGCGACCTGTGTGCCGCCGTCCAGGGACATCAGCGTCAGCGTGCCTCCCACCAGGGCATGTCCCCCGTGTTCGAACGGGAGAACCTGGAGCACGGTTGTCGGTGTGAGGGTCAGCTCGGCGAGGCGGACCAGTTGGGCCCGCATGACGGCCGGTCCGCCGAAGCCGCGGCGCAGTACCGCCTCGTCGAGGATCAGGGAGAGGTCCGGCGGGGAGGCGCCCCGCAGCAGGGCCTGGCGGCTCATCCGGGCCGTGACCAGCTCCTCGATCTCCTCCCGCGTCGCCTTGGGGTTGGCCACGGTGAACTGGGCGCGGGCGTACTCCTCCGTCTGCACGAGTCCCGGCACGATCTGACCGGCGTACTCCTCGATGAGCCGGGACTGGGCCTCCAGCGCCATCCGGCGCCGGAACTGGTCGGGGTGGATCTCCCGGCACGCGAGCCGGTACAGCTCCGCGAAGATCCCGTCCGTTTCGAAGGCCATG
Organism: Streptomyces rubellus; assembly: GCF_036323805.1. Classification (NCBI taxonomy): domain Bacteria; kingdom Bacillati; phylum Actinomycetota; class Actinomycetes; order Kitasatosporales; family Streptomycetaceae; genus Streptomyces; species Streptomyces rubellus. The sequence goes on from NZ_JAZDCX010000006.1 coordinate 199,483, forward strand.
TCCAGCGCGGTCGGCAGCGACGGGGGCGGCATGACCTCGGCCGTCCCGATGCGGGACAGGTGGCTGCGGCTGGCGTTCACCACGTCCGCCAGTCCTTCCAGGCTCATGCTCGTCCGCTCGCGGTGGGCGCGCATCTTCGCCCCGAACAGATGCCGGGCGCTGCGGTCGGGTGTCAGATCGCGAGGTCGTGCGGGCACTTCGGGCAACTCCCGTCTCCCCAGCCGGAACGTGGGACATCAACGCCTTCCGACCGTAGGCGGGAGTTGTCGCTCTGTGGATACGAACGGTTACGCAACACACGGAACGGTGAAAGGTGCCAGGCATGGACGAGCTGGTGATCGCCCCCGAGCCGGGGACGTACGTCTACGACCCGGAGCGGGGCGAGGTGGGCGAGTACGTGGCCCGGGAGGTGGACCGGGCGGGGCCGTGCGCCCGGATCCGGCCGGTCGGGGGCGGGCAGGAGTGGGTGGCCGACCTGGCGGGGCTCCGCCCCGCCACCCCGTGCGAGCGGCTCCGCGCCGTGCTCGGCGCCGCCAACGCCGGGCGGCGGTGGGGCCGGTGACGTACCCCGCCACGGCATCGGCGCCGGTGCCGCCCGCGTGCACGGACGACGGCAACGGGTGGACCACCGGCACCTGCTGGCTGTACTGCCGCCGGTCCGGGGTCCGGGTGCTGTGCGTCGGGACGGCGGTGACGCCGAACGGTGCCGCCCGGCTGTACGCGTGCGGCGGGTGCCTGGCCGAGCTGGACTGGACGGTCCGGCTCCGGCCCGCCGCCCCCGGACACGGCGGCCGGTGAACCACCGGCGGACCGGCGCCCCGGGCCGGGTGCGCGGTCCCGCGGCGTTCCGGACGGCCCCGTACGCTGGAAGCATGAGCACGACACGGTGGCTGGACGAGCGCGAGCAGCGAACCTGGCGGGCCTTCCTCGGCGCCACCCAGCGGGTACGTGAGGAACTGGACCGCCAGATGCAGCGCGACGCCGGGATGCCGCTGGCGTACTACCAGATCCTGGCCATGCTCTCCGAGGCACCCGAGCGCACGCTCACCATGAGCCGGCTGGCGCGGATCACCGGCTCCTCGGCCAGCAGGCTCTCGCACGCCGTCGCCCGGCTGGAGGGCAAGGGCTGGATCAGCCGCTGCCAGCACCCCGCCGACCACCGCACCACCCTGGCCACCCTGACCGACGAGGGGTTCGCCGAGCTGGAGGCCGTCGCCCCGGGGCATGTGGAGCAGGTGCGCAACTCCCTGTTCGACCACCTCGACCCCGAGCAGACCGAGCAGCTCCTCGACATCTGCCTGGCCGTCCTGGCGGACACCCGGGAGGGCGCCCGGGAGAACGCGGAGTCCTGAGCCCTCCCGTTGCCGCCGCCGCAGCCCGGGCCGTGTCCGGTGCGGACGGTGGTTCCGCGCGGTCGCCCGGAGGCTTCTCACGCCCGGTGGGCCGGGACGTAGGCTGGCCGTGACATTCCGTTTCGGGCTTCTCGTTTTCGTCTGCCGGACGGCAGGCCACGGCTCCACGCATGGTGAGGGCGACGGCCGGACGCGGGCCACACCCGCCTGACAGGTCGTCCTCCATGACTCCTTTCGAACCCTCCGCCCGCGTGCTCCGTGTTCTGCTGCGGGCGTTCCATCTGGCCGCCTTCGAGGAACTGCCGGGGTTGTTGGCCCGTCATGCCGCTGAGGCCGGGCTGCACCATGCGACGGTCCATGTGGCCGACCTCCAGGAGAAGGTGCTGCGGGAGGTCACCGGGCAGGGCCTGGACGCCGGGCAGGGCGGGCAGGAGACGCGCATCGACACCACGCTGCCAGGCAGGGTCTTCCGCAGCGGTCAGCCGCTGTCCGCGTCCGTCGACGGATGGGTGCAGCACTGGCTTCCCGTCCTGGACGGCACCGAACGCCTCGGTGTGCTCCGCCTCGACACCGCCGGCGAGCCGGACGACCCGACGCGGCAGACGATGGAGGACCTCGCCTCCCTCACAGCCCTGCTGCTGGTCGCCCGGCGGCACCACAGCGACTCCTACGCCCGACTCGTCCGCATCAACCCCATGTCGGTCTCCGCCGAGATGCAGTGGACCCTCATGCCGCCGCGCACCTTCGCCAGCAGCAGGGTGACCATCACCGCCGCGATGGAACCCGCCTACGCCGCCGCCGGTGACGCCTTCGACTACGCCCTGGCCGGTGACACCGCCCACCTGGCCGTCTTCGACGCCATGGGGCACAACACCGCCGCCGGGCTGACCGCCAACCTCGCCATGGCCACCTGCCGCAACCGGAGACGCCAGGGCGGAAGCCTCACGGATATCCGCGACGCCATCGAGGCCACCCTGATCGAGCAGTTCACCCACACCCGCTACACCACCGCCGTGCTGGCCGACCTGGACCTGGCGACCGGCCTGCTCACCTGGATCAACTGCGGGCACCCGCTGCCGATCCTGATACGCGGCGGACGCTGGACCACTCATCTGCACTGCCGGCCCACCCACCCCCTGGGCACCGACCTCGGTCTCCCGGCGACCCTGTGCCGCGAACAGCTCGAACCCGGGGACCGGCTGCTGCTCTACACCGACGGCATCACAGAGGCCCACGACAGCAAGGGACGCGAGTTCGGCCGCGACCGCTTCGTCGACTTCATCATCCGCCACCAGGCCGGTGGCCTCGCCGCCCCCGAGACCCTGCGCCGCCTGGTCCACGCCGTGCTCGACCACCACGACGGGCGGCTCAACGACGACGCCACCGTCCTGCTGTGCGAGTGGCACGGCAACGCCGGGACGGCCCCGCCCGTCCAGTACGGGGGCGGCCCCCGGCAGGACACCGCCGGCCGGCCCTGACCCCGGAACACCGGGGTGCCGGGGGACGCTAGTGGCCGCGTTCCGCGCCGCCGTTGACCTGCACGGTCTGCGCGGTGATGTGGCCCGCCTCCGGGGAGGCCAGCCAGTGCAGGGTGGCGGCGACGTCGTCGGGGGTGCCCGCGCGGCCGTTCAGCGTCTCGCCGATCCGCAGCCGCCGCCGTTCCTCGGGCAGCCCGCCGGAGCCGAAGAACCCGGTGTCCTCGATGTAGCCCGGCGCCACCAGGTTCACCGTGATCCCGCGCCCGCCGAGCCGCCGCGCCAGGTCGTACGCGTACGGGTGCAGCGCCGCCTTGGCCGCCGCGTACGCGGTGGAGCCGGAGCCCCGGTAGGCGGCGATCGAGCTGAGGAGGAGGACCCGGCCGCCGGGGGAGGCGAGCTGCTGGCCCAGTGCCTCGGTGAGCAGGACGGCGGTGAGGGTGTTGAGCCGGAAGTTCAGCGTCCAGTCGCGGGCGACCGGCTCCAGGGGATCACCGCCGGGCGGCGGGGCGTCCGGATCCGGCTCCAGGCGGCCGTTGCCGCCCGCGCTGTGGATCAGGACGTCCACGCGCCCGCCGCACCGCTGTGCGGTGAGCTCCGCGACCGTACGCGCGCCTGCCGCCGTCGTCAGGTCGGCGGGGCAGCACAGCGCGTCCGGCAGCTCCCCGGCCGCCCGCCGCAGCACCTCCGCGCGGCGCCCGACGAGCACCACCCGGTCCCCGTCCGCGGCGAACCGCCGCGCCGCCGCCAGTCCGATGCCCGTACCGCCGCCGCTGATCACCACCGTGCGTGTCATGGGGCGGAGGATACGGGCCCGGGGGCGCGGTCACATCTCGGCGAGCAGCCGCTCCAGGACGAGGGCGATGCCGTCCTCGTCGTTGGTGGCCGTCACCTCGTCGGCCACCGACAGCACCTCGGGGTGGGCGCCGCCCATGGCGACGCCGTGGGCGGCCCAGGCGAACATGGGGATGTCGTTGGGCATGTCGCCGAAGGCGATCGCCGCCGTCGGCGACACCCCCAGGCGGCGGGCGGCGATCGACAGGCCCTTGGCCTTGGACAGCCCCAGCGGCAGCAGCTCGACGATGCCCTCGCCGGAGACCACCACGCCCACCAGGTCGCCCGCGGCCCGCCGGGCGGCCGCCGCCAGGGCGTCGTCGCCGAGCCCGCCGGGGTGCTGGAGGTAGATCTTGTTCAGCGGCTCGGCCCACAGCTCGGCCGGGTCGGTGGTGGACGACGCGGGCAGCTCCCCGTCCCCCACCCGGTAGCCCGGCCCGAACAGCACCCGGCCGTCCAGCCCGTCCCGGGAGACGGCCAGGGCCAGCGGGCCGGTCTCCGCCTCGATGCGCTCCAGCGCCAGCAGGGCCTGCCGCCGGTCGAGGGTGACGGAGGTCAGCAGCCGGTGCTCGCCCGCGTGGTAGACCTGCGAGCCCTGGCCGCAGACGGCCAGGCCGTCGTAGCCCAGCTCGTCCAGGATGTACTTCGTCCAGGGCACGGCGCGGCCGGTGACCACGATGTGCGCGGCGCCCGCCGCCGTGGCGGCGGCGAGCGCGTCGCGGGTGCGGGGCGAGACGGTGCCGTCGCTGCGCAGCAGGGTGCCGTCGAGGTCGGTGGCGACCAGCCGGTACGGGAGGCGGGTGGCGGAGGGGGCGGGGGCGGCGCTCACCGGCCGACGGGTTCCAGCACCTCGCGGCCGCCCAGGTACGGCCGGAGGATCTCCGGGACCCGGACCGAGCCGTCGGCCCGCTGGTGGTTCTCCAGCAGGGCGACGATGGTGCGGGGCACCGCGCACAGCGTGCCGTTGAGGGTGGCCAGCGGACGCACCTTCTTTTTGCCTTCTCCGCCGCCTCCGCCGCCTCCGCCGTCCTCGCGCATCCGGATGGACAGCCGCCGGGCCTGGAACTCGTCGCAGTTCGAGGCGGAGGTCAGCTCGCGGTACCTGCCCTGGGTGGGGATCCACGCCTCGCAGTCGAACTTCCGCGAGGCGGAGGCGCCCAGGTCGCCGGTGGCGACGTCGATCACCCGGAACGGCAGTTCCAGGGCGTTGAGCCACTGCTTCTCCCACTCCAGCAGCCGTGCGTGCTCGGCCTCGGAGTCCTCGGGGGCGACGTAGGAGAACATCTCCACCTTGTCGAACTGGTGGACGCGGAAGATGCCCCGGGTGTCCTTGCCGTACGAGCCGGCCTCGCGGCGGAAGCAGGGCGAGAAGCCCGCGTACCGCAGGGGCAGCTTCTCCCCGTCGAGGATCTCGTCCATGTGGTAGCCGGCGAGCGGGACCTCGGAGGTGCCGACGAGGTAGTAGTCGTCCTTCTCCAGGTGGTAGACGTTCTCGGCGGCCTGGCCGAGGAAGCCGGTGCCCTCCATGGCGCGCGGCTTGACCAGCGCCGGGGTCAGCATGGCGGTGAAGCCCGCCTCGGTGGCCTGCGCGATCGCGGCGTTGACCAGGGCCAGCTCCAGCAGGGCGCCGACGCCGGTGAGGTAGTAGAAGCGCGAGCCGGAGACCTTGGCGCCGCGCTCGACGTCGATGGCGCCGAGCGTCTGGCCGAGCTCCAGGTGGTCCTTCGGCTCGAAGCCCTCGGCGGCGAAGTCGCGCGGGGTGCCGTGCGTCTCGCGGACGGTGAAGTCGTCCTCGCCGCCGACGGGGACCTCGGGGTGGACGAGGTTGCCGAGCCGGAGGAGCAGCCGCTGGGTCTCGGCGTCGGCCTCGTCCCGCTCGGCGTCGGCGGCCTTGACGGCGGCGGCCAGCTCGCCCGTCTTCTTCAGCAGCTCGGCCTTCTCCTCGCCGGCGGCCTTCGGGATCAGCTTGCCGAGCTGCTTCTGCTCGGCGCGGAGCTGGTCGAAGCGGGCGCCGGACGACCTGCGCCGCTCGTCGGCGGAGAGCAGGGCGTCGACGAGGCCGACGTCCTCTCCACGGGCGCGCTGCGAGGCGCGCACACGGTCGGGGTCCTCACGGAGCAGGCGAAGGTCAATCACGCGGCCAGGGTACCGGGGGCGGGCGTCGCGCTCGACTCGATATGGCAGTACGTGGGTATTTGCCCTTTTTGTCCATTGCTTGGATTACGGAATGACCGCCGTCAAGTGAATTCGCAGTTGTCACCGTGCCGAGTGTGCGGCGGGCGCCGGGGGGACGGAATTCCGTTTCGGTGACGTCGCCGGACGGCGGGCGGCGGACGCGGCCGACGAGGGTGGTCGGCGCGAGTTATCCACAGGTTGCAGGAGAGGGCCCCGAAGTTGTCCACAGGAAGCGGGAAAATCCTGTGGAAGAAACGGCGATACGGCCTGTCCGGGGATGCGCTCGGCCATGGATTCCCCTTTGCCGCGAGCGCTACACGCCCTTGCGGGCGAAAAGGACGCCCTTCCGGTTGTAGGGCAAGTGCCGATCAAGTGAATTGCCGTATGGAGCGGAGATCTGCTCGGTTCTGGGCGATGTGTTGCTGATTTGGTGATTTGGGTGAAATGCCCGTTTCTCGAATCAGATTGTGCACAGGCCGCCCACTCCCCTGTGGATAACTCCTGAGAAGGGCTCCGGCACCGCTCCCCCCGGCTCTCTCCGGTTGTCCCCGGGGCCTTCCGGGCTTCTGCCCGGGGCGCTCAGGCGCGGCCGTCGATGCAGCGCGTCAGCCAGTCCGACGCCTCGGCGAACTCCGCGTCCGTCGTCCCCGGCCGCAGCGGAGCGGCCTGCGACGGCTCGACGCCCGCCCGCGGATACGACCCCAGGAAGCGCACCTTCGGGCAGATCCGCCGCAGCCCCATCAGCGCCTCGCCCACCCGCCGGTCGGTGATGTGCCCCTCGGCGTCCACCGAGAAGCAGTACCGGCCGATGCCCTCGCCCGTCGGCCGGGACTCGATCCGCACCAGGTTGACGCCCCGCACCGCGAACTCCTGGAGCAGCTCCAGCAGCGCGCCCGGGTGGTCGTCACCGAGCCACAGCACCACCGAGGTCTTGTCCGCGCCCGTCCGCGCCGCGGGCCGCCCGGGCCGGCCGACCAGCACGAACCGCGTCTGGGCGTTCTGCGCGTCGTGGATGCCGGTCACCAGCGGCGCCAGCCCGTACCGCGCCGCCGCGAACTCCCCCGCGAATGCCGCGTCGTACCGCCCCTCCTGCACCAGCCGGGCGCCGTCCGCGTTGGAGGCCGCCGACTCCCACTGGGCGTCCGGCAGGTGCTTCGCCAGCCAGCGGCGCACCTGCGCCTGGGCCACCGGGTGCCCGGTCACCGTCTTGACCGACTCCAGCGCGGTGCCCGGCCGCACCAGCAGCGCGAACGCGATCGGCAGCAGCACCTCGCGGTAGATCATCAGCTGCCGGCCGGCGGCCAGCTCGTCCAGGGTCGCGGTGACCCCGCCCTCCACCGAGTTCTCGATCGGCACCAGGGAACCGCCCGCCTCCCCGTTGCGCACGGCGTCCAGCGCGGCGGGCACCGACACCATCGGCACCAGCTCGCGGGTGGCCGCCTCCGGAAGCGTACGGAGCGCGGCCTCGGTGAAGGTGCCCTCGGGGCCCAGATAGGTGTAGCGGCTCGCGGGAGACATACGGCCACAGTAGCCGTGCGGGCGGCGGCCCCGGCCCGGGTCTCAGCCCTCGAACAGCCGCTGCCCCACGTACCCGCCCTTCTCCGCCCCGCCCGGCACCGCGAACAGCGCGCTCGCCTCGTGCCGGATGAAGCGGGACAGCGCGTCGCCCCGGTCCAGCTTGCGCTGCACGGGCACGAAGCCCCGCAGCGGATCCGCCTGCCAGGCGACGAACAGCAGCCCGGCGTCGGGGGCGCCGTCGTCGCGGAAGCCGTCGTGGTACGAGAAGGAGCGCCGCAGCATCGCCGCGCCGCCGTTGGTCTCCGGCGCCGTCACCCGTACGTGGGCGTCGGCGGCGACGGCGAGCTCGCCGTCGGCGGTCCGCCGCTCCAGGTCCACCGGGGTGGTCTCGGTGCCGTCGGGACCGGCCGAGAGCGGGGCGCCGTCCGACTTGCGGCGGCCGATCACCTTCTCCTGCCCGGCGAGCGGGACGCGCTCCCAGTCGTCCAGCAGCATCCGGATGCGGCGCAGCACCGCGTACGAGCCGCCCGCCATCCAGCCCGGCTCGCCGCCGGCGGGCACGAAGACCCGCCGCTCGAAGTCCTCGTCGGTCTCCCTGGGGTTGTTGGTGCCGTCGATCTGGCCCATCAGGTTGCGGGCGGTGCGGGGATCGGCGGTGGCGCCGGGGGAGCGGTTGAAGCCGCTCATCTGCCAGCGCACCCGGGCCGTACCGGCCGCCTCGCGCTGGAGGGCGCGCAGCGCGTGGAAGGCCACCGGGGCGTCGTCGGCACCGATCTGCACCCACAGGTCGCCGTCGGAGCGCTTCGGGTCGAGCGCGTCGGCGGAGAACGGGGGCAGCGGCTCCAGCGCGGCCGGGCGGTGCGCGGTCAGGCCGGTGCGGTCGAAGAAGGTCCGGCCGAAGCCGAAGGTGACGGTGAGGGCGGACGGCCCGGCGTCCAGGGCGATCCCGGTGTCGGGCAGCCGGCCGGTCGGCACCTCGCCCGCCATCAGCGCCTCGGCCACCCGCGACCAGCGGCGCAGCAGCGCCGCGGCCTCCTTCCGGCCCGCGTCCGCCACCAGGTCGAAGGCGAGCAGATGGCCGTGCGCCTGCGCCGCCCCGGTGATGCCCGGCTGGTGCGTGCCGTGGAAGGCGATCCGGCGCCGCCCGACCGTGGCCAGGGCGGTGGGCGGTTCGGCCGCGGCGGACGCGGCCAGGGCGCCGCCGGCCGCGCCGAGCGCCAGCCCGGCGGCGCCGGCCGCGCCCGCGGCGCCGAGCACCCGGCGGCGGGACGGGCCGTCGGGCTCGGGGGTCTCGGCGGGCTCGGTGGGCTGGGTGGTGCGGTGGCGCTTCATGGGCCTGCGGTGTCTCGGTTCTCGTGGTTCTCGTGGTGGTTCTCGTGGCGGTGCGTGATCACGGGGGTTCGCGTCGGTCAGGGGAGGAAGAAGGTCATCCGCTCGGTCACCTGGTCGATGTCCGAGGTCCGTACGGTGACGGCGGCCTCCCAGACCCCGGACATGGGCAGCTGGAGCCCGGTGGCCGTCCAGCGTCCCGTGCCGTCCTCCGTCAGCTCGGCGGTCAGCGGGCCGATGTCCTGGGCCTCCAGGGTGAAGGCCAGCCGCACCTCCGGTACGTCCATGGGCTGCCGGCCGTCGGGGCCGGTGATGAGCAGCCGGACGGTGTTGTCGCCCTTGCGGCCGGGATCGATCTCGAGCTCGGCCGAGCCCTTGCCGTCCTGGCCGCCGGTGTCGAAGGGGGTGAGCAGTGTCAGTGTGCCCGAACCCACGGCCGAATGCTCCGCCGCCTCCCGGGCACTGGCGGCCGCCTGCGTCGTACGGGCCGGCTCGGTGCCGGTGAGCAGGGTCGTCACGGCGAGGACGGCCACCGCGACGGCCGCCTCGGCGAGCACCGACCGCCGCAGCCCGGTGCGCGGGAGGTCCGCGTCGCGCTCCCGGCGGCGGCGCGCGGCGTCGGCGGCGGCCCGCTGGCGCGCGAGCTGGGCGGCGCGCTCGGCGGTCGGGGCGTCCTCCGGGCCACCCGGGCCGTCCCCGTTCGCCCGCTCGGGGGCGGACGCGGCGGCCGTGGTGGTCGCGCCGGCCACCGCGGGGGCGGTCTCCCGCCGTTCGCTCCGCGCCTCCGCCGGGGCCGACGCCGACGCTGTCTCCTTCTTCCCTTCCGTTCCCGTCTCCGTCTCCGCCGCCGCCCCGGGCTCGGTGTCCGCGGTGTCCGCGGTGTCTGTGGTGTCGGCGGCGGCCGCGGGGGCCGTGTCCGCCAGCCGCGCGGTCCAGCGGCGGGAGTAGCGGGCGAGCGCGACCAGCAGCGCCACCAGGCCGACCTTGACCAGCAGCAACCGCCCGTAGTCGGTGGAGGTGAGCGCCGACCAGCTGCCGACCTGCCGCCACGACTGGTACAGGCCGGTGGCCGCGAGGACGGCCACACTGCCCAGGGCGAGCCCCGAGAAGCGGCGCACCGCCCCGGCGGGCACGGCGGGCCCCCGCCACAGGGCGGTCAGCAGGGCGGCCAGCCCGCCCAGCCAGACGGCCACGGCGAGCAGGTGGAGGATGTCCGCCGGGATCGCCACCCCGGTCTGGATGCCGGTCGAGGCGTGCTCGGCCAGGGCCCAGGTGGCGGCCAGCCCGACGGCGCCGACCGCACCGCCGACGGCCAGCCCGAGGAGCAGCTCGCGCCGGTCACGCGGCCCCCGCCCCTCCCCGGTGTCCTCCTCCCCGGGGGCTTCCCCGGTGTCCCCGGCCCCGTCGGCGACCAGCCGGGCGTACATCCCGAAGAGCACCGAGACGAACAGCGCCGCCACCGCGAGCAGCAGCAGTCTGGACACCAGCGCCGTGCCCGGCCGGGTCTCCAGCACCGCCCGGAGCCCGTCCGCGTCGAGGGCGTCGCCCAGCCGGCCCGAGCCGGTGTACGGGCCGCGCAGCAGCAGGGCCGCGATGGTGGCGGCGGTCAGGGCGAGCCAGCCGCCCACCACCAGGCGCTGCACCGCCCGGAGCCGGGCGGCACCGGGCCAGCAGGCCAGTACGAAGACCGCCCCGCCGACGAGCAGCACATAGCCGGTGTAGGCGGCGTAGCGGGCGATGTCGTACAGCGCGCCGACCAGGCCGCCGCCCGGCTGCTCGGCGGAGAGGGAGACGGAGGTCTCGGAGGGCGCCCCGACGGAGAAGGTGAAGCCGCCCGCGATGGGGTGGCTGTCGGCCGAGACCACCCGCCAGGCCACGGTGTACGTGCCGTCGGCGAGGCCGTCGCGCAGGCCCACCGCGTAGTGGAAGCCCTCCCCGGCGCCCGCTCCGTCGGACCCGGACCGCTCCCCCGGCTCGCCGTCATCCACCCGCTTGCCGTCCGGTGCCAGGACGCGGATGGAGTCGCCCGACAGCGCGACGTTCTCGGTGAAGGTCAGCGTCACCTCCTCCGGTGCGTGGGTGACCACCTCGCCCTCCGCCGGGTCGCTGTCGGTCAGCAGGGCGTGCGCGCCGGCCGGGGCGGCGCCGCCGAACTGACCGAGCAGGCCGAACGCGGCGAGCAGGACGGCCAGCAGGGCGGTACGCGCCCGGCCCCTGTCCCGGGCCCGGGCGCGTGACCGGGCGGGGGAGCGGTGCGCGGTGCGGGGGACGGCGGTGGTCATGGCGGTGACCTCACTGCTCGTGGGTGTGGGGGGAGTGGGTCGGGACGTGGTTGGTCGCCTCGACGGGGATCTCGATCTCGATCGGGTCGGACTTCTCGAACCGCAGCTCCACCGTGACCTTCTCGCCCTCCTCGGGTCTGCGGTCGAGGTCCATGAACATCAGGTGGCTGCCGCCGCGGCTGAGCTCCAGGGCGCCGTCCGCGGGCACGGGCAGCGAGGCGACCCGCTCCATCCGCCCGCCGTCGGTGCGGTGGATCTGCACCTCGTCGGCGATGTCGCTGGTCGCCGAGGTGAGCGCGTCGTCGCTGCCGCCGCTGTTGTGGACGACCAGGAAGCCGCCCGCGGTGTCGGTGGTCACCGGCTCGGGCATGTACGCGCCCTCGACGGTCAGCTCCGGCCCCGCCGTCCCTGTCTCCGTTGTCTCCGTATCCCGCGTCTCCGTCCCGGAGCCGCAGGCGGTCGCGCCCGCGGCGAGCAGCGCGGCGGTCAGCAGCGCGGCGCCCCGGCGGGCGCGGCGGACGGCGGGGGTGCGCGGCCGGGTCACGGCAGCTTCCCCTTCACCAGCCTGGGCAGGTCCTGCTCGTACACCTCGACGGGCACGTCCGAGGTGTACAGCACATGCGCCTTGTCGTCCTCCGGCAGGAAGGCGAGGACCTGGGTGCCGTGGGAGGAGACGACGTCGCCGTCCTCCTCCACCACCGGCGGCTCCAGGCTGATGCCCAGGCTGCGGGCGCCGGCCTGGATGGTGTCGAAGTCGCCGGTGAGACCGACGAAGTCGGGGTCCTGGGCGCGCAGCCACTTCCCGAGCGAGGCGGGGGTGTCGCGTTCGGGGTCGGAGGTGACGAAGACGACGCGCAGCCTGTCCTGGTCGGCCTCCGGCAGTTTGGACTTGGCGACGGCGATGTTGCTCATCGTCAGCGGGCAGACGTCGGGGCAGTGGGTGTAGCCGAAGTAGACCAGGGTCGGCCGGCCCCTGGTCTCCTCGATCAGCTCGTAGGTCTCGCCCTCGGTGTCGGTGAGGACCAGATCGGGCTTGTCGAAGGGGTTGCTCAGGACGGTGCCGCGCTTGACGGAGTCGGTGGGCTCCGACACGGCGGCGGTACCGCCGGAGTCGCCGGTACCGCCGCCGGAGGAGCCGCAGGCGGCGGTGGTCACGGCGAGCAGCGCGGTGGCGAGGGCCAGCGCGGCGGTACGACGGGCGCGCCGGGGATGGTGGCGCGGGATGTGGTGCATTTCTGGTTCTTTCCTGCTGTCGGTGGTTGTCGGCGCGCGGCCCCGGGAGGGGCCCGGCCCCGCGGTGCGCGGGGACGCGGGCCCCTCCCGGGCCCCGCGGCCGTCAGGCGGTGGTGCCGCGGCGGCGTCCGGCCAGCACGCCGAAGGCGATGCCGCCGGCGCCGGCGAGGATGCCGAGGACGCCGAGGACACGGGCGGTGGTGTCGGTGCCGCCGCTCTCCGCGGCGGTGTTCTCCGTGGCGTCCGCGTCGCCGTCCGCGCCGTCGCCGCCCTCGTCGGCGGCGGGTGCGGCCGCGTTGTCGGCGTCCTCGCCGTCCGCCTCGTCGGCGGGCGGGACCAGCTTCAGCACGGGCGCCGGGCTGTCCGGCTCCTCGCCGCCCTCGGCGGGCGGCTCCTCGATCCAGCGCACGACCTCCTTGTTGCTGTACGTCTGGACGGCCTTGAGGACGAGCCGGTCCACGTCCTCGGGCAGCTGCCCGACGGAGAGGGGGAACTGCTGGAAGGTGCCCGGCTTGATGCCGCCGCCGGTCTCCGTCCAGGTGATCTTGGAGGGCACCTCGTCGAGCTGCCGGCCGTGGAGCTCCAGCGGCTTGTCCAGCTTGGTCCTGGTGACCTCCACGTCCCAGCCGGGCACCGGCTGGGGCATCACCGAGGCGATCGGGTGCTCGGCCGGGAGGGTGACCTCCACCTTCACGGTGGAGGCGTTGTCGCGCTCGTTGGGGACCTTGACGTCGATGGTGGCGTAGCCGCCCTGCTCCGCGGTGCCCGGGACGGTGACGTGGGCGGCGGCGGGTCCGGCGAGGACGAGGGCGCAGACGCCGGCGGCGCCGGCGGCGGCCAGCCGTCGGCCGGACGGCAGCGGGCGGCGGACCGTGGTGCCGACGGCTTCGCGGGCGGCGGTGCGGGGGGTGGGCTGCATGGTGGTGACACTCCTCTGACACGGGTGGGGGGCGCCTCCCGGCACGGCGGGGCGGAACCCGGCACGGCGGCCGGACGGCGGCGGCCGGGCGGGAACGACCCGACGACGGGACGACCGGTCGGTGCCGGCCGGACAGGCCGGGCCCCGGGCCGGGCGGGCGCGGATTCGGTGTGCGCGCGGCACCGGCGCGCACCTCACCCGTGGGGTACGGAAGTGGGGGGCGTGCGCGTCAGGCCGCGAGGGCGAGGCCGTCCGCGGCGCGCGGCGGCCCGCGCCGGACCACCGGGTGCCCCGGCGGCAGGGAGCGGGGCGGTACGGGATCGGCGCCGCGGTCGGTGCGGGGCGCGGACCGCGGCAGGGGCCCGGCGGGCAGCAGCCCGCGGCTCAGCGCGCGCACCCAGCGCAGTGCGGTGCGCAGCGCCCGGACGAGCAGCGCGCCGGCCAGCGCGCCGCCCGCTGCGGCCTGCCGCGCGTACAGCCGGACCAGCCGCCACAGCGCTTCGTCGCCGCGGCGCAGCAGCCAGCCCATGACGAGCGCGGCGAGCAGATGGCCGAGCAGCATGGGCACGGAGAGCAGGGACAGCGCGGTGCGCACGGCGGCCTGGAGACACTCGGCCGGGGTGTCGGCGGCGAGCGTACCGGCCGGGACGGCGTGGTCCGCGTGCCCGGGGGCGCCGGGGTGGGCCGCTCCCGGGAGGGCGGACAGGGAGAGTCCGGCCTCGCCGACGACCCGGCGGGCCTCGGCCTCGCTCAGGGTGGCCGTGGCCCGGTCGTCGCACAGCAGCCGGCCGGCCAGCTCCAGCAGAGCCGGCCGGTCGCCGGCCGCCGGGACGCTCCGGGCGGCCGGTCCGCTCTGCCCGCAGGAGAAGAGGAAGTGCAGCGCGAACTGCCCGGCCGCCAGCAGGGCGGCGATGCCCGGCAGGGAGCGCTCGCGCCCGGCCAGCGGCACGGCCACGGCGAGGACGGCCACACAGCCCGCGCCGACCGTCCACAGCGGCAGGCCCTGCCCGGCGGCGAACACGTGCCCGGCCGCGGACAGGGTGACGCAGACCGCGGTGAACACCGCGGCCCGCAGCAGTCGCAGGTCGGCGGCGGCACGCGCGACGGGGGCTCTCATGGCCCGGCCATCATCTCACCCGCGCCGCCGCGGGCGGCAGGGCGTTGTGGAAAACCGATAATCCCGGCCACGGCGGGCCGTTCCCGTGCCTGTTCCCGCACCCGCTCCGTGCTCCCACGGCTCCCGCCGACCGGTGTCCACATCCGTCGACTCCGGGCGGTATGCGCTGATCATTCCTTCTCACGCGTTTTCCGTACCTCGCGGCACTCCTCCTCTCCGCCGAATGAGGGGTAGGAAGCCCGGGACGGCTTACCGGCGCCGACCCTGGCAATACGTATGCGTATGTCGAGCCGCAGCCAGGAGGCTGAGCATGAGCATCTGGTGGTCTCTCCACTTGCGGCGTGAGGCCGCGAGCGTTCCGCTCGCCCGGCGGCTACTGCTCGGCGCGATGGAGGCGGCGGGCGTCGACCCCGACGTCTCCTACGACCTTTCGGTAGCGCTCTCGGAAGCCTGTGCGAACGCGGTGGAGCACGGCGGTCCCGGGGAGTCCGGGCGGTCGGGCGCCGGGGAGTACCACGTGACGGCGTACATCGATGACGACATGTGCCGCATCGAGGTGGTCGATCACGGGCCGGGCTTCGGGGACGGTACGGCGCACGAGGACGGACACGGCGGCGTGTCCCGCACGACGGACCCGCTCGGTACGGCGGAGGACGCCGTACCGGCCATGGCGTTCGGCCCGCTGCTCGCCGACGCCGGCCTCCAGGAGGTGCCCCACGCCGGCGAGCACGGCCGGGGGCTGTTCCTGATCGAGGCGCTCGCGGACCACGTCGACTTCCGCAACGGGCCGGGCGACGGCGCCGTGGTCTGCTTCGACAAGCTCCTCAAGTGGCGGGAGGACGCGCTGCTGAAGGCGTCCTGACCCGTGTCCGTGTCCGTGTCCGTGTGTCCGTACCCGTCCCCGGCTCCGGCCGGGCGGACGGGGGGAGGGCGGTCCCGTCCGGGACCGCCCTCCCCGCGGTACGCGGTACGCGACACCCGGTGCGCGGGTCAGCCGCGCAGCCGGGCCATCCACTCCTCGACCTCGTCCGAGCGGCGCGGCAGCGCGGCGGAGAGGTTCCGGTTGCCGTCCTCGGTGACGAGGATGTCGTCCTCGATGCGCACCCCGATGCCCCGGTACTCCTCGGGCACCGTCAGGTCGTCGGGCTGGAAGTACAGGCCCGGCTCGACGGTCAGGCACATGCCCGGCTCCAGCGTCCCCTCGGCGTACGTCTCGCGGCGCGCGACGGCGCAGTCGTGGACGTCCATGCCGAGCATGTGGCCGGTGCCGTGCAGCGTCCAGCGGCGCTGGAGACCCAGCTCCAGCACCCGCTCCACCGGGCCCTCGACCAGGCCCCACGCCACCAGCCGCTCGGTGAGGACCCGCTGGGCGGCGTGGTGGAAGTCCAGGTACTTCGCGCCCGGCTTCACCGCCGCGATGCCCGCCTCCTGCGCCTCGTAGACGGCGTCGTAGATCTTCCGCTGGAGGTCGGTGAAGCGGCCGCCGACGGGCAGGGTGCGGGTGACGTCGGCGGTGTAGAGGGTGTGGGTCTCCACGCCCGCGTCCAGCAGGAGCAGCTCGCCGGAGCGGACCGGGCCGTCGTTGCGCACCCAGTGCAGGGTGGTGGCGTGCGGCCCGGCCGCGCAGATGGAGCCGTAGCCGATGTCGTTGCCCTCCACCCGGGCGCGCCGGAAGAAGGTGCCCTCTATGTACCGCTCGGAGGTGGCCTCGGCCCGGTCCAGCTCGCGTACGACGTCCTCGAAGCCGCGCACCGTGGAGTCGACGGCCTTCTGCAGCTCGCCGATCTCGAAGTCGTCCTTGACCAGGCGCATCTCGGAGAGGAAGACGCGCAGCGCCTCGTCGCGCTCGGCGGTGGTCTTGTCGCGCAGGGCCGCCTCGACGCCCGCGTCGTACCCGCGGACCGTCCGGACGTCGCCGCGGGCCTCGCGCAGCGTGTCGGCGACGGTGCGCACGTCCGCGCAGGGCAGGCCGTAGAGCCGCTCGGCCTCGGCCAGGCTGTGCCGGCGGCCCACCCACAGCTCGCCCTGGCCGTCGAGCCAGAACTCGCCGTTCTCGCGGTCGGAGCGGGGCAGCAGGTACAGCACCGCGTCGTGGCCGCCGCCGTCGCGCGGCTCCATGACCAGGACGCCGTCCTCGGTCTGGTTGCCGGTGAGGTAGGCGTACTCCACGGAGGCGCGGAACGGGTACTCGGTGTCGTTCGAGCGGGTCTTGAGGTTGCCCGCCGGGATCACCAGCCGCTCGCCGGGGAAGCGGGCGGAGAGCCGCGCGCGCCGCTCGGCGGTACGGGCGGCCTGGGGGACCGGGGTCAGGTCGCGCAGTTCGGTGTCGGCCCAGCCGGTCCGCATGTTCTCGGCGAGCTCGTCGGAGACGCCCGGGTACAGGCCGTTCTTGCGCTGCTTGATCGGCTGCTCGTCCGCGTGCTCGTCCGTGTGCTCGTCCGGGGTCTCCGGCGTCTGCTGGTCAGCCACGTCGCTGCCTCCTCCTGCTGGTGGTGTGGGCCTGGTGCGGGCCTCCTCCATCGTAGGTCCGCGCGGGCCGCCGGCCGGGGCCGCGAACGGGCCGGGCGGACTCAGAACCGCGCCACGAGCAGCACGGCGTCCTCGGCGGCCCCGGTTTCCCCGGTGCCGCCGGGAGCGAGGGCGCGCAGCAGATGGTCGGCCAGCGCGCCGGGGTCGTCGCGGACGGCGGGCGCGGCGTGCTCGGCGGCCGACCGGAGCAGGTCGACGGCCCGGTCGAGGGGTTCACCGGTGCGGCGCAGCAACCCGTCGCTGTAGAGGAGGAGCGTCTCCCCGGCGGCCAGCTCCAGCTCGACGCTGGGCGCCTCCCAGCAGGTGAGCATCCCCAGCGGCGCGGACAGCGCGGTCTCGGCGAACTCGGTGCGCCGCGGCCCGACGACCAGCGGCGGGCAGTGCCCCGCCCCGGCCAGCACGATCCGGGCGCCCCCGGCCGCGGCGGCGGACCCGGAAGCGGCCGGCTCGGCGTACCCGAACAGCACGGTCGCCGCGCGGGCGGGCTCGGTCAGCCGCAGCAGCACCTCCAGGTCGGACAGGACGGCGACCGGGTCCTCGCCCTCCAGCACCGCGTACGCCCGCAGCGCCGCGCGCAGCCGTCCCGTCACGGCCGTCGCGTCCGGACCGGAGCCGGTGACCGTGCCCACGGACAGGGCGAGTCCTCCGTCGGGCAGCGGCAGCGCGTCGTACCAGTCACCGCCGCCGCACGGTCCGGTGCGGTGCCGGGCCGCCAGCCGCGCCCCCGGCACCCGGGGCAGCCGGCCGGGCAGCAGCCCCTCGCGCACGGTGTCCAGGGCGTCCCGGGCGCGGGCCAGGTCGAGTTGGCGGGCGAGGTGCTCGGCGGCCTGCCGCGCGTACAGCCGCAGCAGATGGCGGCGGCGCTCGGTCGGCCGGGCGGGCTCGTCGTAGAACCAGACGGCCGCGCCCACCTGTCCGGCGGTGCCGGTCTCCAGGGCCACCGCGTAACTCGCGGCACAGCCGAGCCGGGCGGCGACCTCGCGGTGGCGCGGGCCGAGGCGGGTGTCCCGGCCGATGTGGGGGAGGACGACCTCCCGGGGGCCGGCGGGGCCGTCCCCGGCGGCGGGCTCCAACGGTTCGGGCGACAGCAGCGCGAAGGGGCCGGGACCGCGCGGCACGGTCTCGATCTGACCGAGGTCCGCCACGCCCAGACCGAGCCCGACGGTGGTGCCGGGACCGACTCCGCGGGGCCGTCCGGCGGGCGGACCGGGGTGCTCCGCCGGATCCGCCGGGGCCAGCGAGAGCAGCCCGCGCCGGGCGCCGGCGAGGGCGGCCCCGGTGCGGAGCACCTCGTGCACCGCGCTCTCCAGGGTGGCCGTGCGCAGCAGGCGTTCGGTGAGCCCGTGGAGGGTGGTGAGGTCGGAGAGCCAGCCGGCGAGCCGGTCCTGGACGGCGGCGAGGTGCTCGACGGGCCGGGCCGGGCCCGGGCCCCGCAGCGGATCCGGCCCGGGGCCGTCCGGGAGGTCCCCGGCGGGACGCGGGCGGGCCGGTGCGGACTGCCCGCGGGACGCGGCGGAGGGCGGACCAGTGTGCTGGGGAGGCGGTGTCGGGGAGTTGATTCCGGCCAGTTTCGGCGGGCGTCGGGCGTTCACGGGCGGTGGTTCCCGGCGCGGTCCGGCATGCTCGACAGCATCGCGAACCCCCATGTCGTGCTGCTCCGCCATCAATGTCTCCAGGTGTACACGCCCTGATGGTGAGATGTCCAGCATTGTCCCAGCGGGCCGCAGGTGTCCCGGAGAACGGTTCCGCCGCCCGCGGCGAGGAGGGAATGAGACGTTTCCGGGGGGTGTCGGGAACTTGGCCGAAAACATACGCTGTGCTCGGTGGTGCGCGGTCGACTGGCGTCTGACACGGCAGCGCGTCATCACGACTGTTGTGGGTACGTGAGTACGTACGGCAAGAGGGATCGGGTGGTCGGGCCGCGTCGGAACCTGGCGGCGGGCCCGCACGTCTCACGGGACGGAACCGGGGCGTGTCCTCGTACGCGGCGACCGAGATCAGAGCAGGATCGGCAGCGGGACGCCGCGCGGGCACGAGGCAGTACGGACAGCACGGGCGCAGCCGCGGGGCGCGCCGCTCTCCGTGTTCCACGCCCGGTCCATGGAAGGCCCGGGGCCGCGGGGGGACATCGCGGTGCCGCAGCGCCCGGCAGCGTGTGTGCGATCACGTGGGATCCACAGATGTACAGGTGTGAGGGGGGTCGGTCAGCCGCCATCGGCTGACCGGTCCGGATAGGTCCTTGTTGATCTTTGGCGTTACGGAAAGGAACGAGCGCTGATGCGCGAGATCCTCGGAAGGCGACGCATGACCCGCTGGGCGCTGCGCGACGCGGCGCTCGTCTGCGCCACACGCTGGGGGTGGCCGGTACTGCCCGGGGTGGCACCGCGGGAGTCCAGGCGCCTGACCGCACGCCAGTCCGGGCAGTCACGGGGGCGCTGCTCCTGTCCGCGGCCCGACTGCGCCGTGCCCGGCGCGCACCCCTTCGACCCCGGGCTGCTGGCGGCCACCACCGACGCCCGCATGGTGCGCTGGTGGTGGACCGGCCGCCCCGACGCGCCCATCCTGCTGGCCACCGGGGGCCGCGCGCCCTGCGCGCTCAGCCTGCCGGCGGCCGCGGGCGAGCGGGCCCTGGCGGAGTTCGACCGGCTCGGGGTTCGCACCGGCCCGGTGATCGCCACCCCGACCCGCTTCGTCCTGCTGGTGGCGCCGTACGACCTGGAGGAGCTGGGCGAGCTGCTCTACGCCCAGGACTGGGTGCCCAGTTCGCTGCGCTTCCACGGCGAGGGCGGTTATGTGCCGCTGCCGCCGTCGCGCACCGGCACCGGGCAGGTGGACTGGGAGCGGCCGCCGTCTGTGGGGGACGGCGGAACTCCGTGGCTGCCGCGGATGGAGTCCCTGGCGGACGTGCTGGTCCGGGCGAGCGCCCAGGTCCCGGACACCGGCAGCCGGCTGGCGTACTGAGCGCGGCGCACCGCGGGGTGCGGTCCCGGCCGGCGTCCCGGCCGGGACCGCACCCCGCGGTGCCGGTGGCCGGACGGGGCCCGCCCCGCCCACTCGCGTTCACTCGTACGGGTAGCGGTGCGCCGGAGTTGGAGGGAAACAGGCGCTCTGTCCCCCGGGGCGCCGGTCCGTTCCCGGTATGTTTCGGCCCACCCGGAGGGCCCGCCGAGGGCTCTCGCTCCCCGGCGAGTCGCAGGTGGGTAGCCCATGCATGAGCCGCAGCACCGTGCCTCGAACCTCCGCAACCTCCGCCTGGCCGCGCTCGCCAGTACGGTGGCGCTCGCCGCGGCCCTGCCACTCGCCGTCGCGACCGCCGGCCCGGACTCGCCGTACGCGTCCGGCCTCCGGCACACCGCCGCCCCCTCCCCGACCCCGGCGGCCCCGGCGTCCCCGCCCCCCGGGGCACCCGCGGCCCCCGGCTCCGCCGACCTCGCCATCCCCCCGGAGCTGCTGTCGGACGTCGGCCTGTCGGAGGTCACCGCCGTCTGCGGGGCCCAGGCCGCAGCACCGGAGGGGGTACGGGCGCAGACCTGCGTCCTGACCCGGGGCAGCGCCACCTGGGGACGGATGTACTACCGCAACACGACGGGCGAGCCCCTGCCCGGCGCCCTCAGCCTGACCGGTCCCGACGGCCGGACGGTGCACATGCCCTGCTCCCTGCCCGCGACGGACCGGCCGGGCGCGTGCGACACCCCGGCACGGCGGCGGACGGCCGGGACCCGTGCGGACGGGGAGCCGCCGTACGCGGCGGTGGCGGAGATCGGGGCGCCGGACGGGGAGCGGCTGCTGCTGCGGTCCGGCAGCGACACCGGCGGCGACACCGTGCGGTGATCCGGGGCGCCCGCCCGGGGGCCGGCCGCCGGGGACACCGCACCGGGCCCGGACATGAGAAGACCCGATCGCTGGCGACGGGGGATGCACCAGCGACCGGGCAGTTAGAACGGTAACAAGTAACGGCCCGTTCGCAAATTCCACCGATCCCTTCAAGCCGTCTGTTCACCCGCCCGCAACGGGAGTTGTGACAGGAGTCACGGCGGGAATGTAGCAACGGACGCCGGAAACTCGTCTGTCAGTTGAGAGTTACCTGGCGATTGGTGAATCCGCTGCGCGCGCGCCGCTCGTCGGCGGTCAGCGGGGCGGTGGACTCCAGCGCCTCGCCGAGCCGTTCGGCGAAGGCCGCCGCGGGCTTCTCGCACTCCTCCGCGCGCATCGCGCCCGGCAGGTCCCACACCGGCACGACCAGCCCGTGGGCCCGGAAGGAGCCGACCAGCCTGGTGTCCTCGCCCAGCGACGAGGCACCCGCGGCGTGCAGCCGGGCGAGCGCGTCGAGCAGCCGCTCCTCGGAATGCGGCATGACCCACCGCAGATGGTTCTTCTCCGGAGTCTCGCACCAGTACGCCGCCTCCACACCGGTCAGCCGGGCGGTTGGCAAGGCCGCCGAGTTGGCGCGTTCCAGTGAGGCGGCCACTTCCGGGCTCTGGTTCCCGGCGTCCTCCACCCAGAACTCGAATCCGTCGTGCACCTCCGGCACGAAGGGCGCGTCCAGGTCCAGCAGGTCCTGCAGCCGGGGGGCGTCGGCCGCGGTGCGCTCGGCGGCCACCGGGCTGCCCGGCCGGGCCTTGAGCGCCCGCAGCAGTACGTCGGCGAGGTCCCGGCTGACGTCCCCGGAGGGGGTGTCGTTCTGCAGCCCGAGCAGGACGGCGCCGTTGTCGCGGCGCAGGGCGGGCCAGGCCATGGGCAGGACGGTGGCCAGCGTCAGCGAGGGGACGTCGGCGGGCAGCCCGTCCCCCAGGGTGAGCGGCGCGGTCGCGGCGGGCACCAGCTCGCGCAGCGCCACCCAGTCGCACTCCCCGGGCAGTCCCTCGAACGGGCGACGGACGAGCTCCGTCACCGCCTGCGCCGCGGCACGCCCGTGGCAGGCCTTGTAGCGGCGGCCCGATCCGCAGGGGCAGGGCTCGCGGGCCCCGACGGCGGGGATCTCCCCGCCGGTGAGCTGCGGTGCGGCGGCCTTGGTCTGGGGGCGGCGCTTCTTGGCCATGGCGTACGGATCTCCCGGTCGTACGGACGCTGTCGGCGCGAGCCTAGCCCGTACCACCGGAGGGTCACGCGTACGCGGAAGACGCCTGAGACACCGGGAACACCGGAGACACCGCCCCGGGTGCCCGCGGGGCGGTCAGCCGAAGTCCTCCAGGTCCATCAGGTCGTCGAACCTCATCGACGAGCCGAGGTCGTCGGACTCGGACGGCGGCACCACCGCCCAGACCGTCACGCAGCCGGGCACCACGCCGTACCGCACACCCCAGTCGCGGGCCAGGGAGGTGATGATCGACAGACCCCGGCCGCCCCGCGCCGTCACCGACGGATTGGACAGCCGCGGCCGGGTCGGGCCCCCGCCGTCCGTGACCGAGACGCTCACCCCGCCGTCGCCCGTACGCCCCCAGGCCGCCCGTACGCACTCGCCCGGGCCGATGGGCCTGGCGTGCCGGTACGAGTTGCTGAGCAGCTCCGAGAGAACGAGAACCGCGTCGTCGACGACCGCTTCCGGCATACCGGAGCCGAGCAGTTCCTCGCGCATCCGCCGCCGCGCCGTGCCCACGCCCGCCGGACCGTGGGGCACGGCCATCGTCGACGACGTCGGCGCTTCCTGTGCAACCACCAACGCCACCCCCGAGACCTCCTTCGTCACCCCACGCCACGGGATGAATGCCCCTTTGTCCGTGCGTGGAAACCGTCCGGAGCGGTCCCGTGACGAGGCTCTCGGCCGAAGCCGGCCGACTCCGGCCGCCGTACGGGCCGAGTGCGCCGGGGCACCACCCCCCCGCCGTTCCCCCGCTCCGCCCGCCTCCCCCGGCCCCCGTCAGCTCTCCTCAGCGCTCCTTCAGTGCTCCTTCAGTGCTCCTTCAGCTCCTCGAGCTGGGCCAGCACCCGCCGGGGCCGGTTGGTGATGATGGCGTCCACACCGAGCAGCGCGCACAGCTCCACGTCGGCCGGATCGTCCACCGTCCACACGTGCACCTGGTGGCCCATGCTGTGCGCGAGCGCCACGTACTCGGGGTGGGCGCGCAGGATCCGGATGCTCGGCCCGGCGACCGGCACGCCCGGCGGCAGCCGCCCGTCGCGGTGGCGGGGCAGCAGGAACTGCATCAGGTAGACGGTGGGCAGCCACGGCGCCGCGGCCCGCACCCGGTGCAGGGAGCGCGCCGAGAAACTCATGACCCGTACCGGAATGGCCGGATCGTGACGGGCGAGCACCCGCAGCAGTTCCTCCTCGACCTGCCCCGCCCAGCGGGTCGGGTGCTTGGTCTCCACCGCCAGCTCCACCCGGCGGCCCGCCGACGCCTGCTCCTCCACCAGCCGCAGCAGCCGTTCCAGGGTGAGGACCGAGGTGTGCTCGCGGCTCTCGGTGTCCGGCGACTCCCGGGTGTCGCCCCAGCCCTTCCAGGAGCCGAAGTCCAGGGCGGCCAGATCGGCCAGCTCCAGCGCGGAGACGGCGCCCCGGCCGTTGGAGGTACGGTTGACGCGGCGGTCGTGCACGCAGACCAGATGGCCGTCGGCGGTGAGCCGCACGTCGCACTCCAGGGCGTCGGCACCGTCCTCGATGGCTCTGCGGTACGCGGCCAGGGTGTGCTCCGGGGCGTCCTCGGAGGCCCCGCGGTGGGCGACGACGGAGATGCGGCGCCGGGAACCGGACGGCACCCGGTCGGTCTCATTGCTCACCGCGTTATGGTGCCACCCCGCCCCGCGCGGGGCGGCCGACGGGGGCGTCCGGACGGGTGCGCTTACGCCGGTCTGACGCCTCATGGGGGAAGCTGGCGTCATACACCTGAACAATCACACCGCGCTCCGGGCGGTGTGTGACTGTCGTGTACCTGAGGAGAGAGCTGTGAGCACCGAGAACGAGGGCGCAGCCGACAGGCCCGCGTCGGACGCCCCCGTGCCGCCCCCGCCGGCCGAGCGGTCCGGCGCCGACGGCGCCGCCGCGCCCAGGACACCGAACGACGTCCCGCCGGAGGACTACGACCTCCAGGCCCCCACCCACGCACCGGCACCGGCGGCCGATGACCCGTCGACGGCCGTCCTGCGGAAGATCGACCCGGACGCGCCGCCCCCGCACTCCCCGGACCCCCGGTCCCAGCAGCACCAGTCCCAGCCCCGGCCGCAGGAGCGGCAGGACCCGCCGACCACCCAGTTCGCGACGACTCCGCCGCCCCCCGCCCCGGCCCGGCCCCACACCCCCCAGTCCCACGGGACGCACGGAGCACCCGGGGCGCACGGAGCCCACGCCCCGCACCCGGGAGAGCCCCACAACCCGTGGGGCGCACCGGACGGCGGCTACGGTGACGGCTACGGCGGCGGCACGCCCCCGCCCCACACCCCCGGCACCACCGCCGCCTCCTGGGGCGCCCCGCTCGTCCCGCCGGCGCCCCCGGGTCCGGAGCGCAAGCGGGGGCGCTTCGGCGGCCTCATCGCCGCCGTCGTCGCGGCCGCCCTGCTGGCGGGCGGCGTCGGCGCGGGCGTCGGCTTCTGGGCCGCCGACCGCGCGAACAGCGGCACCTCGACGACCATCTCCTCCGACGGCACCCTGGAGCAGGTCAACCGTCCCCCGGACTCCGTCGCCGGGATCGCGGCCAAGGCCCTGCCCAGCGTCGTGACGATCGAGGCCGCGGGCGGCGGCGAGAGCGGCACCGGCACCGGCTTCGTGTACGACCAGCAGGGCCACATCATGACCAACAACCACGTGGTGGCCAGCGCCGCCGACGGGGGCGACCTGACCGCCACGTTCTCCGACGGCCGGAAGTACGACGCCGAGGTCGTCGGCCGCGCCCAGGGCTACGACGTGGCGGTCGTCAAGCTCAAGGACGCCGGCGGAGCCAAGCTGACCCCGCTGCCGCTCGGCGACTCCGACAAGGTCCAGGTCGGCGACGCCACCATCGCGATCGGCGCCCCGTACGGCCTGTCCGGCACGGTCACCACCGGCATCGTCAGCGCCAAGAACCGCCCGGTCGCCTCCAGCGACGGCCAGGGCGCCCAGGCCTCCTACATGAGTGCCATCCAGACCGACGCCTCCATCAACCCGGGCAACTCCGGCGGCCCGCTCCTCAACGCCGAGGGCGCGGTCGTCGGCATCAACTCCGCCATCCAGTCGGCGCCCGGCGGCGGCCTGGGCGGTGCCCCGGGCAGCATCGGCCTGGGCTTCGCCATCCCGATCAACCAGGCCAAGCGGGTGGGCGACAACCTGATCAAGACCGGCGAGCCGGTCTACCCGGTCATCGGCGTCCAGGTGGTCACCCAGCAGCAGAGCGACGACGGCGCCCGCATCATCGAGGACGCCGAGGGCGGCGACGAGCCGGTCACCCCGGGCGGCCCGGCCGACAAGGCGGGCCTGCGGGCGGGCGACGTGATTACCAAGTTCGACGGCGTGGTCATCGACAGCGGCCCCACCCTGATCAGCGAGATCTGGGCCCACGAGCCGGGCGAGAAGGTCACGCTCACCTACGAGCGCGACGGCAGGGAAGCCCAGACCGAACTGACCCTGGGCTCCCGCACGGGCGACTGAGCCATCCCACCGGCCGTACCGGCTAGGCTGTCCCCACGCCGCACGCCACCCGGCGCGCGGCGTGGGGAGGCTTGCCCGAGCGGCCTAAGGGAACGGTCTTGAAAACCGTCGTGGCGGCAACGTCACCGTGGGTTCAAATCCCACAGCCTCCGCACTTCAACGGCCCCTGACCAGCGCAAACGGTCGGGGGCCGTCGCTGTCCCTGCTGCCCGTCGGCGACCGCCGTTCCCCCTGTGGTCTCCGGTTCCTCCGGGACCGGCCGGGGCCCGGCGCCGCCCGTACGGTGGGATGGGAAACCGTCGGCCTCCCGGGGCGTCAGTGGCCGGTGGCAGGCTCGCCGGTATGAGTGCTCAGGTGCGTTTGAGAGACGTCGGACCGGCTGACCTGGAGGAGTTCTTCGCGCAGGAGCACGATCCCGAGGCCGTGCGGCGGTCGAACTTCCCGCCCCGGGAGCGGGGGGCCTTCATGGCCCACTGGACGACGAGGGTGCTCGGTGATCCCACCGTCTTCGTGCAGGCCGTCACCGTCGGCGGAGAACTGGCGGGCAACGTGGTGGCGTGGTGGGACGAGGGGCGGCGCTTCATCGGGTACTGGCTCGGCAGGCGGTACTGGGGCCGGGGCGTCGGTACGCGGGCGCTGGCGCTGTTCCTGGAACGGGAGGAGGCCCGCCCCCTGCACGCCGATCCCTTCGCCGGGAACACCGGCTCGGTGCGGCTACTGGAGAAACACGGCTTCCGGCGTACCGGGACGGTCCGGTACGGCGATCACGAGCACATCATGCTGGTGCTCGACTGAGGACCTGCTCCGAGGGCTCCCGGCGAGACACGCGGGGCGGGCGTCTCCCCGGTTCCGCCGGGCGGTCCGGACGGAACCGCGCGGGGACGCCGGGATGCCGGGGCGCCGGAGTGAACCAGGTGCACCGCGTCGTCGTCCACCGAGATGGCCGAGTCCTCTCGGGGACACGACTCGGCCACCGGCCGGAGGGGACGGCCCGTGGCCCGCGAGCCGGGAAATCGAAGTCAGGGAAGCGGGACGGCAGTGCGCGGCGAGAACGAACACGACCAGGGATCGACGGACTGCAGGCCGCGCTGACGGCACGGTCCGTGATGAAGGGCTGGGCCGAGGGCCTGGAACTCATCGAACTCGTCCGGGCCGCGCACCGTGCGGGCTGGCTCGAACGGCTGCGCGACGACATGAGCGCCGCCGAGCTGGCGTCCGTCACCGGGGTTTCCGCCGAGCAGGTCTCGAACGTCCTGGCCGTTCTCGTCTCGGCCGGTGTGGTGCAGGACGGCGAGAAGTCGTTCCGGCTGAGCCCCGCCTTCGACGCGCTCGTCGCCGGGGCCTCCGGCGTCGACGTGTCGACCGTGCTCGGCGGCGTGGAACTGGCACGTGCCCAGGTCGCGCAGGCTGTCCGGCCGACCGGCCAGCAGCGTCGCCCCGACGGTGAGCAGGCGCTGCGGCTTGCCCGCGACTGGGGAGTGCGGGCGACGCCCGGGGCCCGGCAGCTGTACGGGATGCTCTACGAGACGCTGGGCGACTACCGGGACCGGCTCGAACAGGGCGGTCCCCTGCTGGACGTGGGCAGCGGCGTCGGCGGCGCGCTGCTGACCACGCTCACCCTGTTCGACGGGCTTCGCGCCGTCGGCGTCGAGACCGTCCCGGAGGTCGCGGCCGAACTCGGCCGCCGTGCCCGGGACGCCGGTGTCGCCGATCGGGTGGACGTCCGGACCGCCGACGCCCGTGTCCTGCGCGACGAGTCGATCTTCACGGTTTCCTACTGGGCACAGGTGTTCTTCCCCGCGGAAGCCCGTGCGGACACCCTCGCTGCGATCTTCCGCGCGCTGCGCCCGGACGGCCTGCTGCTGGTGCAGGAGCTGTTTCCGCCGGAGAGCGGACCGGAGGAGCCCTCGACACGCACCCGGCTCGACCGGCTCTTCTACCGGCAGCAGCACATCGCCTGGGGGATGTCCGCCGAGGACCTGGCCGCCGAGGGGCACGCGGCCGGATTCCGGGACACCCGGATCGTCGCCAGCCCTCTGGGCAGGCTCGTCGTCATGCGCAAACCCGCCGGCTGACCCGCTGGTCCGTTGATCCGCCGGCCCGCACCGGGGGTTCCGCGCCCCGGTGGCGTGCCGCGCCCGTCGACTCGCTGTCACAGGCGGGTGATAACCCTTGTGCCCGTGACCGCCTTCCGCGACTTCGACTTCAAGCTGCTGGTCGTCGAGAAGCTCATGTACTGGGACCGGACGCTCACCCCGCCGTTCAGCATGAGTGCGTACATGCGGAAGAAGAAGGGCGTCACCAGCCTCTACGACTACGTGGAGGACAACGGCCTGGCGTACACGGTGCTCGACGAGGCCCGCGACTTCTTCGAACGGCTGCACATCGGTGACGAGTTGCTGGCGACCGTGGACACGCTGGTCCTCGACGGCGGCCATCAGGTGTACATGGAGTGCGCCCCGGTCTGGGACGGTGAGGACGACCTGTCCGACGTCCGCTCGCTCGACGATCTCCCCCTCCTGCCGAACCTCGGGCGCATCATCGGCGCGGACTCCTGCGGGATCGACGTCCCGGGCAAGCACGAGACACTCGCGGCCCGGGACATCGCCGTCGACTGATCGCGGGCGGCCCGGCGGGCCGGGGCGGGGTCATGGCCAGTCGAGTCGGGATTCCCCCTTTGAGGCTTCAGCTTCCTCGGCGGATCAACCGTGTAGCCCATTTCCCGCCACGTCTCCGCGGCGGACTCGTGGGCGTCGCGGACGGCGGCCTTGAGCTGCACTACTCGCCACTCCCTGAGGCGCCGGTCGAGGACGGTCTGCCAGTCGTCCTCGGGCGTCGCCGGAACCTCAGCCCCGGTCCGGCGGCGGCAGCGGTGGCGGTGCTGACGAAGGCGACGGTGACGGCGGGAGCGGCGGCGGGGCCAGGGGCAGTGCCAGCCGGAAGCGGGCGCCCTCGCCGAGGGCGGTCTCCAGCTCGACGTCGCCGCCGTGGGCCCGGGCGAGGGAGCGGGCGATGGCGAGTCCGAGCCCCGCGTCGGCGCCGTCCGAGCGGTTCCGGGAGCGGTCGGTCCGGTAGAAGCGGTCGAAGACGCGGTCCGCCTGCCCGGCCGTCATCCCCGGTCCCTCGTCGGCCACTTCGAGTACGGCGCGGCCGCCCGCCGTGCCGACGCCGATGCGGACGGGGGTGCCCGGCGGGGTGTGGGCGGCGGCGTTCCCCACGAGGTTGGCGACGACCTGCCGCAGCCGGCCCTCGTCGGCGTGGACCGGGGCCGGGCCGGGCGGGCCGGTGCCGCCCGGCCCGGTGAGCTCGACCGGGCGGGACGCGTCGAGGGCGCGCAGATCGTGCCGGGCGTCGCCCGCCAGGGTGCGCAGATCCATCGGGGCCCGGTCGAGCTGCCCCTCGGGGGCCTCGTCGAGCCGGGCGAGCAGCAGCAGGTCCTCGGTGAGGGCGGTGAGCCGGGTGGCCTCGCGCTCGATGCGGCGCATCGCCCGGTCGACGTCGGCCGGCCCGGGCAGCCCGCCCATCCGGTGCAGCTCGGCCGAGCCCTTGATGACGAAGAGCGGGGTGCGCAGCTCGTGGCTGACGTCCGAGACGAAGGTACGCATCCGGGCCTCGGACGCCGCCCGGTCGGCGAAGGCCCGTTCGAGCTGGCCGAGCATGGTGTTGAGCGAGGCCGCGAGATGCCCGATCTCCGTGCCGGGCGGGGCGAGGACGGGTACGCGCCGGGTGAGGTCGCCGCCGGCGATCGCGGCCGCCGTGTGCTCGATCCGGCGCAGCGGCCGCAGGCCCCGGCCGAGGGCGAACCAGCCGACCGCGGTGAGCAGGACGAGCAGGACGGCGCCGCCGGCCAGGCTGCTCGTCCGCAGCCGGGCGACGGTGGCGTCGGCCTCGGTGAGCGGCGCGGCGGCGATCACCGTCCCGTCCCATCCGGTGGCCGGCCGGGCGACGGCCCGCCAGCGTCCCGAGCCGTCCGCGGCGGGCAGGCCGACGGCCGTCCCGTCGGCGGGGACGGTGCGCAGTGCGTCGCGCGGCGGCAGGGCCGCGCCGTCCAGCCGGGGGGAGTGGACGTCCCCCGCCATCGCGCCGTCCGCGTCCAGGTACACCAGGTACGGGGCGCCGAACAGGTCGAGCCCGGGGCCGAGGAGTTCGGGACGGGCGCGGGCACCGCCCACCTCGGGCGGCCCGGTGGCCGGGACCCGGGAGAGGAGCTCGGTGAGCGAGCGCAGCCGGTCGTCCATGCGGTCGATCTGGTAGCGCTCCAGATGGTCGGAGACGACCGCGCCGACGAGGCCCAGCCCGGCCAGCAGCAGGCCCGTGGTGAGCAGCAGCAGCCGGGCCCGCAGCGAGAGCCGGTGCAACGAGAGTCGGTACGGCGAGAGTCGGTGCGGCGGGTGTCCCGGTGGCCGCCTCACCCGCCTCACCGCCGGGGCTCCCGCAGCACGTAGCCCACGCCGTGCACGGTGTGGATGAGCCTGGGCTCCTCGGTGTCGACCTTGCGCCGCAGATAGGAGATGTAGGTGTCGACGATGCCGGCGTCGCCGCCGAAGTCGTAGGCCCACACCCGGTCGAGGATCTGCGCCTTGGACACCACGCGCCCGGCGTTCTCCATCAGGTAGCGCAGCAGCCGGAACTCGGTGGGGGAGACGCGGACGGGCCGCCCCGCCCGCGTCACCTGGTGCCCTTCGGGATCGAGCGCGAGCGTGCCCGCCGTCAGCACGCCGGTCCGGTTGCCCGTGGTGCGGCGGAGGATCGCGCGGATCCGGGCGATCAGCTCCTCCAGGTCGAAGGGCTTCGTCACGTAGTCGTCGGCGCCGAGGGAGAGGCCGGTGACCTTGTCGGCCTGGCGGTCCCGGGCGGTGAGGAAGAGGACGGGCACCGGCCCGCCGGGGCCCGCCGCGCGCCGCTCGCGCAGCCGCCGCACCACCTCGAAGCCGTCCATGTCCGGCAGCATGACGTCGAGCAGCACCAGGTCGGGGGGCTCCTCGGTGGCCGCGGCGACCGCCTCGGCACCGGTCGCCGCGGAGGTCACCCGGAAGCCGGCGAAGCGCAGCGTCGCGGAGAGCAGCTCGCGGACGGTGGGCTCGTCGTCCACCACCAGCAGCCGTTCGGCGCCGCCTTCCCGGGGCGTCATGACCCCGGGCACCCGGGCCTCCCGGGCCTCCCGGGTCTCCCGCGCCTTCTGGTCCGGTCGCTCCACGTCGGCCAGGATACGGAGGACCGGCTCCGGGGCCCGCCCGCGAGCGGTCCGCCGGGTACCACGGGCCCGCACATCACACGTCACGGCGCCGGAAGACGACGAACGCGACGGCCAGCACGGCGGCGACGCCGAGGCACATCCCGCCCAGGTTCAGCCAGGGGTGCGGGTAGTCGGGATCCGGGACCGTCGCGAGGACCGCGGCCGCGCCCGCCGTCGGCCAGAAGTCGAGGAGGCCCTCGAGCCAGGCGGGGAAGAGGCCCGCGAGGCCGGGCACCAGGAAGATGATTCCCACCAGGGTGGTGAGCGCGCCCGCCGTGGCCCGCATGAGCGTGCCGAGACCGGCGGCGAGCAGCGCGATCGCCGCGAGGTAGAGCCCACCGCCCGCCACGGCGGAGAGCACCCCGGGATCGCCGAGCCCCGCGCTGGGCACGTCCTGCCCGCGCAGGAGGGCCTGGCCGATGAGGAAGGCGGCGAACATCAGCGCCTGGCCCGCCACCACGGCGACGGCGGTGGCCACCACCAGCTTGGCCGCCAGCAGCCGGTGCCTGCGGGGTGTGGCGGCCAGCGAGGTCCGCATCAGGCCGGTCGCGTACTCGGAGGTGACGACCAGGGTGCCCAGCACACCGATGATCAGCTGGGCGACGATGTACGTCGTCAGGCTGAGGCTGGTCGGATCCCAGTCCTGCCGTTCCTCGGCCGTCGCGTCCGTGTACTGCGTCCCGGCGGAGCTCATGGACAGGAACGTGATGCCGAGTCCCACCCCGAGGAGACAGGCCAGCGTGTACCAGCTGGAGCGCAGGCTGCGGAATTTGATCCACTCCGCGCGGAGGGTGTGGGCGAAGGTCACCCGGGGCGCGGCGGCGGGTCCGGTGTCGGACCCGGCGGCGGCCGCGGTGGCGGCGGGCTCGGTGGTGTGAGGGGTCATGCGACGGCCTCCCGGTGTCCCCGGTACTCGACGCTGTCCCTGGTCAGTTCCATGAAGGCGTCCTCCAGCGAGGGTCGCTGCGGGGTGAGTTCGCTGAGCGGGACGCCGTGGTGGACGGCGAGCCGGCCGATCTCCTCCCCCGTCAGGCCGGAGACGAGGAGCGAGGATTCGGGGCCCTCCCGCACGGTGGCCCCGGCGGCGGTCAGCCGGGAGGCGAGGGAGTCCGGCTCGGGCGTGCGGACGAGTACGGCGCCCTCGCCGCGCGTACGCAGGAACTCGCTCATGCCGGTGTCGGCGATGAGCCGGCCCCGGCCGATGACGACCAGGTGGTCGGCGGTCTGCGCCATCTCGTTCATGAGGTGGCTGGAGACCAGCACCGCCCGGCCCTCGCGGGCGAGGGAGCGCATGAAGGCCCGGATCCAGCGGATGCCCTCGGGGTCGAGCCCGTTCACCGGCTCGTCGAAGATCAGCACCCGCGGGTCGCCGAGCAGCGCCGCCGCGATGCCGAGCCGCTGCCGCATGCCGAGCGAGAACCCGCCGACCCGTCTGCGGGCCACGCCCTCCAGCCCGGTCCGGGCGAGCACCTCGCCGACCTGGTGCCGGGGGAGGCCGTTGCTCGCGGCGAGCGCCAGCAGATGGCTGTACGCCGTCCGGCTGTCGTGGACGGCACCGGCGTCGAGCAGCGCGCCCACCTCGGTCAGGGGCACGGGAAGATCGCGGTAGCGGCGGCCGCCGATGGTGGCGGAACCCCGGGTGGGGGCGGCCAGCCCCAGGATCATCTTCATGGTGGTGGACTTGCCGGCGCCGTTGGGGCCGAGGAAACCGGTCACCTGCCCGGGCTCGACGGTGAACGACAGGTCGTCCACCACGGTGTCGGGGCCGTACCGCTTGGTCAGTCCCCGTACGTCG
This sequence comes from Streptomyces rubellus, assembly GCF_036323805.1. Lineage (NCBI taxonomy): Bacteria > Bacillati > Actinomycetota > Actinomycetes > Kitasatosporales > Streptomycetaceae > Streptomyces > Streptomyces rubellus. The sequence goes on from NZ_JAZDCX010000006.1 coordinate 231,834, forward strand.
ATCGCTGTCATGGGACGGATCCTGGCGGGCCGGTCCGGCCGTTCCCTGAGAGCTTCTGGGAGAACCCTGTGAGTCCGGCGCCCCGGGCCGCGCCCCGGCGCCCGCCCGTGCGCCGCCGGGACGGACCGCTCACAGGAAACCCTCGGACGACGGCCGCGGAGGATCAGCCGGGTACGGGCCGAGGGGACGGGGCCGAACGGGTGGTGCGGTTGTGCGGTGGTTTATCGACACGTCGTCATTCGTGCGGGGGAATGAGTCGTTGGCGGCGGTTTGCCGGGTTTCCGGTGGGCAGTCTGGTGGCGCGACGTCGCTGAACCGGAAGAAGCCCAACGGACGCTCCTGGAGGAGGACATGGCAGGTATCCGCACCGTCCGCCCCGTCGCGGCGGTGCACGTGCTTCACCGGCTCCGCTGAGCCGACGGGGTGCCGGCCGGGCGGGGAACCGGCGGGTGCCCGATGGGAGAAGGGATGCACGGCGCGGCCGCACCGGGAGTGCGGCCGCGCCGTCGTGTGCGGGAGGGGGACACGGGGGACTCCGCGGGGACCCTGAGAGGGGGCCGGTGCCCCCCTACACCCCCGGGAGGTGTATCCGGCGCCTCCCCTCCGACTTGAGGGGGACCCGGCATCGGGACCTGCGGCCGATTCCGGCGCAGGGCGCGGAACCTAGCGTTGGGCCATGACCACTCAAGGGGGAACCACCGCGGCCGGGGCGCGCCTGACGTTCACCTCGTACGTACGGGCGCGCGGCCCGGTGCTGCTGCGCACGGCCCGCTCGCTCACCGGCAACCCGGCCGACGCCGAGGACCTGCTCCAGACCGCCCTGGCCAAGACCTATCTGGCCTGGGAGCGCATCGAGGACCAGCGCGCCCTCGACGGCTACGTGCGCCGCGCGCTGCTCAACACCCGCACCTCGCAGTGGCGCAAGCGCCGGGTGGACGAGTACGCCTGCGACGAGCTGCCCGAGCCCGAGACGGCGGTGCCGGCGGACGACCCCGCCGAGCTGCAGGCGCTGCGCGACGCGGTGTGGCGGGCGGTGCTGAGGCTCCCGGCCCGGCAGCGGGCCATGGTCGTCCTGCGGTACTACGAGGACCTCAGCGAGGCGCAGACCGCCGCGGTGCTCGGGGTATCCGTCGGCACCGTCAAGAGCGCGGTGTCGCGGGCGCTGGCCAAGCTCCGGGAGGACGTGCATCTGCTGGCCGAGGCGCGCGGCACCGCGCCGGACGAGGGGGACGGGACGAGGACGGCGGCAGGCGCGACGGCGGGGACGGACGGCGCGGCCGGTGCCGCGGAGGTGCGGGATGTACGGGACGGCGTACGGGCGGGCCGCCGCGCCGAGGGCCTCGGGACGGGACCGGTGACGGCCGCCGCCGCGTAGCCGCGGTAGGCACGCGGCACCGCGTACCGGAAGGGACGTGGGGCGGCGGAGCGCGGCGGAGGGCGGTGACACCTCCGGTCCGCCCTGGTGACATACCGATCGGTCGGTGGCAGGCTGCCGGAGGAACGACCGCGCCGCCCGCGGGCGGCGCCCGTATCTCTCTTCGGGAGGCCCGGTGCTGAGCACGATGCAGGACGTACCGCTGACCGTCTCGCGCATCCTGCGTCACGGCACCACGGTGCACGGACGGTCGCGGATCACCACCTGGACCGGGGACGGCGAGCCGCGGCGGCGGACGTTCGCCGAGACCGGGGAGCGTACGGCCCAGCTCGCGCACGCCCTGCGGGACGGGCTCGGCATCGCCCGGGACGACCGGGTGGCCACCCTGATGTGGAACAACGCCGAGCACGTCGAGGCGTACTTCGCGATCCCGGCCATGGGATCGGTCCTGCACACCCTCAACCTCCGTCTCCCGGCCGAGCAGCTGGTCTGGATCGTGGGCCACGCCGCCGACCGGGTGATCCTGGTCGACGGCTCGCTGCTGCCGCTGCTCGCGCCCCTGCTGCCGCGCCTGGACACCGTCGAGCACGTCGTGGTCGTCGGCCCCGGCGACACCTCCCTGCTGGACGGCTGCCGCCCCGCCGTCCACGACTACGAGACGCTGCTCGCCGGCCGGCCCACCGCGTACGACTGGCCGGAGCTGGACGAGCGCACCGCCGCGGCCATGTGCTACACCTCCGGCACCACCGGCGACCCCAAGGGCGTCGTCTACTCGCACCGCTCCGTCTACCTGCACTCGATGCAGGTCAACATGAGTGAGTCCATGGGGCTGACGGACGCCGACACCACCCTCCCCGTGGTGCCGATGTTCCACGTCAACGCCTGGGGGCTGCCGCACGCGGCCTTCATGACCGGCGTCAACATGCTGATGCCGGACCGCTTCCTCCAGCCCGCCCCGCTCGCCGAGATGATCGAGGCCGAGCGCCCCACCCACTCCGCGGCCGTCCCCACCATCTGGCAGGGGCTGCTGGCCGAACTGGCCGAGCGGCCGCGCGACATCTCCTCCCTGCGGCACGTCACCATCGGCGGCTCGGCCTGCCCGCCGTCCCTGATGCGCGTCTTCGAGGAGCGGCACGGGGTGCGGGTCGTCCACGCCTGGGGCATGACGGAGACCTCCCCGCTGGGCACCGTCGGCCACCCGCCGGGCGGGCTGAGCGAGGAGGATGCCTGGCCGTACCGCGTCAGCCAGGGCCGCTTCCCCGCCTCCGTCGAGGCGCGGCTGATCGGGCCGGACGGCTCCGAGATGCCGTGGGACGGGGAGTCCGCCGGTGAGCTGGAGGTGCGCGGGCCCTGGATCGCGGGGGCGTACTACGGGGGCGCGGGCGCCGAGCCGATCCGCCCCGAGGACAGGTTCAGCCCGGACGGCTGGCTGCGCACCGGCGACGTCGGCACCATCACCCCCGACGGCTATCTGACGCTGACCGACCGCGCCAAGGACGTCATCAAGTCCGGCGGCGAGTGGATCTCGTCGGTGGAGCTGGAGAACCAGCTCATGGGCCATCCGGCCGTCGCCGAGGCGGCGGTGGTGGCCGTGCCCGACGAGAAGTGGGGCGAACGCCCGCTGGCCACGGTCGTCCTGAAGGAGGACGCCGGGGAGGTCTCGTACGAGGAACTGCGCGACTTCCTCGCCGACAAGGTCGCACACTGGCAGCTCCCCGAGCGCTGGGCGGTGATCCCGGCGGTGCCGAAGACGAGCGTCGGCAAGTTCGACAAGAAGGTGCTGCGGGCGCGGTACGCCGGGGGCGAGCTGGACGTCACCCGGCTCTAGGCGGTTCCGCCGCCGCGTCCGGCGCGCCGGTCCTGCGCCGGACCCGGCCGTAGGACCCAGCCGCGGACCCGACCCCGGTCGTAGGCCTTCCGCCCGTTACGCCGCCGTGGCGTCTCACCTACCGTCCTCACCATGGACACGACGGGCGTACTCGACGAGGCACTCCAGCGACTGCACGGCTCGGGACCGGAGCGGTGGGGACGGCTCACCAACCACGCGCCGATGGTCGTCGAGGCCCTCGCCGCGCGCGGCCGGGCCGACTCGGTGCACCGGTGGCTGGACCTGTACACGCACAGACTCGAGGACTTCCCGTCCGGCGTCGAACCGGTCACCGCGGCGAACTGGCGCCCGGCACTCGGCGATCCGCGCCGCGCCGCCGACTGGATCGACCACTTCGGCCGCGCGCTCGCCGAACGCCCCTGGCGCGAGGTGCTGGCCGAGTGGTGGCCCCGCCTCCTGCCCGGTGTGCACGGCGGCGCGACGCACCCGGTGATCCGGGTGGGCCACGCGGTGCGCACCCTGCTGGCCGGGGAGGCCACCGGGCCGCGGCTGGCCGAACTCGCCCACGGCCTCGGCTACTGGGCCGCCCGGCACCACCCCGTGCCGCACCTCGCCGCGCTGCCCGGCGCCGACGGCGCTGCCGCCGCCCTCGACGCGGTGGAACCCCTCGCGGAACAGGACGGCGGCTTCGACGACCGGCTCGGCCGCGTCACGGGCCTGCCGGTGTGGACGGCCGCGGACGCGGTCACGGACCCGGCCGAGGCGCACCGCCGCCTCACCGAACTGGTGCGGGCGGCCACCCACCGGTACGCCACCCACGGCCACGGCGAGCCGACGATGCTGGTCCACGCGGCCACCGCGCCCAACGCCGTACTGCGCACCCTGCCCGCGCTGCCGCGCGAGCTGTGGGTACCGAGCCTGCGGGCCGCCTGGACGGCGTCCGCGGCGGTGACCGCGATGTACGCGCCCCGCGCGCCGGTCGCGTACGCCCCGCCGGGCACGTTCACCCCCGAGGAGGTCCTCGAACAGGCCCTGGCGCACGGCGACGAACACGTCGTCAAGCTGACCGACACGGCCCTCGACGTCGGCGGCGAGCAGGCGCTGGCGGCGGCGCTGCGCTGCGTCGAGCTGAGCGAGCCGCTGACCTGAACCGCCGGCCTGAACCGCCGTCAGGCGTACTGCCCCGGAGGCCGGGGCCGGGGTCGCGGCCGGCGGTCAGCCGGCCCCGGCCCCGATCTTCGCCAGCAGGTCCACGATGCGCGACTGCACCTCCGGGGTGGTGGAGCGCTCGGCGAGGAAGAGCACCGTCTCGCCGGAGGCCAGCCGGAACAGTTCGTCCGGATCGATGCCCGTGGAGGTGTAGACGACGAACGGCGTGCGGTTGAGCAGGCCGTTCACCCGCAGCCAGTCGATGATCCCGGCCCGGCGGCGGCGCACCTGCATCAGGTCCATCACCACCAGGTTCGGCCGGATCTGCTCGGCGACCTGCACCGCGTCCGCGTCCGTGGGGGCGTGCGCGGTGTGCATGCCGCGCCGCTCCAGCGTCGCCGCGAAGGCCTCCGCGATCTCCGCGTGCTCCTCCACCAGCAGCACCCGCGGCGGGTGCTGCTCGCTGTCGCGCGGCGCCAGCGCCTTGAGGAGGACGGCCGGGTCCGCGCCGTACGCCGCCTCCCGGGAGGCCTGCCCCAGCCCGGCCGTCACCAGCACCGGCACCTCGGCGGCGACGGCGGCCTGGCGCAGCGACTGCAGGGCGGTACGGGTGATCGGGCCGGTCAGCGGGTCCACGAACAGAGCCGCCGGATACGCCGCGATCTGGGCGTCCACCTCCTCGCGGGAGTGGACGATCACGGGGCGGTAGCCGCGGTCGGTCAGGGCCTGCTGGGTGGAGACGTCCGGCTCGGGCCACACCAGCAGCCGCCGGGGGTTGTCCAGCGGCTCGGGCGGCAGTTCGTCGTCGGCGGGCATCGGCACCGGCGGTCCGGCGGCCGGGGTCACCTCGACGGCGCCCCCCGGACCGTCCAGCGGCTCCGGTCCCTCGGCGGCCCCGGCCTCGGGCGCGCCGATCGCGAACTCCCGTCCGCCGCCGTCCGCCGACCCGGGTGCGGGCGCGTGGGGTGCGGCCGGGGGGTGGGGAGGCTGGGGCGGCTGCGGTGATTGAGGTGACTGGGACACGGACGGCTGCCGGGACGGAGCCTGCGGCTGGGTGCCCGGTACGGCACCGGCGGCCGCGGCGGCGGCCGCCGCGGCGCGCTCGCCCTCCTCGGGCGGGGCCGCCAGCTTGCGGCGGCGGCCCGGGGCGGTGCCCGCGGCGGGGGCCGCGGGCTGCTGTCCCGCGGCCGGCTGTTGCTGGGGCGCCTGGGGCTCCTGGGGAACGGGGTACTGGCCCGACTGCTGCCCCGACTGCGGTACCGGGTACTGCCCCGAGTGCTGCTCGTTCCCCTGGCGGCCGAAGGGCACCCCCTGGCCGAGAGTGCGCACGCTGACACCGGAGGTGTGCTCCGAGGAGGTCTCGCTGCCCGGCATCGGCAGCGCCCGGTGCCGGGGCGCGGCCGTGGGCGGCACCGCGCCGCCCAGGATGGGGCTGGCCGCGACCACGGTGAGATCGGGCCGGGAGGACTGCTCGGGGTCCTCGGCCTGGCCGTGCTCGGCGGTCTGCCCGGGCTCGGGACCGGGTCCGGGGGCCTGCGCGGGCGTACCCGCCTCGCCCGGGGACGGCTGCGGCTGCGACTGTGCCTGCGGCTGTGGTTCGGGCACCGGCGGAGCGGCCTGTGGAGCCTGCGGGGCCGGCGGCCGGGGCGCCGCCTCCGCAGGCGTCTCCTGGGCCGGCGGTACGCGGCGGCGCCGGCCGGTGGGCCGGTCGCTCTCGGGTGCCGGGGCCTCGGGAACCCCGGACCCCCCGGAACCTCCGGGAACGGGGAAAGGCGGTGGTGTCCGGGTCTGGAGACCGGTCCGTGCCTGGGGCTGCTGTGGCTGCTGGGCCTGCTGCTGTGCGGGTTCCGGAGCCGGAGCCGGGGCCGCGGGCGGCAGCGCGAACGCCGTGCGCTCCGGCGCGACCTCGGGTTCGGCGGCCCGCCGGGCGCGCCGGCCGCCGCCCGGTCCCGCCTGCTGCGGGAAGGCGGGCACGCCCGTCCCGTTCGGGGACGGGGCTGGGACCGGAGCGGGGCCCGGGGTGGAAGAGGAGGACGGCTGCGGCATCGCGTGCGCACCGCTGTGCGCGTCGCTCTCCGCACCGCCCTCCGCGCCCGCGGTGTCCGTGCGTTCCTCGACCGGGGCCAGGGCGCGCCGTGCCCGGCGGCGCCCCGTACCGGCCGGGACGGGCGGGGCACCGCCGCCCCCGTCCGTCCCGGCGGAGACGGGAAAGGGCGCCGGGGACTGCTGGGGCCGCGCGGGCACGGGCACGGACGCGGGAGCCGTACCGCCGCTGCCCGCGGGCAGCGCGATCGCCCCGCCGCCCGTCCGGCCGCCGCCCACACCGGTCTCCGTCTCCCCGGTCTGCTGCGCGTACGGCACGTCCCGGGCGGACTGCTGTGCCGGATCCGCCGCCGGTGGCGGCGCCTCGGGCCGCTGCGCCGCCCGGCGCCGCTCCGCGACCTCCGGGTCCGGGGAGCCCACCGGCACCTCCAGGACGTAGCTCTCGCCGCCCGCCCCCGGCACCCGGTGGGTCTGCAGCACACCGCCGTGCTGCCGCACGATCCCGCGCACGAGCGGCTCGTGGACCGGGCTGCCGCCGCCGTACGGCCCGCGCACCTCGATCCGTACGACGTCGCCGCGCTGTGCCGCCGCCACCACGATCGTCGAGTCGCCGGTGGCGGCGCCCTGGACGGCGTTGCCGGTCGCGTCGACCCCGGCGACATCGGCCACCAGGTGCGCCAGCGCCTGCGCCAGCCGCACCGGGTCGACCTCCACGTCGACGGGCGGGGCGTGCACCGCGAACTGCGCGCGCCCCGGCCCGATCAGCTCGACCGCGCCCTCCACACCGGCCGAGACGACCTCCTCCAGCGGCACCGTCTCGCGCCGCAGCCTCTCGCCGCCGGAGTCCAGCCGCTGGTAGCTGAGCACGTTGTCCAGCAGCGTGGTCATCCGGGTGTAGCCGGCCGCCAGGTAGTGCAGGATCTGGTTCGCCTCCGGCCACAGCTGCCCGGCCGGGTCGGCCGCCAGCCCGCCCAGCTCGCCGCGCAGCTGCTCCAGCGGCCCGCGCAGCCCGCTCTCCAGCAGGGACAGCAGCTGCCGGTGGCGCGCCGCGAGCTCGTCGTAGGCGGTGCGGTCGGTGAAGGCCAGCACCGCGCCGACGAGCTGGTCGCCGTCCCGCACGGGCGCGGTCGTCATGTTCACCGGCACCGCGCGGCCGTTCTTGGTCCACAGCACCTGCCGCCCGCGCACCCGGTGCTTGCGCCCCGAGCGCAGGGTGTCCGCCAGCGGTGTCTCCTCGTACGGCAGCGGGCTGCCGTCGGGCCGGGAGTGGTGCACCAGCGGATGCAGCTTCTGCCCGCCCAGATCGCTCGCCCGGTGGCCGAGGATCTGGGCGGCTGCCGGATTGACCAGGACGATCCGGCCCTCGGTGTCCACCCCGATCACGCCCTCGGCGGCGGCGCGCAGGATCATCTCGGTCTGGCGCTGCTGCCGGGCCAGCTCGGCCTCGGTGTCGACGGTGCCGGTCAGGTCGCGGACGACCAGCATCAGCAGCTCGTCACCGGTGTAGCCGTTGCCGCCGTGGTCGGCGAAGGCGGCCTCGAAGGACGACTCGTAGGGGGTGCGGCCGTCCAGGTTGGCGCTGGTCACCTCGACCACGAACTGGCTCCCGTCGGTGCGCCGCGCCACCATCCGCTTCGGCTTCGTACGCGGCTGCGGGACGTCGTCGGGGCGGCGCATCGAGCCCGGGATGAGCTTGGAGTCGAAGTCGGGCAGCAGATCCAGCAGCCCGCGCCCGACCAGGGCGGTACCCGGTGACTCGAAGACCTCCAGCGCGATGCTGTTGGCGTTGACGACCGTGCCGTTGCAGTTCACCAGCAGCAACGCGTCCGGCAGGGCGTCCAGTATGGCGGCGAGGCGAGCAGCGCCTCGGGATGGCCTGCTGCTCACGACGCATCCTCCCTGCTGACCAGCCAGTGCCCGGTGGCGGCACCGGGAGCGCGGTGGGTGTGCCGTTCTCCTGTGCGTGCCACTGGGGGGAGTCTACGGCCAGCCGTAGCGGAAGCGACGGCGGATGCGTGCGGAGCATGCGGAGAACAGGAGACCGGGTTCCGCCCGTGGGTATGGCGTTCGTCACTTCCGCTGGTCGGGGAGGGCGGGCACGAGCGCGTCCCAGCGGGCGATCTCGCAGCCGTCGGTGCGGTCGAAGGCGGCGTTCACCGGGCGGCCGCGCCAGGTCCCGGTGACCCGGGCGGTGGCCGGTCCGCCGTAGATCTGGGCGCACGGGGTGCCCGGCGGGACGGGCTCCCAGGGGCTCGCCGGGCCGTCGTCCGCCCGGTCGAGGGCCTCGCAGGCGGCGAGCGGGTCGGGGTGGCTGCCGCCGGCGGGGTGGCAGTGGAGGGTGTACCTGCGCTGGGTCCGCGTCGTCCCGCCGATGACCGGCTTGCTCTCGGTGACGGTGAAGGTGAGCTGGTCCTGCCGGGCGGGCGAGGCGACGGGCCGGTGCGTGTCGTGCCCGGGCCGGGGGCGTACGGTGTCCGCCGCCGCCGGCACGGCGACGGCGGACAGGACGGCGGTCCCGGCGAGGACGGTCCCGGCGAGGACGGCGGTGGTGCGGTGGCGCGGCATGGCGGCTCCTGTCTGTCTGTGCTGCGGTCCCCCTGCTAACGCGCCGGGCCGGGCGCCGTTGCGCACATCCACCCGCTCGTCCCACGGGAACGCCGCCACCGGTGGGAAAGGGCTTTGCCCGGGGGTGTGTCGTCCGGGTAACGTAGACGCCGATTGGAGACAGTCCGCGGGCTGTGCCATCATCTGCACACACGCGCCGCGGTCACGCGGCCTGTGGGGAGGCTTCGCCTAGTCTGGTCTATGGCGCCGCACTGCTAATGCGGTTTGGGCTTTACCGCCCATCGAGGGTTCAAATCCCTCAGCCTCCGCTCGATCACCGAAGCCCCGGCCCGCGTGGCCGGGGCTTCCGCCGTCGTCCGGGCCGTTCGGGTCGTTTCTGGGCCTCCGCCGGTCGTCCGCGCAGCTCAGACCGCATGGACGCAATGGATTTCGCCTCCGGGCGCGGGTCATGTAATGTTGTTCCCGCAACGACGACCGGCCCGCAAGACGGCCGGAAGGTCAAGCGCTCGTAGCTTAACGGATAGAGCATCTGACTACGGATCAGAAGGTTGCAGGTTCGAATCCTGCCGAGCGCGCAGCAGCTCAGAGCCCCTGCCGGGAGACCGGCAGGGGCTCTTGCGTGTGCGGTGACGGCGGTGGTTGACGGCAACCGCCGGGCGGGAGATCACAAGGTTTGGTGACCGGCTACGGGCCGCCGCCGTCGCTGCCGTCAGCACCGTCAGCGCCGCCGTCGCCCAGGGCGTTCCCCATCCGCGCGAAGGCCGACCGCTGGGCGTCGAGCCGTACGAAGGTGTAGACGTCCATCGTCACGCGGATCGAGCTGTGCCCGAGCACCTCCATGATCATCCGGGCGTCTGCGCCCTGCTCGTGGAGGAGCGACGCGCAGGTGTGCCGGAGATCGTGGAAGCGGACCCGCCGGACCTTGGCACGGGCGCACAGCGCCTCGAAGGAGCGGTTCAGGTTGCGCGGCTCGATCGGCGTCCCGTTCTTCGTGGTGAACACCAGGCCCTGACCCGTCCCCTTCCACTTCTCTCCGGCGGCCCGCCGGTCGGCGAGCTGCTGGGCACGCTGGGCGCGCAGTGCCCGTACGCACTCGGCGGGCAGCGCCACCCGCCGGGCCGACCGCTGCGTCTTGGGCGGGACGATGATCAGCTCACCGCCGACCCGCTGGAGCGCCTGCCGCACGGTCAGCACTCCCTCGTGCAGGTCGACGTCCTGCCAGCGCAGCCCCAGCAGCTCACCGCGCCGCAGCCCGGTCCGTACGGCCAGCTCGTACGCCGCCCACAGCCGGTTGCCCCGGGCCGCCGCGAGGAGCTGCTTCCCCTCCTGCGCCGTCAGCGGCTCGATCTCGCGCTTCGTGCCCATGCCCAGCTCCACGTTCCGGGCGACGTTGCGCGGTAACTCGTCCTCCCGCACCGCGTGCTGGAGGGCGGCCCGCAGGATCACCAGCAGGAAGCGCACCGTGCGGTCCGAGGGGTACTTCTCGCAGCACCGGCCCAGCGCGCAGCAGCGCCGCTTCCGCTCCGGCCGCGCCTCGTCCTTCCCCTGGGCGCAGCACTGGCAGGTGCGGGCGGTGGTGAGGAGGAAGGCGCGTATGTCCCGGGCGGTCAGCCGGGCGACCCTCTTCCGGCCCAGGCCCGGCACGATGTAGTTCCGCACCAGCGACTCGTAGTTGACGTACGTCGTCTTCCGGACCTTGACGCGTGCCACGTGCGCCAGCCAGTAGGCCAGGTACTCGGCCACCGTCATCCGGCTCGTGGCCACCGGCAGCCCGGTCTGCGAGTCGGCCTTGAGGCGTGTCAGCTTCTCGTGCGCCTCGTCCCACGTCCGGCCGTAGACGCTGCGCCGCTTGTACGTGCCGTCGGTGGTGAGGACGTACGCCGTCCCCTCCCAGCGGCCGTCCTTGCGGAGGTAGATGGTGCCCTCTCCGTTGCCGTTCTTCCTGGCCTTGCCCATCAGTCGATCTCCCGTTCCGATTGGCGTGCGATGTAGTCGTGCAGTGCGGCCTCACTGACGCGGCGGCACCGGCCGATGGTGAGAGAGGCCAGCTCCCGCGAGCGGATGAGGTTGTAGACCGTCCACCGGCTGACCTGGAGCCGGGCGGCCACCTGGTCGACGGTGAGGAGAACCACGGGCGCCCCGCGGCCCGGATCTCTCATCCGCACCCCCGGTCGTCGGCGTACAGGGCTTCCAGGTGCGCGATCTCCTCCCGGGCGATCTCGCGGTTCTCGGCGATGTCCCGGCGGATGTTCTCGGCGATCCGCCGTTCGGTGTTGTCGGCGTAGCCGGAACCGGCGAACGACAGATCGGCGCTCACCACCAGGTCGCCGGTGATCCCGAGGCGCTTGCGCGTCTGCTCGGACCGGAACGCGGCACGGGCCGCCCGGAGCGCGGTCATGGTGGTGCTGTAGCTGCGGCTCTTGCTGGAGAAGTGGCCGCCGTAGCCGAACTGGTGGGCCCAGCGCCGCAGCCGCAGCGGTCGGAGCTCCGGCACTCCGCCGAGCCGCCAGGCCGTACCGATCAGCGTGCGGGCATGGGGCGGCACCCGCAGGTCCGACAGCGGCGCCCGCAGGCCCGAGCCGTCGCAGCGCGGGCAGGCACCGGCCAGGCCCGAGCCCCGGCAGTCCGGGCAGTACAGGGGACGGTCGACGGTCCCCGTGCACTCGGCCGCCTTCGTCACGTACTTGGCGATGTACGCGGCCACCCTCCCGGCACCGTCCGTCTCGCCGTCCGCCGCCACGTTCACCGGTATGGGCTGCACGTCCACCTGAGAACCCCAGCCCAGCTCCCACTGTCCGGCCGGACCGTCCGGGGTGACGACCCGGACCAGCGGCACTGTCCGCCGTACCGCCGGGTCGATCAGCCCATGACCGGCCCAGGCCGGAAACGTCTCCCCTTCCTCTGTGGGGTCGAGACGCACGACCGCGTGGAAATGGACCAGGCCGCGCCGCTGGTACTCGGCGACCTTGACGAACGAGACGCGCACCGACCCGGCGAACTCACGGCGGGAGACACCGGCCGCACGCGGTAGTTCCTGGCGCCGCATGAGGTCGGTGAACCGGTGCCATAAGCGACCGGCGTGCGCGTTCCACAGGACGGCCCCGGCGTAGTCGAAGCAGCCCCCGCACAGCGGTTGCCCGATCAGGTCGTCACCGTCCGGATGCCGCTCCCAGCAGGCCGACGGCCGTCCGTGCTCGCACTCGTGGCCACCGCGCCGGGGATGGCAGACCCGATCCGTCGAGGCCGCGTGGACCGGTCCGAAGGAAGGAGCCGTCAGCGTGACGAAGGCCCGCGGCCGGTCGGTGACCGACTCGGGTACGCCCTTGCCGCCGGCGAGCCCGGCTTTCACCAGGTGCCAGGTGTCCCACTGGTAGACGCGCGAGCAGGGTGCGCACCACTGACGGCGGCGGTTGCCGCACGGCACCATCAGCCGCGTCCGTCCGCCGTCGCCCAGCTCGTGAACGACGCTGCCGGTACCGGAGTCGACCAGCCGGACCGTACCGGCGAGGTGGATCGGATGCGCACAGCCGCCGATCCGCCGTACTCCCGCTTCCCACTCCGGGTAGTCCGGCGCGGTCATCCGCTCGAACCATCGGCCGAGGTCAGCCCACTCCCTCTCGGTCATGTCGGGTGGACGAGGTCCCAGATTCACACGTAGTACGTCTTGTGCCACGTGTTCAGGTTAGCATCAGACGTGCTACGTGTTGTAGGCCAACTTTCTGAGTGAGGAGAATCGATGCCTGCTGCCGAGTCCGGCGGACCGGCGTGGCGAGTGATCGCCGACGCACTGCGTTCCGACATCGCCGACGAGGTGTACCCGCCCGGAAGCCCGCTGCCAGGAGAAGCGCCGCTCGCCGAGCGCTATGACGTCTCCCGGCCGACCGTCCGGCGCGCGATCAACGTCCTGGTGGGCGAAGGATTGCTCACCGTTGCCCACGGACGGGGCACGTTCGTCCGGTCACGACCCGAACGACGCGTCATCCTGATCAACGCCCCGAAGACCGCCGACCTGCTCGCCGAGGACTACGACCCTTCGGCGCAGGGATGGCTGAGAGGAGAGCACGCCAAGGCCGTCGAGCTGCGCCGAGCGGGAGTCGACGCACGGGACGCGGTGATCACGTCCGCCGGACGCCACGAGGCCGAAGCGCTGGGAGTCCGCACGGGGACGAGGGTCGTCTACCGCTACGAGTACTGGCGGCACCGCACCCTGCACCAGACGATCGCCGTCACGTCGATCACGCCCGCGCACCTGGTCGGCCTGCTGCCGGAACCGAAGCCCGAGGAGCCCGCCGACCTGTACGACTGGGACCCGGACGACCCGGAGTACCCGTACAACTCCTCCAGCAGCAACCAGGAAGAGCCGGACGACCTCCCCGACGACTACGACCCGCAGGACGAGCCGGAAGGTTCGACCAGCCCGGAATGGAAGATGTACGACCGGCTGACCGAGCGGCACGGCCCGGTCCGGTTCGTCAGCAGCGTCACGGCGCGCATGCCCGTGGGCGACGAGGCGACGGATCTGGCAGTGGCGACCGGCACGGCCGTACTCGAAGTCCGCAGGACCATGGCCGACGACCAGGGCCGCCCACTGGAGGTCACGACGATCACGGCCCCCGCGGACCGCTTCGAAGTCGCCAGCGCTCCCGAATGGCTGGCAGCGACACACCACACGGGCGGAGACGCCGCCGCAGTCCTGCGCCTGTAGGTTCCGCAAATTTTCTCTACAGAATCAAGGCGGCTCGCTGCCGCTCGCCGCGCGCGGCCCGGCTCCCCCGGGCCGCCGCTCCTGTCTCCGCCCCGCTCCGGCCCGGTCCGCCGGCCCCGCGCCAGCAGCGAGCACCGGGGTTGCTGTCAGAGCTGGTCGGTGGCTGGGCCCGGTCGGCTCCGACGACTTTAGGCAGCCACCTTGGGGCGAGTCTCGAAGATCGGGGGCCCAGATCGGGCACTTGCGGGCAGGCGAGGAGCCAGCCCGATTCGCGGGCCAGCGTAAGGGCCTCCGATCTCTCGCCCCAAGGCAGCTCCCGCCCAAAGTCGCTCCGCCGACCTCGGAGCTGCAACCTCACGATTTCCTACCATTCCATGTTAGCTGCTTTCTCTTCGAGGTAGGATGCCGAAGTCAAGAAGCGCTCGAACTCCTCGTCTCCCGCATTAGAGGCAGAGCGGAAAAGATTAAGAGTTTCAGAATCGTAGGAGACGTTCAGACCTGCTTCTGCCCACCTAACTCCGTGCCGTATGGGGCCGTCGCGTAGCCATGCATCCAGCTCATCAAATAGAGAGCAAGCTAGGTCGAAGGCACTTTCGCGATCCGGCGAGAACTCAAACGTCGGATGCGAACGAATGTCTGACAAGATAGCCGGAAACGGGCCAAGCCCGGGAATTTGAAAATGCAGCGTCCCGTGACGCTTATCGAATGCTCCATGGCCATATGGATTTCTCCACACTTCGGCCATTTCGCGGAGGCGAACCCGGAATTCCTTGGCTTGAGCGTCGCCTTTTGCATCGAATACTCGATCGTACTTTTCGAATATCTTGCTTGCTATGAATTCTGTGATGGGCTCTTGTGAAGGGTCGAAGTCTGTGGCTGGCAGTGATAGGACAAGCAGGTGTTCAAACAGGCTGAAGTAGGCATTGATCATAGCGATGGTTGCGTAGAAACCCTCGCGATCCCGGGCTATGGGTTCCCCGAACGCCATTTTCAGGCTGTGTGCGATTTTCTCCGCTTCAGGTGTTGCGCCCGATACGTCAGACTTCTTGAGATCATCAATAAGCAGCCCCTTGCCAGCGTATGCCCGTTCGGCTAGGCGGCGAAAGAATCCATACATCGCCCTAAGCTGGCCGACTTGATTGTAAATGGTGACGCGCCCCAGGTGTACTTCAGATTTAGCCACTTCGGAGAGGATTTTTTTCTCGATGCAGCGGCTTGCGGATGAGATTTTTCCGATTATCTCCCTGGCGATCTCTTTCAGGGAATCTTCCTCATCTCCCTCTTGGGGGGCAAGATATAGGCGGATTCCGAACTTTTGTAGGGTGATTGAGCATGGGCGGTTGCGGAATTTGAAAGGATACTCCCACGCCAGCTTTTCGGCCATTCCCAGATTGTGGGCTCCAAGGGCCAGGCTCATCACCAGTTGCACGGACCCCGGAACAGGGAGAGATTTCCGCTCGACGGGGAAACGGGTGGCATTTACGTCTGAACGGGCCAGGCCCCGCTGGTCATCCAGGTGTGTAGAGAAGTCGCGTAGGGCAGCCCGGCAGGGCCGGAGGAGATCGTCCAAGGCTGAGTCAATAGTCATGCATGAAGTGTGGCGCAATCCTTTGCATAGGTGCGACAGATTTTCATGATGAGTGACGTGAGGGCTCTGTGGTGCTTAGGTTCTGCCAGAGATGCTTGTGATGCTCCAGGCGTTGTCACATGATTGACCCGTCAGGAGCGCAGTGGTCAGTGCGGGAGTCTGCTGTCTGCGTTCGCGGCTGAGACGCGGGCGCTCAGGGTCTCGGCGCGGGTGGCGGGGCGGATACGGGAGGGGCGGCAGTCCCACTCACGGCCGCCGCCCGGCGGGCGGAGCTGGACGAGGTCGTCCATGTGGTCCATGACCACGCCGATGCGGTCCCTCCCGGTGTCGACCACCAGCGTGCCGATCTCGGGAAGGTCGCGGGTAGCGCTGCTGTTGTTGCTGTCGGTAGCCATGCTGGCAGCGTCTCGTTCGGGCGGATATCGGCACAGAGGCCCCGCGTAGGCCAACTTGTAGGCCAGCATGGAGGCATGCGCGGGGAGACAACGGCTCAGATGATCCGGCGGTTGCGCGAGGGCAAGGGGTGGAGCCAGGCCAGGCTCGCCCGTGAGGTGTGCCGGGCCGCCGGGGTCGGTTCCGGCGGGTTGGGACGCCAGGAGATCTACCGGTACGAGAAGGGGCTCCGGACGCCGTGTGTCTGGCTGCCGTTCCTCGCTGCTGCACTGGAGGTGCCCGTGACCGAATTGGAGCGCGCTGCGGCCACCAAGGCCGACGAGGCCGCGCCCGCCAGCGTCGCCGACTTCCTGCCCGAGGGGGACCCGCTCGCGCCCCTCCAGGTCCGCCACGGCCGACGGATCGGCGCCGGGACGGTCGAGGACGTGCAGCGGCGCGTGCACGGGCTCAGGCTGGCCGACGACGTGATCGCCGGGGGCGACCTGCTCAAGCCCGCGTTGCGCGAGCTGCGGTCCGCCGTGCGGCTCTACCGGGAGAGCAGTCACAGTGAGGAGACCGGCCGGACGCTGCTGGTCGCCATAGGGGAACTGGCGCAGATCGCCGGCTGGATCGCCAGCGACGCCGGGGAGCATGAGCAGGCCGAGAAGATCTACCGGCTGGGGATCAGCGCTGCCCACCAGGCCGGGGACCGGACGCTGGTGGGGAACCTGCTCGGTTCGCTCGCCTACCAGCGGACCAACACCGGGGACGTGCGTGGCGGGCTGGTCATGGCCCGTACGGCGCTGGAGGAGGCCGGGGAGGACGCCCCGCCGCGGGCACGGGCGCTGTACCTCGATCGTGTGGCGTGGGCGCACACCAAGGCAGGCGAGCCGCAGGAGGCCGTGCGGGCACTCGGCGAGGCCGGGGAGACCCTGACCGAGCACGGCGGGGAGGACGAACCCGGCTACCTGTACTGGGTCGACCGGGGTGAGCTGGAGGTCATGGAGGCCCGCGTCTATACCGAGCTGCACCGCCCGCTCAGGGCCGTTCCGTTGCTGCGGGAGGTCCTGACGCGGTACGACGCTACCCATGCTCGGGAGCTTGCCCTCTACCTCTCGTGGCTCGCCGTCGCGCTCGCCGATGCCAACGAGCCGGAGGAGGCCGCCGCGACGGCCGAGCGCGTCTTGACCCTCTCGGCGGACGTGGCCAGCGAGCGGACCGCCGAGCGGTCGCGGGTGGTGCTGGCACGGCTGTCGGAGTACCGGGACGTTCCCGAGGTTCGGGATCTGCTCGGCCGGGCCGCGTGAGGCCCGCAGCCTGACGGCAACCGTGACGGCAACGACCGCACACGACGGCAGCCGGGGACGACCACGGACACCAGGTCCCGTAAGGGGCGAGGCCCCGCCGCAGGGCGGCGCCCAGAGCTACGGATCAGAAGGTTGCAGGTTCGAATCCTGCCGAGCGCGCAGCAGACGAGAGGCCCGGCCGGGAGATCGGCCGGGCCTCTCGTCCATGTGCTTCAGCAGCCTGCTCATGCCGGCCGAACGTCGGAGGCGGCGGCCTCCTCGGCGGAGGTGTCCGGGAACGAGTGGTGTTCGTGCGCCACGGTCCAGCGGCCCCCCTCCTTGCGCAGCCCGAGGGTGAGCCGCAGGCGGTTCTCCGGCCGTCCGGCCAGGTCCTGCGGGGTTCCGCAGCGCAGCAGGGCGTGGGCGAAGGCGACGTCACCGCCGGCGGTGACGTCGAGGGAGTCGATCTCGAAGAGGGCACCCTGGGCCTGCCAGGCGAAGAAGGGCGGCCAGCTCTCGCGGTAGGCGTCGATTCCGCGGACGCCCCGGTACGGCGGCGGTACGTCGAACATCACGATGTCGTCGGCGTGGTCCGCCAGTACCGCCGCCATGTCGCCCCGGTGTACCGCCGCGGCCCATCGCTCGACCAAGGCGCGGATCTGTGCTTCGTCATCGGACATGGTTCGGCTCCCTGCTGTCTCGGCGGCACCGCACCGTCGCGCGGCACCGTCTCCTCGGACGAACCTCTGACGGGAGGACTCCGGCCGGTGCCGGAACTCATCGCCGGCGGGGCGGGGCCGGGCTCGGCCGAGGCCGCTCCGGGGAGGCGCTCACCCCCGGGCCTCACCGGCCGGCCGCCGGCCCCGTGCCGTGCGGAGGCCGTGGCGGAGGGCCCGGCCGTCGCCGAAGAAGGGCAGCAGGAACGCGGCATGCGCGAGGTACCACCAGGCCAGGGACCGGTCCAGGTCCGGGAGCCAGAGGAGGGCGCCGACCGCGACGCAGGAGAGGGGCCCGGCGAGGGCCACCCCTGCCGTCTGGCGTGCCGTCATGGTGCCCTCGGGGACCACCGACGTACGCCACGCCGTGCGCTCGAGCGCGATACGGGTCACCGTGCGGACGCGTCTGAGGGCGACCACGTGTGCCGACTCGTGCAGGGCGAACGAGGCCACCAGCCCCAGGACCGCCGCTTCGAAGACCCCCCACGCCATCTCGGCCGGCACCCGGTCGCCCGACCGTGCGAACCAGGCCAGGGCCGCCGCCAGGAGCAGGCCCAGGAACACCAGCAGGGGCCAGACCTGGGCGGCCACCGCCGCGACGACCGTGCGGATCCGGAGGCCGTCCCGGCCGCGGCTCCCCGGGTCAGTTGCGGGACATCTCCTCGATGAGCTGCTCACGGCGCTGCCTCAACCCCCGGTAGGTGAACTGGACCATGGTCAGGACGGCGGCGAACACGAGGAACAGGATGATCAGCGCCGTCGGGTTCGCCACGCCCATGGTGACGCCGAGCGCCCCGTCGCCCTTCTCCTCCGTCTCGAAGAACAGCGAGCCGAACAGGGCCTCCCGGCGGACGGCCTTGTCATCGTCCGTTGAGAACATGAGGTACAGCAGTGTCACCACGGCGACCGCCAGGGTCAGCACGGCGGCCCCGACGACGGACCTCACGACCGGTAGTGCCTTTCTCATTCCTTCTCCTCGACTCGCTTGTCTGGATTCCCTGCACCGCGTACAGGACGAACAGGGCGGACGCTCCGGCCAGGCACACCGCCATCACCCAGGGCGGAAGCCTGAGCATTCCCAGCCCGATCGCCGACAGGGCGAGCACGACGGCGACCACGGAGAGCCCCAGGAACACGGAGAACGGGTTGTCCTTCTCCGCCGGGAACACGATGCCGATGCACGTGGTCATGACGGCCCCGCCGAGGCAGCCCAGGAGGGCCGGCCCGCTCTGGAAGAAGAGCCGCGGGTCGACGGAGAAGACGATTCCGAGCCCGGGTACGGCGAACACGGCGAGCAGGACGAGCTGCGCCCGGAGCAGGCGCCCGTAGACCCGCCAGGCGGAGACCGAGGCCCCGGGCAGCGTCCGCAGCGGCTGGGTGGCGGTGAACTGGTACAGGCCGCCCACGGACAGGAGGGTGAGGCTCCACATCGGGTTCGGCGTGGGGCGCAGCAGCAGCCAGCCGAACAGGGCGACGGCCATCACCGCACCCGCCACGGTCTGTGAACCGCGCAGCAGGCACCAGTCGTACGGGCCCAGCACACCGCGCAGCCGTCCGCCCGCCCGGATGTTCAGGTAGCGGGACTGCCGGATGTGCTGGTTCGGGGCGAGGGCGAGCGTGAGGGCCGTGAGTGCCGCCGCGGCGAGCAGCGCGGCGGCGAGGGCCGCGACGGCCCCGTACCGCTGCCACGCCCAGGACACCGAGGTGACCCACACGTGGTGGGTCCGCTCGTCCAGGTACGCCTGGCTGATGTCCTGGATCATCGGTTTCATCCGGGTGGAGTAGAGCGCCAGCAGCGCGAACAGGACCAGGACGGACAGGATGCCGGAGATCCGCCCGAGCCCTGCCAGGTTCCACAGCCGGGTCAGCGACTGGTAGAGGACGCTCAGGGCGAGGTAGGTCAGGACGGCGGGCAGGACGACGGAGGCCGTGACGTACGGGACGGCGCCCGGTCCGAGCAGGAGCACCGCGCTGACCACGAGGGCGATCAGGCCCGCGCAGGCCACGATGCCCGTCATCACCGCCTCGTACAGCAGGAAGGCCGTCGAGCGTTCCCGGTTGGTGACCGGCAGCTGGTGGCTCAGCAGGAGCATTCCCTCCGCGTTGATGAAGAGCACCTTCACCATCAGGAACGCGATCTGCACCCACAGGACGAGGGAGACCGTCGAGGTGTCGAACAGCAGACGCCAGACGGCCGTGTCGCCGGCCAGCGGCCTGAGGAAGAAGTAGGCGGAGGCGCACATGGCGCCCAGCAGCAGGACGGCAGCAGACACCACGAACACCCGTACCGGGGCGGAGCGCAGGACTCCCACCCGCAGCACCCGGCGTCGGAAGAAGACGAGGAGCATCCGGGCCAGGACGGCGGAGTGGCGCAGCCGTAGGGTCATCGCTCGTCCGATCCGAGGTGGTCGAACACCATGGTGGCCACCGAGCCGTGCTCGGCGATCAGCTCGTGCGTGGGCTCGTCGGACACCACATGGCCCAGGTCGAGGAAGACGACGCGGTCGGCCAGCCGTTCCAGGACGGTGAAGTCGTGCGTGCACAGCAGGATGGACCTGCCTTCGTCGCGGAGGCGCCGGAACTCCCGCTCGCTGAGGTGGAGCGCTTCGAGGTCGATGCCGTTGAGGGTCTCGTCGATCACGGTCAGGGGGCGGCGCATGACGAGTGCGGAGACGAGCTGGGTCTTCTTGCGCATGCCGTGCGAGTAGTCCTCGATGAGGTGGTCGTACCGCCCCTCCATCGAGAACCTGCGGAACAGCTCGAGGGCCGCGGAGTGGTCCGTTTCGGTCCGGAACAGGTCCCCCAGCAGGGAGAGGTACTCGCGGGCGGTGAGGAACTCCGGCAGGTAGTCGTTGCTGGACAGGTACATGCCCTGGGCCTTCGCCTCGGGGGAGGCGTGCTCGTGGCCGCCGACGCGGAGGGAACCGGACTGGAGGCGCACCAGGTCGAAGATGTTCTTGATCAGTGTGGACTTGCCGGAGCCGTTGGGGCCGACGAGACCGACGATCGTCCCCTCCTCGACCGAGAGGGACACGTCCGCGAGGACGTTGACGACGCCGTCGTAGGAGTAGCTGACGTTCCTGATGTCCAGAAGGGTCACGGTCACCTTGTTCCTTCGCCGAGTCCGTCGTGCGGGGGGTGCCCGGCCGGCCCGGGATGTCCGTCGGGACCGGGCCGGCCGGGCACCGTACCGGAACGTCAGCCGGTCATCCGGTGGCGTGCGCTACCTGCACTCGAAGTAGACCCGCAGACCGAAGTCCCGGTACTCCCAGCTGCCGGTGAAGGTCTTGCCCTGGTTGACCACGCACCAGACGGCCATGCCCGCGAGCAGGGTGGCGCCCAGGGCGAGGATGACCGCGATGAGCACCAGGAACCAGCCGTCGTAGCGGACCAGTCCCCGGTCGATCCTCGTCCTGGCCGCCTCGACGGCGCGTGAGGTGATCCGGTGCGTGTGCGCGGCGGTCTCCGGCGCCAGGGTGGATACGGACATGTTCTTCTCCTTTCGGGGTGGTTTCACTCACCCGAAGGTGTCATGTCCCTGCCAAGGTAACCAGTGTCCGCGAGACCACCTTTTGTCCACAGTTCATGCTTCCGGCAGGTCGCTATGACGGCCGCTTCCGCTCGCGAGGAGATCTCCAGCTTGAGGAAGATGCCGGCGATGTGCTTCTTGACCGTTCGTTCCGTTATGCAGCAGCTGTCGGCTATGGCGGTGCTGGGCAGGCAGTCGCCCAGCGCGACGAGGACTTCGCGTTCGCGCGTGGTCAGAAGGGAGAGGTCCGCCTCGCGCACCCAGTGCGGTACGTCGAGCAGTCCGCAGCAGTGCTGCCCTGTTCTGCCGTGCTCGGGCCTTCCGTCTGGTGGAATTCTCACTTCTCTTCCCCCGTGACGACGGTGTCTTCCGGTCGGGTGACCGATCGCGCTCCGGCGGGCGGCCGGAGCCACTGGCCACCCGAGCACCATAGGGGCGGCGCGGACCGGTGGGGCAAGGGGCCGTGGAGGAGGTTGGCGCTGATTGGCCCCCCGGCGGTAGTCGGGTGGAATCGGCGGAAGAGTCGTGAAACCCTATCAACCTGTACTGACCGTGATGAAGCGGAACGTTCGCGGGTGGTGCCGTACGCGGCCGGCCGGTGGCGGAAAGGCGCCGACATGCACCCGGGTTGAGCGGGTACCCGGTCCGGTCGGCATGCACACCGCCGATCGGACACGCGGCCGCCCGGGCGCCCGGGCCGGGGGCCGCGGCCGGGCGTGAAGCTCCTGAGGGCGGGTGCGGCGGGGACCGTCCGGGGAGACGGAAGTGGTCCGCCGGACGGAAAACGGTGCTCTGGACAAGTGTTTTGTCGTACCGCGATGTTTCCCGTGAAACATCGCGTGGCGGCGGTCACCGGGCGGGTCCTCCCGCGGTGTCCCCGGGCCTGACAGCCCCGAAGGCCCCCGGTGCGGAGATGCGACCGGAGGCCTTCGGGGAGGGAAAGGGCAGAAGAGGAGGGGCAGGAGGGGAAGGGGCCGGGTCAGATCCGGGCGCTCGCCGTGGAGTTCCCCGCCGTGCCCTCCGCGGCGTTCTCCGCGGGATCCTGCGGGGTGTCGAGCTGGGTCCGCAGTGGGACCTCCTTGACCAGGGCCACCAGCACCAGGGCGACCAGGGCGATCGGCGCGGCGTAGAGGTAGATGTCGGCGACACCGTGGCCGTACGCGCTCTCGACGACCGAGCGGACCGGTCCCGGAAGGGTGGCCAGGTCCGGGATGGCGCTGCCGTTGCCGCCGGTCGCCTCACCGGAGGGGGAGCCGCCCAGCCTGGCCATGCCCTCGTTCACATAGTCGGTGATGCGGTGGGCGAGCACCGCGCCCAGCACCGAGACGCCGACCGCGCCGCCCAGCGAGCGGAAGAAGGCGAGCACGGAGCTGGCCGCGCCCAGATCGCTCAGGGCGACCTGGTTCTGGGTGGCCAGCACGAGGTTCTGCATCATCATGCCGACGCCGATGCCCAGCAGCGCCATGTGGACGGCCAGCTGCCAGTACGGGGTGTCGTACCGCATCGTGCCCAGCAGTCCCAGCCCGGCCGTCAGCAGGACACCGCCGGTGACCAGCCAGACCTTCCAGCGGCCGGTGCGGGTGATGATCTGCCCGGAGACGGTGGTGGAGAGGAACAGGCCGGCGATCATCGGGATCGTCAGCACGCCGGACATGGTCGGCGACTCGCCGCGGGCGAGCTGGAAGTACTGGCTGAGGAAGACGGTCGCGCCGAACATCGCGATGCCGACGAAGAGCGAGGCCAGCGCGGTGAGCGTGATCGTGCGGTTGCGGAACAGCCGCAGCGGGACGATCGGCTCGGCGGCGCGCGTCTCGGTGGCGACGAAGGCGAAGCCGAGGGCGACGGAGGTGCCGACCATCGTGTACGTCTGCCAGGACAGCCAGTCGTAGGTGTCGCCCGCGAGCGTCACCCAGATCAGCAGCAGCGAGACCGCGGCGGTGATGAGGAAGGCGCCGAGCCAGTCGACCTTCACGCCCTGGCGGCGGATCACCGGCAGGTGCAGCGTCCGCTGCAGCACGAGCAGCGCGAGGACGGCGAAGGGCACGCCCACGTAGAAGCACCAGCGCCAGCCGAGCCAGGACGTGTCGGTGATCACGCCGCCCAGGAGCGGACCGCCGACCGTGCCGACGGCGAAGGTCGCGCCGAGGTAGCCGCTGTACCGGCCGCGCTCCCGCGGGGGGATCATCGCGGCGATGATGATCTGGGACAGCGCCGCCAGTCCGCCCGCGCCCAGTCCCTGCACCGCCCGGAAGGCGATCAGGGTGCCGGCGTCCTGGGCCAGGCCCGCGCCCGCGGAGGCCAGGACGAAGATGACCAGGGCGAGCTGCACCAGCAGCTTCTTGCTGAAGAGGTCGGCGAGCTTGCCCCACAGAGGGGTGGAGGCGGTCATGGTCAGCAGGGTCGCCGTCACCACCCAGGTGTACGCGCTCTGCCCGCCGCCCAGGTCGGCGATGATCCGGGGCAGGGCGTTGGAGACGACCGTCGAGGACAGGATCGAGACGAACATGCCGAGCAGCAGCCCGGACAGCGCCTCCATGATCTGGCGGTGCGTCATGGGCACCGCTTCGGTGTCACGCTCGGTGGGGCCGGGGCTTCCCGGCTCCTCCTTCGGGGGTGTGGACGTGGCCATGCGCTCCTTGGTTCCTGTTCTCTTCCCGGCCCGGGAACGTCGTGGCGTCCCCGGGCCGTACGTGTGGGGGCGGGCCCGGCGGGGCGGGTCTCAGGGGCGGGACCCGGGGACGCGGGCCTCGGAGTGGACCTCGGGGAGGGACGCGGTGCGGTGCGCTCCCCGGGCGCCGCGCCTGCCGCAGTCGCCGAAGCTCTCGTGCAGCCGGGCCAGTAGTTCGGTGAGGCGGCCGACATCCTCCTCGGGCCAGTCGGCGAGCACCTCGGCGAGCACGTCGGTGGCCCGCCGGTGCGTCTCGCGCAGCAGCAGCAGGCCGTCCTCGGTCAGCCGCAGCAGCCGGACCCGGCCGTCGAGGGGGTCGGGCCGCCGGTCGATCCAGCCCCGGTCGACGGCGTACGCGACCTGGCGGCTGGTGACGGACATGTCGATGCCGAGCAGATCGGTGAGCCTGCTCATCCGCATCTCGCCGTGCCTGCTCAGCAGTGTCAGTACGGCGGCGGACGCGGGCGGGCACTCGTCCGGCAGGGAGCGGGCCAGCTCGCGCCGGACGGCTCCGGTGAGGCCGATCTGCCGGGCCAGTTCCTCGTACGGAGCGGCGTGCGGATCGGGTGCGGTCATCCGGTGTCTCCCTCGGGCCCGAAAGATTGTTGCTTTGAGCAAGCTTATGTTCGTTGCTTGCCCCAAGCAAAAGAAATCGGACGGCCGAGGGCAAAAAGTTCCCCAAGCCCCGGCGGGCGACCCGCCGGGGACGGAGCGGGTGCGAACGGGAGTGCCCGGCTGGGAGAGGGGGATGACCTGTTCCCCGGGTGTTCGCTAGGGTCCTGGTCATGGCTCACAACCCCCAAGCACCGCAGGGCGGCCACGACCCCGCCGGCAGCACCCAGATGTTCCGCGCCTTCGTCGACGAGGGCGGGCCGCGTCCGCCCGCGGCGACTCCTTCCTCCGGTCCCCGGGTCGGTCTGATCGCCGGGATCGTGGTGGCCGTCCTGGTGATCGCCGGGGTCGTCTGGTTCGCCCTCTCCTGATCCGGCCGGCGCGTACGGGCGCCCACACAGGCCACAGCACCCAAGTCGGCCACGACACCCACGACCACGACGTCCGCGATCACGGCATCCGGACACGGGACAGCCGCCGCGGCGGTGTACCGCCCGGCGGCTGTCTCCGGAACCGTCCTCCCGCGGTGCCCGGCGGGCGCCGCGCCGTGCTCACTCCTCCGCGATCAGGCCCTCCCGCAGCTGCGCGAGCGTACGGGTCAGCAGCCGGGAGACGTGCATCTGTGAGATGCCGACCTGCTCGCCGATCTGCGACTGGGTCATGTTCCCGAAGAACCGGAGCATGATGATCTGCCGCTCGCGCGGCGGGAGCTTGGCGAGCAGCGGCTTGAGCGACTCGCGGTACTCCACTCCCTCCAGCGCGCTGTCCTCGTAGCCGAGCCGGTCCGCGAGGGAGCCCTCGCCGCCCTCCTCCTCCGGGGCGGGGGAGTCCAGGGAACTGGCGGTGTAGGCGTTGCCCACGGCCAGCCCGTCCACCACGTCCTCCTCGGACACGCCCAGCGCGCCCGCCAGCTCGGCGACCGTCGGGGAGCGGTCGAGCTTCTGCGACAGCTCGTCGCTGGTCTTGGTGAGCGCCAGCCGCAGCTCCTGCAGACGTCTCGGGACGCGCACCGACCAGGAGGTGTCGCGGAAGAAGCGCTTGATCTCGCCGACGACCGTGGGCATCGCGAACGTGGGGAACTCCACGCCGCGCTCGCAGTCGAAGCGGTCGATGGCCTTGATCAGGCCGATGGTGCCGACCTGGACGATGTCCTCCATGGGCTCGTTGCGGCTGCGGAAGCGGGCCGCCGCGTAGCGCACCAGCGGGAGGTTCAGTTCGATGAGGGTGTCGCGGACGTAGGCCCGCTCCGGGCTGTCCGCGTCGAGCGTGGCGAGCCGCTGGAACAGGGAGCGGGACAGAGTCCGGGTGTCGATGGCGTCGCAGTCTGCGGGAACGTACGGAGCGTCGTCGGCTGTGTCGGTCGGCTGCTCGGCGAGCACCTTCGCGCTGCCCAGTTCTACGGACATGCCACCCCCTTGGGTCGCGGACGGATCGCGGCGGCACCCTCGGCGTGAGGGAAGCACCTACCGGTCAATACCGGCGGCGCCGCCGCGGCAAACGCAGTTCCAGCAGAATGTCACAAGTCAGCAACACGACGTAGGTTCATGTCGATAAAACTGCACAGTTGACGGTGATTCCGCCTGAACGAGTGTCATCCGCGGGGCGGGGGTCACGCGTCGACGGGGTTCGCGGCCCGCAGCCGGGCGAAGCTCCGCGACAGCAGCCGGGACACGTGCATCTGGGAGACTCCCAGCTCCGCGCTGATCTGGGACTGCGTCAGATTGCGGTAGTAGCGCAGCAGCAGGATGTGCTGCTCGCGCTCGGGGAGCTGGACCAGCAGGTGCCGCACCAGGTCGCGGTGCTCGACGCCGTCCAGCGCCGGGTCCTCGTAGCCGAGCCGGTCGATGAGCCCGGGCATGCCGTCGTCCCGCTCCTGGGCGGCCTCCAGGGAGGTGGCCCGGTAGGCGCGGCCGGCCTCCAGACAGGCCAGGACCTCCTCCTCGCCGATCCGCAGCCGCTCGGCGATCTCGGCGGTGGTGGGCGAGCGGCCGTGCAGCACGGTCAGGTCCTCGGTGGCGCCGCTGACCTGCACCCACAGCTCGTGCAGCCGCCGCGGTACGTGCACGGTGCGGACGTTGTCGCGGAAGTAGCGCCGGATCTCGCCGATGATCGTGGGCATCGCGAAGGTGGGGAACTGCACGCCGCGGCCGGGGTCGAAGCGGTCGATCGCGTTGATCAGGCCGATGGTGCCGACCTGGACGACGTCCTCCATCGGCTCGTTGCGGCTGCGGAAGCGGGCGGCGACATAGCGGACGAGCGGGATGTTGGCCTCGATCAGGGCGCCGCGCACCCGTTCGTGCTCGGCGGTGCCGCGCTCCAGGCCGGAGAGCCGCTGGAAGAGGGCATGGGTCAGGGCCCGGGTCTCCGCGCTGCGGCGGTTGGGGGTCCCCCCGGCGGGGGTCTCGTCCCCGGTAGAGGGCTGGGGAAGGGTCCGCGTGGCCGCCACCGTTCGTCCAACCCCTTCATGGTCGCGACAGGTCCGGCAAAGCGGTCATAGCATCACAAGTTATATGCGCCATGCGCAAGCATCGTATGGCCACGTGTTGTTACGGGCAGGCGCACGGCGGATCCCGGCGGGAGCGCCCGGACGGGGGGCGGGCGCCGCGGCGGGCCACGTCGAGCGGCGGGAGCGGGGCGGGCGCTCCGCACGGACGATCCGGCTCAGTTCACCAGTTCGGTCATGAAGGAGCCGACACCCTTCGCGGCACCGGATATGCCCTCGAAGCCGATCCCGACGAGCTCGGCGGAACGCTCGGGCGAGGTGATGATCGAGTAGAGGACGAAGACGAGGAGGAGGTACAGCGCGACCTTCTTGACGTCCACGTAGCCCCGCCTCTCCCCGTATGTCACCGAGCACTTCGCACAAGGCCGCACGGGACCCGCCCGTGCGGTCGCGAGAGTCTATCCGGCGCGGGCGCGGCGGTCCCAGGGAGTCGCGGAGGACGTCCGCGGCGGGTGGACGGCGCTGCGCGGGGGCGGAGCGGCCGCGTGCGCGGAGGGGCCCGGCACCGCTCCCCGGGCCGGTCCTGGCCGAGCAGGAATCCGCGGGGAGGCCGCCGCCTGCCGCCGGAGCCGCCTCCGGCGGCAGGAGCACGGGGACACCGCGGGGCCGGGGTGGCGGCCCGCGCCGCCGGAGGACGCGGTGCCGGCGGCACCTGGCCAGAGGGGAGCCGGGACGGGACCGGGCCGGAAACCGGGACGGGAACTGAGACGGAGCAACGCCGAGGGCCGCACCCGTTCGGGTGCGGCCCTCGGCGTCACTGCACTTCACAAGCGGTAGCGGTGGGATTTGAACCCACGGTGGAGTTGCCCCCACACTCGCTTTCGAGGCGAGCTCCTTCGGCCGCTCGGACACGCTACCGGGAGAGAGCTTAGCCCACGGGCGGGCGTGTGCCGAAATCGGTATCCGGGCGGGTGCCGGGCCGGGACGGGGACTCCCGGCCCGGCCCGCGGAAGAAGTCCGTCAGCAGCCTTCCGCACTCCGCGGCCAGCACCCCGGAGACCACCTCGGGCCGGTGGTTGAGCCGGCGGTCCCGCACGACGTCCCACAGGGAGCCGGCGGCGCCCGCCTTGTCGTCCACCGCCCCGTAGACCACCCGCTCCAGCCGGGCCAGCACGATCGCGCCCGCGCACATCGTGCACGGCTCCAGGGTCACCGCCAGCGTGCAGCCCGACAGCCGCCACTCGCCGACCGCGCGGGCCGCGGCCCGGATCGCGACGACCTCCGCGTGCGCCGTCGGGTCGCCGGTGGCCTCGCGCTCGTTGCGGCCGCGGCCCAGGACCGTGCCGTCCGGGGCCAGGACGACCGCGCCGACGGGGACGTCGCCGGTCCGGGGGGCCAGGGCGGCCTCCTCGAGGGCATGCCGCATCGCCGGCCGCCACGGATCCCGCACCGGATCGGCCGGGTCGCGGGAGCCGTTCGGACCGTTCGGATCACGCGGAAGGCTCGGATCGCTCATGCGGGACAGTGTCCCGCCCGGGACCCGCCCGCGGGGCCGACGGGCGGGCCGTCGCTACCGCACGGCCTCCAGGGTCTCCGTGCAGCCGAGCGCGTCGGCGATCTCGCTCAGCGCGTCCTGCGAGGTCAGCGAGAGCAGCGCCTTCGCGTCCACGCCGAAGTCGGCCAGCAGGTCGACATCGCCCACCGGTCCCGCCGGAACGGCCCCGGTCGCGGGCGTGCCGTCCTCGTCGTCCGCCAGGCCGTCCTCGTCCGGTTCCGGCTCGCCGTCCTCCGTGCCGTCGAGGTCCACGAGGCGGTCGAGGTCCTCCTCCTCGTCCGGCTCCCGGCCGAGAAGCTCGTCGGTGAGCAGGATCTCCCCGTAGGAGCTGCGGGTGGCCGCGGCGGCGTCCGAGACGAAGACGCGGGGATCCTCCTCGCCCTCCACCCGGACGACGCCGAACCAGGCGCCCTCCTGTTCGATGCAGACCAGAACCGGCTCGTCGTCCTCCGAGGCCTCCCGGGCCAGGTCGGCGAGGTCGGCAAGCGTCTCGACCTCGTCGAGTTCCGTGTCGCTCGCTTCCCACCCGTCTTCGGTGCGCGCGAGCAGTGCGGCGAAATACACCGTGACTCTCCCACTGGTTTCAGGTGCCCGAGTGCTGACGGGACCGCGCCCCGCCCACTCGGAATCGTGGCAGAAACCGGCGCCCGGCGAGAGGTCTTCGACCGTGGGTCGGGTGGGTGTTGCGGCGGACTACCAGCGAAATGTCCGCATCCGCATCGCCTGTCGCATCCGCGCGGCGCGGGCGCGCCGTGGCTGGACCCGCTCGCGCAGTGCCTTCGCCTCGTTCAGCTCGCGCAGGAAGACGGCCCGGCGGCGGCGGCGTTCCGCGTCGCTCTCGGCGCCCCGGGCGCTCCGGGCCTCCCGGGACGCCGCCGTGCCCGCGAGGTCCGCGGGAATGTCGGGTGCGGCGGCCTCTCCCGGGCCGCCGCGCCGTTCCCGGGGCTCCGGGCGCCTGCGGCGCTCGCCCCGGAACTGCTCCTGGCGCTGTCCCTGGTGCTGCTCCTGACGTATGAGGGCCCGGCGTTCCCCGGGCATGTCCTCGCGTCGTTCCTTCGGCTCGTGCATACGGCCACACCTCCGGTCGTACCTGTTCACTGTCCCCCGAAAAGACGCGGGTACGCCAGTACGGGCCGGGATCGGTGCCCGGCGGCGGCCGGGCTACTGTCGTGGGTATGCGGATTCACGTCGTCGACCACCCGCTGGTGGCGCACAAACTCACCACGCTGCGCGACCGGCGCACCGACTCCCCGACCTTCCGGCGGCTCGCCGACGAGCTGGTGACCCTGCTCGCCTACGAGGCGACCCGGGACGTGCGCACCGAGCCGGTGGACCTCACCACCCCGGTGACGGCGACGACGGGCGTACGGCTGTCCCACCCGCGTCCGCTGGTGGTGCCGATCCTGCGGGCCGGACTGGGCATGCTGGACGGTATGACCCGGCTGCTGCCGACCGCCGAGGTCGGCTTCCTCGGCATGATCCGCGACGAGGAGACCCTCCAGGCGTCCACGTACGCCACCCGGATGCCCGAGGACCTCTCCGGGCGCCAGACGTACGTCCTGGACCCGATGCTGGCCACCGGCGGCACGCTGGTGGCGGCGATCCGGGAGCTGATCGGGCGCGGTGCCGACGACGTCACGGCGATCTGCCTGCTGGCGGCTCCCGAGGGCGTGGCGCTGATGGAGCGCGAGCTGGCGGGCACGCCGGTGACGGTGGTGACCGCCGCGGTGGACGAGCGGCTCAACGAGCACGGCTACATCGTCCCGGGCCTGGGGGACGCGGGCGACCGCATGTACGGGACGGCGGGTTAGGCCGGCGGCCGGACCGGCGGGGCCCCGGGCCTCGGGGTTCCAGGGTTTTCCAGGGAGGTCCGGGGTCCGGCGGTACGGTCAGCAGGACGGTGAGGGCGAGGGGGACGGACTGGCGAGGGCCGTCAGGGCCTTCCGGGCGGCCGCCTCCGCCGCCAGGGCGCGGAAGGCGTCGCCCAGGACCAGGTCGACCTCGCCGCCCTCGCGGCCGACCGGCCTGACCACGGCGTCGGGGAGCTGGGTGAGCAGGACGTCGAACGCGCCGCTCCGGTACGCCTCCGGCGGGCCCATGAGCAGCCCGGTCTCCTTGACCTTCTTGTCGAGGGAAGCGGGCGCGTTGGCCACCTCGCCGATCTTGAAGCCGCGTTTGCGCAGCTCGTCGGCGGTCTTCTTGGCCAGGCCGGCACGGGTGGTGGCGTTGTAGACGTTGACGGTGACGGCCGCCGGCCTCGGCGGCGCGCCGGTGCGGGTGGGCGTCGGCGCGGGCCGCGCGGTCCCCTCGGCACCCTTGGCGTTCTGTGTCTTCCCGGCTGTCCCGGCTGTCCCGGCTGTCCCGGCTGCCCCCGCCGTTCCGGTGCTTCCGGCGGTCGGGGACGCCGTACCGCCCGGCACGCAGCCCTGCCCGGCCGCCGCGGTGCGGACCGTGCGGCGGCCGTCCGTGAAGACGTCGACGAGCTGGACCGTCCCCCAGGAGAGCACCCCGACGGCGGTGACGGCCGCGGTGGTGGCGACGACGATCCTGCCGCGCCTGCGCGGACGGCGCATGCGCGGGTAGCGGTTACCCGTGACGCGGTACCTGCCGCCCATGCCGGGGGGAGTGAGCATGCTCATGGGCGCAGCGTAGTGCGGGTACGCCACAATGCCTACCAGATGATCAATGCTATCGGCGCGGTCGGCCCCGAAAGGGGCAACGGCGGGCACCCGGGCACGTTCCGGAAGCCTGTTCCGGCGGGTGCGTGCGGGTGAGGCGTGCCGGTGGCCGTCAGTCGAGCTCGAGCACGCGGGCGTGGAGCACCTGCCGTTGCTGGAGGGCCGCCCGTACGGCCCGGTGCAGACCGTCCTCCAGATAGAGGTCGCCGTTCCACTTCACGACGTGCGCGAACAGATCGCCGTAGAACGTGGAGTCCTCGGCGAGCAGGGTCTCCAGGTCGAGCTGGCCCTTGGTGGTGACGAGCTGGTCCAGGCGCACCGGGCGTGGGGCGACGTCCGCCCACTGACGGGTGCTCTCCCGGCCGTGGTCGGGGTACGGCCGCCCGTTTCCGATTCGCTTGAAGATCACACGGAAAGCCTACCGGTAGGGCGGCGCCGGGCGCAGCCTTCCGCCGCGCCCGGCGCCGCCGTACCGGAATACGACCCGCCGGTACGGGTGTGCCGCCGGGCCGCCCCGCGGGGGGCACCCGGCGGCACGGCCGTACCGGTCAGCCGGTCAGCCGGTCAGCTGGTGAGCTCGTGGCTGTGGTCGTGCAGACCGCCGCCGCTGCCCGCCGTGCCCGTGGTGGGCTCCGACGGCACCTCGGCGCGCAGCGAGTCCGTGTCCCAGGCGTAGGTGCCGACCGCGTCGGCGATCACGTCGACGTTGATGTCCAGCGCCTTCCTGTTCACATTGCCCAGGTCGTCGCACTCCTGGTGGTAGCACTTGTCGTACGCGACCCCGGGCTCGCCGCCCCACAGGGCGGCCTCCTCCTCGCTCTTGATGCCCTCGGCGCCGGTGAAGGTGCCGCCGGAGGGGATGCCGACCTCGATGAACGGGCCGTAGTCGGACCGGCCGCTGAAGTCGGTGCCGCGCGGCTCGTGGCCCCGCGACCGCAGGAAGTCGTTGATCGCGTGCTCCAGCTGGGCCGAGCCCTCGGGGCCGGGGCCGGCGCCGACGCCGTCGGAGTCGTCGCCGTCGTAGACGAACAGGCCGTAGTTCGGCGAGGCGATCATGTCGAAGTTGAGGTAGAGGGCGATCTTCCCGCGCTCGGCCTCGGACAGGTTGGCCACGTAGTGCTCGGCGCCCTGCAGGCCGACCTCCTCGGCGGACCACAGCGCGAAGCGCACCTTGTTGGGGTGGCCCCGGTGCTTGCCGTGCTTGCCCTTGCCCTTCTCGGCCTTGGCCAGCTGGAGGGCGACCTCCAGGATGCCCGCCGAGCCGGAGGCGTTGTCGTTGATGCCGGGGCCGTCGGCGACTGAGTCCAGATGGGCGCCGAGCATCACCACGTTGTCCGGGTCGCCGCCGCGGGTCTCGGCGATGACGTTGGGCGTGCTGCGGGTCTCCTGGAACTCACGGACCTCCAGGTTGACCCGCACCTCGCCCGCGGCGGCCGCGGCGGCCAGCGCCTCGCCCTCCTCCTGGGTGGTGCCGCCGGTGGGGACGCGGCCGGCCGAGGCGTCGCCGAGGGTGCCGTTGAGCTCGCCCTCGGCGTTGTTGTAGATCACCGCGCCGACCGCGCCCGCGTCGGCGGCGGTGGCCTGCTTCTGGGCGAAGGTGCACCCGCCGCGCTGGATCAGCGCGACCTTCCCGGTGTAGTCGCCGGACGCGTAGTCCTCCGGCTCGCAGCCGGTGGTGCCGTCGGCCTCCACCGGCACCACCGCCAGGGCCGCCTCGATGCCGCCCTCGGGGGTGCTCGGGGTGTACGTCATCAGCTTGACCGGCACCTCGCGCTCGTCGGGCCCGAGGACGGTCAGCCGCTCCGCGAGCGTCTCGCGGTAGACGAAGTCGAAGTTCTGGTACGTGACCTTGTAGCCGGCCGCCTTGAGCAGGGTGCCCGCGTACCGCGCGGACCACAGGTGACCGTCGGTGCCGGCGGCGCGGTTGCCGTCGTTGTGGTCCGCTATCGCCTGGAACGCCTTCAGGTGCCGCATGGCGCCGTCGCCATCGGCCATCCTGACCAGCTTCCGCGCCAGCTTCTCGCCCTGTTCCGCCGGGGCGGGCCGGGCCGCCGCGGGGCCGGCGGACGCGGCGATCAGCAGGGGGGCGGTGAGGGCCGCGGCCGAGACGGCCGCGACGACCCTGCGCTTTCTGCCTCTGTGAGGAGGTGCGTGCACGGGAGGATCCTTCCGGTGCGGTACAGGGGGGACAGAGTTGTTCGGCGTGGGGGATTGCGTGTCCGGGTTACGGACACGGTGCAAGGGAAGGTAGCGACCGAACGGCGCCGTGGGAATGCGTGGCGCGCAAGTCGACCGCTTTGGCCGAAGTGCCCTGTTGGTGCCGGGAGTTCAAACCGCCCGTTCTTGTGAGCCGGGACACCCGGATGCCCCCGGAGGTGTTCTCCGGACTGTTCTCCGGGCCCGCCTCCCGATCCGCCTTCCGGGTTTCCGGGTTTCTGGGTTTCCGGGCTTCCGGAGGTCCCCGGGGCGTCAGGGGTTTCCGGCCCGCTCCGCCCCGCCCCGGCCGGTGCCGTCCGGCTCCGGCGGGAACCACCGGTCGAGCAGCGCGTTGCGGAAGACGCCCGCCGGGTCCCGGCGGCCCAGCAGCGTGCGGAAGTCCGTCCAGTGCTCGTAGGCGGCGGCCAGCGCCTGTGGTGCCGTGCCGGACAGCTTCCCCCAGTGAGGACGGACGCCGAACGGGGCCAGCGCCTCCTCGATCCGGAGCAGCACGGGCCCGACGGCGGTGGTGTCGGGGATCCAGGTGAAGTGGAAGGCGACGCTGTCGCGGCCGTGGGCGGGGCTGAGCCAGTGGGGGTCGGCGGCGACGGTGCGTATCTCGGACACCTGCAGCACGGGTGCCAGCAGGTCCCCGAGCTCCCGCAGCGCGGCGACGGACTCGGCGGCCCGGGCGGCGGGCACGAAGTACTCCGACTGCAGCTCGTCACCGACACTGGGCACGAAACCGGCGCGGAAGTGCGGCAGCCGCTCGTCCCACGGTCCGGGCACGCCCCCCTGCTCGGTGGCGTTCTCCACCGGCATCCCCTCGATCGGGTGACGGGGGCCGTCCGCGGGCCGGGCGCCGGTCCAGGCCAGGTCGGGGCGCGGGTCGCCGGCCCGGTGCTTGACCCACACGCGCGGCGGGCCCGACCAGTCGGTGAAGACGCTGACACTGTACGCGGCGCCCAGTATCCGTCCGGCGTGCTCGGTGAGCACCGGCCAGGGCAGCCCCTCGTACACGTACTGCTCGATCTCGTACGCCTCGACCGCCTCCACGGTGAGGGCGGTGACCACCCCCAGGGCGCCGAGCGAGACCACGCTCCCGAAGAACTCGTCGGAGGGCTCGGGGGCGGCGCCGCCCGGACCGCCGGTGCCGCGCGTGACGGTGACCGTCTCCCCGTCCGCCGTGAGCAGCTCCACGGACCGTACGGCCGCCGCCAGCGTGCCCCCGGTGTGACCCGAGCCGTGCGTGCCGGTGGCGTACGCCCCGGCCAGGGTGAAGTGCGGGGTGGACGGCAGGTTCGGCAGGGCCAGCCCGTGCCGCCGCAGCACCGGGCACAGCTCGCCGAACCGTGTCGCGCCGCCGACCCGGACGGTGCGGCTCGCGGTGTCCACCTCGGCGGTGCGGGCGCCGGGCAGCGCGTCCAGGGCGAGCAGGGCGCCGGTGGTGTCGGCGATCCGGTTGAAGGAGTGCCCCGAGCCCAGCACCTTCAGTCGGCCGCCCGCCGCGGCCGCGTCCGCCACCAGGTCCCGGAGCCGGCCGGGCGACGCCGGGCGGTGCAGGGTCCGGGTGGTGAACTCGACGTTCCCCGCCCAGTTCGTCAGCGTCGCGGCCATCGTGCTCTCCCTGTGCTCCCGTACCCCGTACCCCGTACCCCGTGCTCCGGGCACTGCGGCGCCCGGCCGTGCGAGCGTACGACATGCGTACGGGCCGGTCCGCGGTGCGTGCCGGCCGCGGCCGGGGGCAGACGGGACCGGTGGGAAGGACCGGTGAGAGGGCCGGTGGGAAGGGAGGTCGGCCGGAGTGGCGGACAGGGCACTGGTGCTGGGCAGCGGCGGGTTCGCCGGCGGGGCGTGGCAGGTCGGGGTGCTGGCCGGGCTGGTGGAGGCCGGGGTGGACCTCGCCGGTGCCGATGTGGTGATCGGCACGTCGGCGGGGGCGGTGGTCGGTGCCGGGCTGGTGGCCGGGCGGCTTCCGGAGGAGCTGGTCGATGGGGAGCCCGGGCCGGACGGGCCCGCCTTCGCGCCGCGCGTCACCCCCGGACTGGCCCTGCGGTTCCTGCGGGCCCAGTTCGGCGGCCCGCGCACCCCGCGGGCGGTGGCACGGCGGCTGGGGCGGATGGCGCTGGCCGCCCGTACCGTGCCGGAGGCCGAGACGGTGGCGGCCGTCGCCGCGCTGCTGCCGGTACGGGACTGGCCCGACGGGCGGCTGCACGTCACCGCCGTGGACGCGGAAACCGGCGAGCCGGGCGTCTTCCGCTCCGGCGGCGGGGCCGACCTGCCGCGGGCGGTCACCGCGAGCTGCGCCCTGGCGGGGCTGTGGCCGCCGGTCGCCCTGGGCGGGCGGCGGTGGATCGACGGCGGTGTGTGGTCCACCGCCAACGCCCATCTGGCCCGGGGGTACGACCGGGTCGTGGTGCTCGCCCCGCTGACCCGGGCGTTCGGGCCGGGCGCCACCGCCGGCCGGCAGGCCGACCGGCTGCGGGTGTCCGGGGCGCGGGTCGCGCTGGTCACCCCGGGGGCCGCCGTCCGCCGCGCGCTGGCCCGCAACCCCCTCGACCCGGCCCGCCGGGCGGCCTGCGCGCGGGCGGGACGCGCCCAGGCCGCCGCGTGCGCGCGGGCCGTGGCCGAGGTGTGGCAGGAGGGCTGAGCGGGGCCCGGTCGGGCCCGGCCCGTTACGCCGCCGCCTTCTCCTTCTTCCGCTGCCCGTCGCTCTCCCAGGGCTTGAGCAGCACCTTGGTCCAGCCGTCCTCCCGCCGGTCGAAGCGCTGGTAGGCGTCCGGGGCCTCGTCCAGCGGGACACGGTGGGAGACCACGAAGGAGGGATTGGCCCGGCCGGAGACGATCATGTCGCGCAGCTGGCGGTTGTACGCCTTGACGTTCGCCTGGCCGGTGCCCATGCGCAGGCCCTTCTCGAAGAACCTGCCGATCCGGAACAGCAGCTCGCCCTTCTGCGCGCTCTCGCTGGGACCGCCCGGGTCCTCCGGGACGTACAGCCCGACCACACCGAGCATGCCGGTGGGGCGCACGGACTCGACCAGGTTGTTGAGCACGATCGCGGGCTGCTCCTCGCCCTCGGCCACCGTGGCCTGGTAGCCGACGGCGTCGATGCCCTTGTCGGTGCCCTCGCCGCCGGTCTGCTCCTTGATCTGCTCGACGGCGTCGGCCTCGCTGTAGTCGATCGGGGTGGCGCCGATCCGTCCGGCCAGCCGCAGCCGGTCCGGCTGGCGGTCGACGACGAAGACGCGGGAGGCGCCGCGCAGGACCGCGGAGTAGGCGGCCATGAGGCCCACCGGCCCGGCACCGTACACGCACACCGTCTCACCGGGGGAGACCTGGGCCAGCTCGGTGGCGTGGTAGCCGGTGGGGAAGATGTCGGCGAGCAGGGCGAAGTCGTCCTCGTGCTCGTCGCCCGGGGGCAGCTTCAGGCAGTTGAAGTCGGCGAACGGCACCCGCAGGTACTCCGCCTGCCCGCCGCGGTAGGGGCCCATCGACACATAGCCGTAGGCGCCGCCCGCGAAGCCCTCGTTGACGGTCAGGCAGAAACCGGTGTTGCCGGCCAGGCAGTTCCTGCAGAAGCCGCAGGCCACGTTGAACGGCAGGACGACCCGGTCGCCCTCGCGTATCGAGGCGACACCGGGGCCGGTCTCCACCACGACCCCCATGTTCTCGTGGCCGAACACGATGCCCGACTCCGCGCCGGTGCGCCCCTCGTACATGTGCAGGTCGGAACCGCAGATCGCGGACGTGGTGACCTTGATGACCACATCGGTGGGGTCCTCGATCCGGGGGTCGGAGACCTCCTCCACGGCCACGGTGTACGGCTCCTTGTAGACGACGGCCTTCACGGGTGCCTCCTTGTTCTGCCTTGCTTCTGCCTTGCTTCTGCTGTTCGGCAGCCGGCTGCCTCGGCGCGGGGCCCGTTACGCGGATTTTCGGCAGGAAATCCACCTGTAAGCCCCAGGATGTTCCCGGGTGTCCGTACGGCGGTCGGGTGAAACCTTCCGGGCGGGGCGGTGCGGGAGGTTCCGCTCCGGAGCGCACCGGGGGCGTGCGGCCACTGGAAAACCAGGACATAACCGCTAATCTGGTGTGTGCCGCCTCGCGATCGGGAGTGATGCCCGTGTACTCGGTGCCGCCCCGACGCGTGCTGGTGGCGACCGACCTCTCGGCGGAGGCGGGGAAGGCGGTGGAACGCGCGGCCTCCCTCGCCGCCGACTGCGGCGCGGATCTGCACGTGGTGTACGCCGTGCCGCCGCAGACGGCCCCGGAGCTGCTGGAGTTCGCCGGCTCCGAGCTGCGCTCCCACCTCCAGCGGTACACCCGGGCGGCACCCGGCGGGACGGCCGTCACCGAGGTGCGCTCCGGCCACACGGCCCCGGTGATCCTGGACGAGGTGGCGGAGGCGGACGCGGACCTGCTGGTCGTGGGGGCCCGCGGAGCGGACGGACGGGCCGGCGTCCCGGTCGGCGGCACCCCGTGGAACCTGGTGCGGGCGAGCGGGATCCCGATGCTGCTCGTCAGGGAACCGCCCGCCACCGCGTACCGCACGGTCCTGCTCGCCGTGGACGGGACGGAGCCCTCCCGTGCCGCGGCCCGGCTCGGCACCGTGCTGTTCCCCGGCGCCGGTCACCTCCTGGCGCGCTCCTGTCCCGTACCCGGTGAGAGCCTCCTCGCCCACCAGGGAGTGGACGAGGAGGGGCTGCGGCAGCTGCGGAACGCCGTCACCGAACAGGTCCGCCCCGAGGTCGAGCGGCTGGCGGACGGGCTGGACCCGCGGCCGGTGCGGGTCCTGGTGGTGCCGGGGCGTCCGCAGGACACCGTCGCGGAACTGGCCGGGACGGAAGAGGCCCAACTGGTGGTGGTCGGCACCGGGACGCAGTCCGGTCTGGGACACGCCCTCCTCGGCAGCGTCGCCCGGCATGTGATGGCCTGGGCGCCGTGTGACGTGCTGGTCGTCCCCGGGGCCGGAACCGGGAGGTGACCGCCGTGGCTCCGGCCCTCCTCCTGCCGGTGCCGCAGCGCCGCGGCACCGGCAGGAGGAGGGCCGGGACCGGCCGGGAGTGAACGGAGGCCGAGGCCATGGACCCGCACGACTTCACCCTCGTCGCCGCCGTGCTCGGCGTCTCCGCCCTGCTGGGGATGGTCGCGGTCCAGCTGCGGCAGCCGCTGATCGTCGCCTTCATCGGGGTGGGCATCCTGGCCGGCCCCACGGGCACCGGCTGGGTGGCGGCCGACGGCACCGTCGAACTGCTCGCCCGGCTGGGCATCGCGGTGCTGCTGTTCCTGGTGGGACTCCGGCTCGACCTGCACCTGGTGCGCACCACCGGCCCCGTGGCACTGGCCACCGGACTCGGCCAGGTGCTGTTCACCTCGGTGTTCGGCTTCCTGATCGCGCTGGCGCTGGGCATGGACGCCGTGACGGCGCTCTACGTCGCGGTCGCGCTCACCTTCTCCTCCACGATCATCATCGTGAAGCTGCTGTCCGACAAGCGCGAGCTGGAGCAGCTCCACGGCCGTATCGCGGTGGGCTTCCTGATCGTCCAGGACATCGTCGTGGTGCTGGTGATGATCGCGCTGACCGCGTTCGGGCAGCGCGCCGGGGGCACCGGCGGCGGCATGGCCCTGGAGGTGGCGCTGGTCCTCGGCAAGGGGCTGGGGCTGCTGGCCGGGATCGCCCTGCTGATGCGCTACGTCCTGCCGCCGCTGCTGCACCACATCGCCCGTTCCCAGGAGCTGCTGGTGCTCTTCGGCGTGGCCTACGCCGTGGCGGTCGCCGCGCTGAGCGAGTGGCTGGGCTTCAGCTCGGAGGTCGGGGCCTTCCTGGCCGGGGTCTCCCTGGCGAGCACCCCCTACCGGGACGCGCTGGGCGCCCGGCTGGTCAGCCTGCGCGACTTCCTGCTGCTGTTCTTCTTCCTCGAACTGGGCGCCCGGCTGGAGTTCGACGAGGCCGGCTCACAGCTCGTCGACGCGCTGGTCTTCTCGGTGTTCGTGCTGGTCGGGAACCCGCTGATCGTCGTGCTGATCATGGCCGCCATGCGGTATCCGGTACGGGTGGGCTTCCTGGCCGGGCTCACGGTCGCCCAGATCTCGGAGTTCTCCCTGATCCTCGCCGCCCTCGGCTACGGCCTCGGGCACATCGACGCCGGGGCCGTCAGCCTGATCACCGTCGTCGGACTGGTCACCATCGGCGGCTCCACCTATCTGATCCTCTACTCCCACCAGCTCTACCGGCGCCTGGAGCGCTGGCTGACGCGGCTCGACCGAACCGCGGGCCACCAGGTGCGGGCCGGCCGGGAGGAACCGGAGGTCGACGTCATCCTCTACGGGCTGGGTCGTTTCGGCGGCCCCCTGGCCGACCGGCTCAGCGGCTCCGGGCACCGGGTCCTGGCGGTGGACTTCGACCCGCACCGGGTGAAGCGGAACCAGCGGGAGGGCGTGACGGCGGTCTTCGGCAGCGCCGAGGACGTGCACTTCCTGGAGAACCTGCCGCTGGCCCGGGCCCGCTGCGTGATCAGCACCATCCCCCTGACGGACACCAGCCGGGCCCTGCTGCACGGGCTGCGGCACCACGGCTACCGGGGGTACGTCGCCCTCACCGCCCACACCCCGCGCACCGCCGAGCAGCTGCGCACGGCGGGCGCGGACCTGGTCATCGAGCCCTTCGACGCGGCGGCGTCGGAGGTGGCGGAGTCGGTGGAGGAACTGCTGCGGAGGTGAGGGGACGGCGGGTACGCCACGGTGTCCAGCGCCGGTACGCGGTCGCCGCCGCGTACCACGGTCACCGGCGGCCCCGGGTACGGCCGCCGTCCCGGGAGACGCGCAGGGTCATGCGGCTGTCGTCGTTCACGCCGGTCCTCCGGTGTCCCCGCCGGGCGGGGCGGGCTGCCGGAGCCGGCCGGCGACCAGGACCACGACCGTGGCGCCGGTGCACAGCAGCGCCGGGATCGCGAACATGGTGCGCTGGTCGTACTTCCGCAGCGCCTCGTACTCCTCCCGGGAGATCTCCACCCGCTTCCGCCGGTCGCCGTGGTCCGTGGCGAAGTAGCGCCCGCCCTCGGGCTCCCGGGGGGACAGGCCGCCTCCGCCGAGCGTGCTGCTGAAGGCCAGGGCGGCTCCCGCGGCCACCAGCACGGCCAGGAACGCCCACACCGCGTGCGGGAGGGAGCGCAGGGCGAGCCACTGCAGCCGCCGGTCGTACCCGGCGCCCACCCCGGCGTACACGCCGCGGAGGACGGCGGCGGCGAGGAGCGGGAGCAGCGGCACGGCGAGGGCGGCGAGGGCGGCCTTCCCGTCCCCGAGCACCGAGGGGCCCGGCAGCAGGGTGAGTGCCGAGGCCGCCAACAGCACGACGCCCAGCAGGAGGGTCGCCCCCGCGTGGACCCTGAAGCTCGGTCCCATGGCGCCCACCCCCCCCCGACCGTTCGGCGTCCAAGCGGGCAAAGACTCGCACACCGGGGCGGAGGCGGGAACGGAGGTCTCCACCTGTCGGTCCGTGACCATGTGTGCACGGGCGGGTGGCGTCGCCGGACCACGGACACGGTCCGTGCCGCCGGACGCGGCGGGTACACGGGCGGCCAGGACGTCCACAACCGTCCGGGGCGCCCGCGGTGACCGGGTACGGGTCCGGGACTCGTCCCCACTCACCGATGAGGAATGGTGTACCTGGCGACACCCCCGCTCCGGTGCGTACGCCCAGTGTGGCCGCCCGCCGCCGGCCGTAGCGTCTTCGGTGTGGCGCAGGGAGCGCCGGTGAGCGGGAGGAACGACCATGTGGAACCGGAGTCGCAAGGGCAGAGGGCGGGCGTCCGCCGCCGGGACGGGTGCCGGGGCGGGCGAGGCACTGCGGCTGGTGGGGATCACCCGGACCTACGGGGCCGTCGGCGCCGGCGGCGGGGTGCGGGCGCTGGACGATGTGTCGCTGAGCCTGCGGGCCGGGAGCTTCACCGCCGTCATGGGCCCCTCCGGATCGGGGAAGTCCACCCTGCTGCAGTGCGCGGCCGGGCTCGACCGCCCGGACCGCGGGCTGGTCGTGGTGGACGGCGCGGAGATGACGGGCCGCGGCGAGGCCGAGCTGACGCGCTTCCGCCGCACCCGGATCGGCTTCGTCTTCCAGCAGTACAACCTGCTGCCCACCCTCACCGTCGAGCAGAACACCGTCCTGCCGCTGAAGCTCGCCGGACGGCGCGTGGACCGGGGGCGGGCGCGGGAGATCCTCGGCCGGGTCGGCCTCGGGGACCGCCTGGCCCATCTGCCCGACGAGCTCTCGGGCGGCCAGCGTCAGCGGGTCGCCATCGCCCGGGCGCTGGTCACCGAGCCCGCCGTGATCTTCGCGGACGAGCCGACCGGCGCGCTGGACTCCCGCAGCGCGCGGGACGTCCTGGCGCTGCTGCGGGACACCGCCCACATCCACGGCCGGACGGTGGTGATGGTGACGCACGACCCCGTGGCCGCCTCGTACGCCGACTCGGTGCGGTTCCTCGCCGACGGCCGGCTGGCCGGTGAGCTGGTGCGGCCCACCGTGGACGCCGTCGCCGAGCGGCTGGCCCACCTGGGCGACGACGGCCATGCTGCCGGTACCGTCGCCTCCGCCTACGACGCGCCGCTGGGGGTGTGAGCGATGTTCGCACTGGCCGTACGCTCCGTCCGGAAACGTCCCGGACGCTTCTTCGCCACCCTGCTGGCCACCTCCCTGGGTGCCACGCTCATCATGACCTTCGGTTCGCTGCGGGATACGGCGGACGCCGCCGCCGTCGGCGCCGGCGCGGAGACGCTCGGCACCGTCGGGACCATGGTCGGCGGCTACGGAGCGCTGCTGGTGTTCTTCTCCGTCGCCTCCACCCTGACCGTGAACGTCCGGCAGCGCGCCGCCGAGCTCGCACTGCTGCGCAGCATCGGTGCCACCCCGGGGCAGATCCGGCGGATGGTCGTCGGCGAGGCGGCCGTGCTTGCCCTCGCGGGGGTGCTGGCGGCCGTGGTGCCCGCGGTGTTCGGAGGCCGGCTGCTGCTGGAGATGTTCAAGGACAGCGGGCAGGTCGCCCAGGGCGTGGACCACGCCTTGGGGCCCGTGGCGCTGCTCTCGGGCATCGGTGTCACCCTGCTGGCCTCGGTGGGCGCCGCGTTCCTCGCGGTGCGCCGGGCGACCAGGGAGGCCGCCGGGAAGCGCGGGCGCTCCGGCCGGGTTCGGACCGTCGTGGGCTGCCTCATTGTCGCGGCCGGTACGGCGGGAGTGCTCGCCACCTTCGGGATGGACGCCGAGGAGCCCGCGCTGATGGCGGCCCCGGGATACGGCGCGATCGTGCTGTCCGTCGGCTTCGCGCTGCTCTCCCCGGTGCTGCTGCGCGGTCTGCTGGCCATGGCGGGCAGGCCGGTCGCGGCGCTCACCGGCGCGAGCGGACAACTGGCCGTGCACAACATGCGCAAGGGCGCCGAGCGGCTGTCCGGAGTGCTGATGCCGATGACCATCTTCGTCGGGCTGGCGACGGCGACGCTCTACATGCGGGCCATCCAGAACGACGTGCTGACGCCGTCCGGCGTCACCGTGACGGCCGAGGACGAGAACATGGAGACGCTGAACACGATGTTGGTCGGCATCATCGTGGTCTTCGCCTGCCTCATGCTGATCAACAGCCTGTACGCGGCCACCACCCACCGCCGTTCCGAGTTCGGCCGGCAGCGGCTGGCGGGGGCCACCCCCGGACAGGTGATGGGAATGGTCGGTGTGGAGACGCTGGTGCTGACGGTGACCGGGGTTTTCCTCGGCACGGCCGCGGGGCTCGCCGGGGTCACGGCCTTCAACTCTGTCCTCACCGACTCGACCCTGCCCACCGCGCAGGGCCCGGGAATCTGGCTGGTCATCGTGGCGGTAGCCGCGGTGGCCACGCTGGTCACCGGCCTGAGCACGGCCCGCCGGACGCTGGGCGTCCCGGCGGTGCGGGCGGCGGCGGTGGCCGCCTGAGCCTCATCCGCACCGCACCGCACCGCCGCGGCCGGCCGTCCCGTACGGCCGGCCGCGGCGCGCTCCGCGTCTCCGGCGGTTCCCCGGCTCCACCGCCGGCCCGTCGGCGCCAACTCCCGTCCGGACGGCCGGTTTTCGCTCGCTCCTCACCCTTCGCACCGGCTCCTTCGCCGGGCCGCCGATAATGCGCGGGTGAGCACACCCGTCGTTCCCCTGCCGTCCGAGTGGACACCGTCCGGCGCCCGTCCCTGGCGGTCGGCGGACACCGGGCGCTGGCTGGCCGCCGCCCCGGCGCGCTGGGCGCATCCCCTGTGGTCCTTCCTCGCGCTGTTCGCCGCCGCCGTGTGGTGCACGGCGGCGGCGCCCCTGCCGCGGTGCACCGCGGCCGAGCCCTGCGGCGCCGACTGGTGGGGCCTGGCGTTCACGGCCGTTGTCCCGCTGACCCTGTACTGGATCTGGCGGCAGCCGCGGTGGGCCCTCGCCGGGCTCGGCGCGATCCTCGCGGGCACCGCGGTGGAGGAGGGCCTCGCCGGCCTGCTGGATCCGCCGGGGCTCGCGCTGTCGGCCGCCGCCGCCTGGACGGCGGCGGCGCTGCTCCACCGGCTGTCCGCCGCGGAACGGCGGCGGCGGTACGCCGAGGGGGCCGCGGGTCCCGCCGGCCACCCGCTGCCGGCCGCGGCCCGCACCTTCCGGCGCGGCCGGTTCTCCTTCGGGATCGCCGCGCCGCTGCTGGCGGCGGCCGGGTTCGGCCTCTGGCAGGCGGATGGGGAGATCGGCGCGTACGAGAGGTGGGCGGCCGGCGCGGAGCGGATCACCGCCACGGTCACCGGGGTGGACGAGGACGACGGGGGCGCCTCCGTCCTGACGGCCGACGCCGGGAGCCGCACCTACCGCGTGGAGACCGGCTACCCCGGGGACTATCCGCCCGGCACCGCCGTGGAGCTCCTGTCCGGCGGCGGACGGCTGCTCCTGGCCTCGGAGCCGTACGACGTCTTCGGCTGGGAGCTGCTGGTGCTGGCGGCCGGTGTGCCGGGGGTGGCGTTCGCGGTCAACGGGGCGGTGGGGCGGCGGCGTTCGGTCCGGCTGCGCCGGGGGCGGGTGCCGGTGCTGCGGGTGCTCGTCCGCGAGGGGCAGGAGGA
Source organism: Streptomyces rubellus (assembly GCF_036323805.1). Taxonomy (NCBI): domain Bacteria; kingdom Bacillati; phylum Actinomycetota; class Actinomycetes; order Kitasatosporales; family Streptomycetaceae; genus Streptomyces; species Streptomyces rubellus. The sequence goes on from NZ_JAZDCX010000006.1 coordinate 276,239, forward strand.
CGCGAGGACCTGGGTGTACGCGGCGGACGACCTCACCGCCTCCGCGCCCGTGCTGCACTTCCACTCCCTGCACTCCTTCGAGGACGACGACGGGGAGGACGACGGGGAACACGGGGACGGCGACGACGAGACCGGCGCGGACGGCGCGGACGGGCTGAACCTCGCGGCCGAGGACCTGGCGGAGGCGAAGCGGGAACTCGGCCGGGAACTGCGGGAGATCGCCGACGCGTGCCGGGGCACCGGCCCCGCGCCGCCGCTGCGCGAGGCGCTGCTGTTCGGTGCCCCGTACCCGGGCGCCGAGCTCGCCTTCCTCTCCGCGGACGGCGGTGAGCCGACCGTGGAGTGCAGCGTCACCCCCGCGAAACCGGCCGGTTCCGGCCTCCGCGACCTCCTGGGCACCGGCTCCCGGTCCCGGACCGGGCCCCGCAAACGCGCGAACGTCCGCCGCCCGGTGGAGGAGGTCGCCGCCGCCATGGCACCGGCGGACGGTCCGCGGACCTGGTCGGCGGACTCCGGCTCCCGGGCCCTCGGGCTGTTCCTGCTGGTGCTGGAGGGCGGCTTCACCTGGGCCGTTCTCGGTGACGGCCCCTCGTGGATCTCCTGGCAGACGCTGATGCTGGTGCTGGGCCTGCGCTGGCTGATCGGCTCGGTCTCCACCGCGTTCGGCTGGCGGGTCACGGCGGACCGCGGGGGCCTGTGGGTGACCGGCGCCTGGCGGGTGCGCCGCGTCCCGTGGGAGCGGCTCGGCGCCGTCCAGCACACCGCGGACCGGCTCCGCTTCCGGCTGTCCGGTGACGAGACGCTGGACCTCTCGCCCGTGGGCGCGGGCCTGCTCGGACGGCGGACCGGAGGCCGTACGTCCGCCGCCCGGGCGGCGGAGGAGATACGCGTCCTGCTGCACCGGCCCGGGCTGCGTCCGGCCGGGGACGCCGCCCCGGCCGAGCAGGGCATGCCGCTCGGCCCGGTCGTCGTCGCCCTGTCCGCGCTGTGGGCGGCCGCCGTCCTGCTCCTGCTGTGAGCGCGGGCCGGGCCGTCCGGCCGCCGCTCAGCCGCCGTCCCGCCGCCAGAGCAGCACGGCGGCGACGGCCAGCAGCGTCAGCGCCGCCGCGTCGATCCGCGTCACCCGCGCCGTCGCGCCGCCCAGCCCCGGGGTGAGGTACGCGAACAGCAGGAAGGACCCCATGCTGGCCGTCCCCGCCACCACGGCGGGGACGGTCAGCGGCGGGAGGAACGCCGCGCCGACCAGGGCCAGTCCGACCGGTCCCAGCAGGACGGCCCGGTGCCGCAGGAGTACCGTCAGATCGGCGGAGCCGGGACCGTCCACCGGCACCCCGTACGCGGTGGCGATCCGGGACGGCGCGAACGCGACGAGACCGGGGAGGAGATTCACGGCCCCGACGGCGAGGAGGAGGGCGGTCGCGGCACGGTCCAGCCACATGTCGGTCCTTCCGGAGAGCGGATGAGGATGGTTCGGATGCCGGTCAGCATGTCCGCCGCGCGGCCGGTGCCGCTTTCAGAAACGTGCCGTGACCGGGCCGTGCTGTGGCTGTGGCCCGGTCAGGCGCTGTACGTCGGCCCGTCCCTGGCACTGGACGTCCACTCCGGTTCGGTGAGCTGTCTGGCGGTGGGCGTCGACGGGCCGTTCACGGTCCGGCCGGCCGACGGCGCTCCCCGTACCGTCCGCACCGCGCTGGTGGCGGCCCGGGTGCGGCACCGGATCACGGCCCACGGGGACCGGATGGCGTTCTGCTATCTGGACCCCGCCTCGGCCCGGGAGCGGGCGTGCCGGAGGCTGACGGACGGCGGTGCCGCGCTCGCCCTGGACCACCGGCACGAGGCCGCACTGGCGGAACTGGCCGCGGAACTGGACCCGTCCGCCCCGGCGGGCCGGGCCCGGGCGGTACCGGAGCACGCGTGTCCCCGGACCCGCGTGCCCTGACCTGGACTTGGGCGGCGACGGGTCCCGGAAAGGGGCACGGGAACCGGTTCGCCCGCCGCCCGCACGGTCCGTTCGGCCCGTCCGGGGAGTACCCTGGAGAAACCGAGGATACTTCGCGCATCGGCCTCCAAGCCCATGTCGTTTTCGGCGATCGAATACGCCGGGCCGGTCCCGACCGGTCCGGGGCAGGGTTCGCGTCATGACTGCGACCGTTCATCACCCGCCGACACTCGAAGACCGGCCCCCTTCTCCGCGCCTGTCGCTGGCTCCGGCCGGTTCCGTACCGGCTCCGCTGGACGGCGCCTGGTGGCCGCGCTCCCGTGATCTCGGTGCGGAACTTCCCGCACTGACAGCCGTGCTCGATCCGCTGTGGGGGCGGATCACCCGGGTCACGGTGAACCCCACCCACTGGCCGGCCGTCCCGCGCAGGGTGCCCGTCGCCGGGCACGTGGTGAAGGCGGGCTGGTTCCTGGCCGAGCAGGACCCGCACGAGCTGGTGCTGCTCTCGTACCGCGTGGGCCGCTGGAACCTGCTGGTGGTCCCGCCGCGGACGGCCCCCGCTCCGGCCGCCTGGCTGATGCACGCCGCGAGCGACCCACTGGGCACGTCGACCGCGAGCGAGTTGATGGAGAAGGCGGCGTGTCTGCGGACGGCGGCCGAGGCGGACCGGGCCGTGGAAGCGGTCTGGGACTCCGAAGGGGGGTACGAGGCCCGCGGTCCGGCCTCACGTCCGCGGATCCCGGCGGTCACCGCCGTGACGCCGGATCAGCCGGAGGCGGTGTGAGGACCGCGGGGACCTCACGCGACCGTGGCCGTGGTCCCGGCGATGTCCGCTCCGAGCGTGTCCCCCGCCCACCCGCCCGACTCGCGGCACAGTGAACGCGTCGCCGCCCTCCACCTCGGCCGGTCCGGGACCGGTGCCGCCGGTTCCGCGGAAGGCGCGCGGCAGGGCCGGAGCGAGCGGCACCCGTGACCGTCGTGACCGTCACGAGGGGGAACGGCTCCGGCACCGGCCCCGCACCCGGAAGGCAGTGGGGTGAGCCTCGTGCTCCCCGCCGGGCTTCCGGCCGTCCCGCCGCCCCGGGCCACAGACCGTGTCCCGGCAGGAGGTCCCGGTCCCCGGCGGCACACCGGCACATGGACACGGGGCCCGCGGGGATCGGACCTCTCGTCCGGGCCCGGGCGCGTCCCCCATCCCGTACGACCGAGCCGGCCACCGCGCCCGGGGACCCGGGCTGCCGGACCGGCCGGTTACTCCGTCATCACGCACACCCCGTATCGGCGGTACGCCACGAGGGCCTGCCCGGTCCTGCCGCGCGGCGCTCCGCGGCGGGCCGTCCGAACCGAGGAGCCATGTCCCTTCCCCAGCTGAGCGTCTACCGGCACGACCACGGCACCCGTGCACTGATCACCCTGGCAGGAGAGATAGACCTGGTCACGGCCCCGCTGGTGCGTACCGCACTGGCCGAGTGCCTGCGCGACGGCGTCCGTACCGTCGACGTCGATCTCACGGCGGTCACCTTCTGCGACGGCAGCGGACTCAACGCCTTCCTCGCGGCGTCCCAGCTCGCCACCGATGCCGGAGTGATCCTGCGACTGCACTATCCGCCACCGGCCATCGCCCGGATCATCGGGATCACCGGCTCCGGCTTCCTGTTCCACCCGGTTCATGTCGTCCGGGAACCGTCGCTTCAGGCCCCCGCCGCCGCGGGCGGTGCGCCGTGACGGTCCCGCCCCGGCGGGAACAGCCGCCACCGGGCGCGGGAAACACACCGCTCCGTGCGAACGGGGTACGCCTGTGCGGGGGCTGAGCCGCCGACAGGCCGAACCCCCGCGGGAGGGCCTGCCGGATCCGCACGCGCGGTCCTTCCACGGGTCCTCCCGCGCGCGGCGGACGAGGAGTGCCGGAGCCGGGAGAGGCTTCCGCGGCACTCGCCGGCGGTGCCCGCGGACACCCCGTACGGCGGGGGATGTGGCGGCCGGGGTCCGGAGGCGGTCACGGACTCACGGACGCCCGGCCGGTGGCGGATACGGCGGCCGCGGACTCGCCGGACCACGGTGTGCGGGCACGGGCACGGGCGCGGGTGCGAAGGAGCCCGGAGCCACCGGAACCGGGACCGGGCGCGCGTTCACCCGGAGGACCCGGCGGAACGCTCCGGGAGCCGGTGCTCACCGCCGGGACCGCCGTCCTCCCCGGCGAGCCACGCGCCGAGCATGGTGCCGACCAGTTCCGCGATCCGCAGCTGCGCCGGTGTCACGTCCGACGGGAGGCGCCTGGCCTCCTCCAGGCCCGGCCAGCGCGCCCGGCCCGTCTCCGGGTCGACCTCGACCGGGGGGTCGTAGCCGTCGTGCTCGATGCCGGCCGCGCGCCTGGCCTCCTCCATGGCCTGGTAGTGGGCGAAGTACCGGGCGGCGAGTTCCCCGACCTCCGGGTCCTCCGGGCCCGTGAGCGCCTCTGCGGCCCGGTCCAGGCGGTCCTGCTCGGCGCGCAGCTTCTCGTCGGTGGCGAGGAGGCCGAAGTCGGCGGCCTGGAGAGCGGCCCGTTCGGGGCCGAAGATCCGCTCCGTGACCAGCAGGTCGTCGAGCTGGTCCGGCCGCAGCGGACCCGCGCCGAGCCGTTCGAGCACCTCCCCCACGGCGGGGGAGAGCAGCCCGACGTCACTGTCGGCGCTGCGCAGGCGGCGGAGCACCTCGCGCTGTGCGCGGACGGCCGCCTCCTTCTCCGCGAGACCGTGGTCGAGGGCTTCGAGTACCGCCTGCCGGGGCCGGTGGCCGTCCGCCGTGAGCACGGTCCGGATGTCGTCCAGACTCAGCCCGGCCTCCGTCATGCGCCGGATCCACAGCAGGCGCACGATGTCCTCGTAGCCGTACCGGCGCCGGTCGTCGGTGCCGCGCCCGGGCTCCGGCAGCAGGCCGATCTGGTGGTAGTGCCTGATGGCGCGGGGTGTGGTGCCGACCAGGCCGGCGGCCTCCCCGATCTTGACGGTGCGGCGGGGCACGGGGGGATCGAAGGTCATCGGGACACTGCCTTTCGTTCGCTGCCCCCACGACAGCACATGCCGTCACGTCATCTGCAAGACGGCGGCGGGCACCGGGGACGGCCGGCGGCGGGTCGTGGGCGCGGCCGTCGGCGGGTCCCGCGGCGGACCGACCGTGACAGCGGTTCTCCGGTCGGAGGGACGGAATCCCCGACGGCACTGGCACTCCAGGCCAGGCGCCGCACGGGCGGGACGAGTGTCAGACCGGCTCGCCGAGGTCCCGCGCGATCCAGCCCGGCGCGTCGAGGCGCACCGGCTGAGCGCCGACCAGGTCCGCCAGGTGCTTCTCGAGGCTCGCGAGCTCGTCGGCACCGATCCGCTGTTTCCACTGGTCGCGCAACTCGTCAAAGACCGACTCGCCTTGTCGCAGCACTTCGTGGCCGAGTGGGGTGACGTGCAGGCGCTTGCGACGGGCGTCGAGGGGGTCGGTGTCCCGTGCCACGTATCCGCGCTCCTGCAGCACCGTGATGGTCTTCGCCGCCGCCTGCTTGGAGACCGACAGGCGCCGCCCGAGTTCTGAAGCGTTGTCCGCGCCGGCGGCGATGGCTCGCATGGCGAAGTCATGGACAGGACGCACGTCCTCGTAGCCGCGGCGGGCCAGCTCGGCGGTCACGGCGTCCACCAGCGAGCGAAAGCCTCCGAGCAGGAGCAGTGCGAGATCAGCGCCGGATCGTGACATGGAAGAAGACTACGGCGGCCTCGGACTGGACATCGACAACCTTGTTGTCTATCTTATTGGACAACTAGGTTGTCTGATTGAGGAGAATGATGGACGCCGCACTTCCGGGTCCCACGCTTGCGGGCACCTCCCGCCACCTCGCGGAGGTCAACGGGACTCAATTGCACTACGCAGCGGCGGGAACCAGTGGATCGCCAGTCCTCCTGGTCCACGGGTTTCCCGAGAGCTGGTGGACTTTTCACAAGATCATCCCGCTCCTCGCGGAGAGCCACCGAGTCTTCGCCGTCGACCTGCGCGGCTTCGGGGACTCCGGCAACGGGCCGGGCGAGTACGACAGCAGGACCTCGGCCGAGGACCTGCACTTTCTCATCGAGCAGCTCGACGTCGGCCCGGTCCACCTGACCGGGCAGGACATCAGCGGAGCGACCGTCTTCCGCCTGGCGGCCACCCACCCGCAGGACGTACGCAGTCTCACCGCGATCGAGATGGGCCTGCCCGGATTCGGCCTCGAAGCGCTGGCCGACGTCACCCGCGGTGGCACCTGGCACATCGGTCTCCTCGCCGCACCCGGCATCCCCGAGATGCTCCTGGCCGGCCGCGAGCGGGAGTTTCTGGGACAGTTCGCGTTCCCCGCCATGAACGCGACCCCAGGAGCCATTGCCGACACCGACGTCGAGGAGTTCGCCCGCACCTATTCGCGCCCCGGCGGCTGGCGCGGAGCGATCGGCCTCTACCGGTCGATGCTCAGGGAGGGCCCCGAGATCAAGGCTCTTGCCGGCACGCACGGCCTGACCGTGCCGGTACTCGCGGTCGGCGCGGGCGGAGGTCCCTTCACGGTTGACACCATGTCCCGGGTCACAGCAACCGAAGTGAGCTCGGTGTCACTCGACGGTGTGGGTCACTACGCCGCGATGGAGGCCCCTGCGGAGCTGGCGAAGGCCATTCTCGAATTCATCGAGGACCTCGACGCCCTCTAGTGTTCTTACCGCACCGGTTCGCCGATCGCGTCAGCGACGAAGGGGCGTCCGCCCCAGCGGATGCTCCCGGGAACCTTGGCAGAGCGGGCGGCGGACCGGTCCTCCCCTCCGTCTGCCGAAGAGATGGCATACGGCGTGCCACAACGCTGGCAACAGGGCGGCGCTCACCGTGGTGCCGCTGCCGGGAACGGGTGCGTGGGTGTGCGTCAGACCTGCCGTAAACGGGCTGGCAGGGCGGACGTGAGCGGTCAGCGTTGCGCTGATCCGCCGTGGCGACTCGGCATCGGCGGCCTCGGTCGCACCGAAGCAGAACCCTCCGGTGGCACGGCAGGCGGCATCCAGCAGGAACTCTTCCCCCGGCGGCGACGCCCCGAGACCGCACCCAGGGTCGTTCCCGGCTGAGGATCGGTGATGAACCGGCTCAGCGCTGACCACTCGTAACCCCGGTCGAAGATCTCGACAGGCTTGCCCACGAGCCGCTCCGGAGACAGAAATACACTTCCATGAAACGTACCTCTGGCTCCTGACGGTGCCTGTGGCGTGCGTCTGCCGGTCCGGGTGTTCGGTGCCTGCCGAGGAGGGGCCGCGGTGGCGCACCGCCGCAAAGAGTGCCGGGAGCGGACGAGCCCGAAACCGAGAGCAGGGCACGCCGAAGACCCCGGCCGCCGGGCGGTCGGGGTCTTCGTTTCGGCTGGCCGGCCGTGGCGGAGGGTACGAGATTCGAACTCGTGAGGGGTTGTCCCCAACACGCTTTCCAGATGTTCGCCCGGGGTTCGGCGAGGCCGTATGCGTCCTGGCCTGCCGTGGAGCGGACTGACCAGAGGCAGTCGGACACGGCTGAACGCAGGTGGACGAAACCAGAACTGAGACCACGAGGCGGCGGGTGAGCGGCTCACGTCGTTCGGTAGACGCTGCCCCAGGCCAAATTCCTACTTGCTTGATAATGTTGACCCCGTGGGTGAGACCTCTTACAGCGTGGGCGAAGGGCCGGCCACCAGGGTCAGCCTCTCCCTTCCCGAGGGGACGGCGGAGGCGATCCGCCGACGGGTCGGCAAACGTGAGTTCTCCGCGTTCATCACCGAAGCGGTGGAGCGCGAGCTGCGCGGTCAGATCCTGGACGAGTACCTGGCCGACTACGAGCGCCGCCAGGGGGCGATCTCCGAGCACGAGCAGGAGCGGGCACGCCGGGTCTTCGACGAGGTGTTCGCCGAGGAGGGGGAGTGGCCCGCCGCAAGCTGAGCCACGAAGGCACCCTCGTGCTCGACTGCGAGGGCCTGTCGAGGTTCGTCAGTGATCACGAGCCTGTCGTCGCCCTCGTCGCCGAAGCACGCAAGCGGGGCATGGAGGTGGTCATCAGCGCGCTCACCATCATCGAAGCGGTGCATCGTCGGACCGAGAAGGCGAGGCTCGCCTGGGTCCTGTCCGGGATGCGGATCGTGCACGTCGGTGACGAGGAGGCCAAGGCCGCCTCAGCCATGCTGATCAACGCCGGACTTCATGGTCACAAGTACGCCATCGACGCCGTTGTGGCCGAGATGGCGCTGCGGCAGCGCCGCCCGGTCGTCATGCTCACCCCGGACATCGACGACATGACGAAGCTCTGCGGCGACAGAGTGCGCCTCGTCGCCGTGTAGCCGACGCCCAAGACCCGGACATCGGAGATGTGAGGGGTCGGCCCGTACGTCTTGCGAACCGCCCCCGGGGCGCAGATACCTCAGTCGGTGGCTATGAGCTGGTGGTTGCTCGGTAGTCGTTGACTTCGCTCGTGGCCAAGGACTCATCCACTGCCGCGCGCGTCGCTTCGCATCAACTGCAACCGGAACCGCGACCACGGAACGACGAAGGCCCCGACCGTGACCGGTCGGGGCCTTGCATCTGCCCTGGTGGGCAAGTGCGGAGGATACGAGATTCGAACTCGTGAGGGGTTGCCCCCAACACGCTTTCCAAGCGTGCGCCCTAGGCCTCTAGGCGAATCCTCCGCCGCAAACAATACAAGACACGGGGGAGTGGTTGCGAACCCGTGGCCCGCGGCCCCGCTCCGGCGTCCGGGACCCCACCCGTGCACGGGCCGTCCCCGGCATCCGGTAGGCTGGGCGCAGCCCCTCACGTGGCGCTATCTCGCTGAACTCCCCCAGGGCCGGAAGGCAGCAAGGGTAGGCGGGCTCTGGCGGGTGCGTGGGGGGCGCTGACGTTCCCGGGGGCGGGCGCGCGGGAGCCGGGGCTTCGCGGCGGCACGGATGTCGGCGGGGGCCGATATCGTCGGAGACGTGTCGTCCCTCGCGCTGTACCGCCGCTACCGACCCGAGACCTTCGCCGAGGTCATCGGGCAGGAGCATGTCACCGACCCCCTCCAGCAGGCTCTCCGCAACAACCGGGTCAACCACGCGTACCTCTTCAGCGGGCCGCGCGGCTGCGGCAAGACGACCAGCGCGCGCATCCTCGCCCGCTGCCTGAACTGCGAGAAGGGCCCGACGCCGGATCCGTGCGGCGAGTGCCGGTCCTGTCTGGACCTCGCCCGCAACGGCCCGGGTTCGATCGACGTCATCGAGATCGACGCCGCGTCGCACGGCGGTGTGGACGACGCCCGTGACCTGCGGGAGAAGGCGTTCTTCGGGCCCGCCTCCAGCCGGTACAAGATCTACATCATCGACGAGGCGCACATGGTCACCCCGCAGGGCTTCAACGCCCTGCTGAAGGTGGTCGAGGAGCCGCCGGAGCACCTGAAGTTCATCTTCGCGACCACCGAGCCGGAGAAGGTCATCGGCACGATCCGGTCGCGCACCCACCACTACCCGTTCCGGCTGGTGCCGCCGGGCACCCTGCGCGACTACCTGTCGGAGGTGTGCGGGCGCGAGGCCATCCCCGTGGCGGACGGCGTGCTGCCCCTGGTGGTGCGGGCCGGGGCCGGTTCCGTGCGTGACTCGATGTCCGTGATGGACCAGCTGCTGGCGGGCGCCGGCGCGGACGGCGTGACGTACGCCATGGCCACCTCGCTGCTGGGCTACACCGACGGCGCCCTGCTCGACGACGTGGTGGACGCCTTCGCGGCGGGCGACGGGGCGGCGGCCTTCGAGGTGGTCGAGCGGGTGATCGAGGGCGGGCACGACCCGCGGCGCTTCGTCGCCGACCTGCTGGAGCGGCTGCGCGATCTGCTGATCCTGGCGGCCGTGCCGGACGCCGCGGAGAAGGGGCTGATCGACGCCCCGGCCGACGTGGTGGAGCGGATGGCGGCCCAGGCTTCGGTGCTCGGGCCGGCCGAGCTGAGCCGGGCGGCGGACATCGTCAACGAGGGGCTGACGGCCATGCGCGGTGCCACCGCGCCGCGGCTGCAGCTGGAGCTGATCTGCGCCCGGGTGCTGCTGCCCGCGGCGTACGGGGACGAGCGCTCGCTCCAGGCCCGGCTGGACCGGCTGGAGCGGGGTGCCGCCCTGCCGGGTGGACTGCCGGGCGGGTCCGCCGGTCTGCCGGGCGGTCCGCCGCCGGCCCCGGCGCCCGGCCCGGTCGCCGCGGCCCCGCCGCCCTCCTCGGCCCCGCCCGCCGCCCCGCCCGCCGCCCCGGCGGAGCAGCAGCCGCGGCAGAGCCCGCAGCAGAGCCGCCCGCCGGAGGACGGTGGACGGCGCCCCGGCACCTGGCCGACGGCGGCACCCGCCGGTCCGGAGGGCGGTACGGACGGCGGGCGCCGTCCCGGCGCCTGGCCGACGGCCGCGCCCGCCGGGGCCGGACGGCAGCAGCCCGGGCCCGCCGCCCCCGCCGTCCCCTCCGTCCCCGCCCCGGCGGCCCCGCCGCCCTCCTCGGCCGCGGCGGGCGGCGTGCCCGGGCAGGGCGCCGAGCAGGTGCGGCGGATGTGGCCCGACGTGCTGGAGGCCGTCAAGAGCAGGCGCCGGTTCACCTGGATCCTGCTCAGCCAGAACGCCCAGATCGCCGGATTCGACGGGACGGCGCTCCAGCTCGGCTTCTCCAGCCCGGGCGCCCGCGACAGCTTCGTCAACAGCGGCAGCGAGGAGGTGCTGCGCGGCGCGCTGGCCGACGCGTTCGGCGTCCAGTGGAGGGTCGAGGCCGTCGTCGATCCCTCCGGCGGTACGTCCGCCCCGGCGTCGCCGCCCTCCTCGGCGTTCTCCTCCGCCGCGGTACGGCCGGCCGCGCCGCAGTCCGGTGCCTCCTTCCGGCCGCCGGCCGCGCCCGTGGCGCAGACTCCGGCGCCGCCCCCGGCGCCCGCCCCGGCCGCGCCGCACGACCGCCCGGACCGGCCGCCGCGGGCGCCGTCCCCGGCGGCCCCCGCCGACACGCGTCCCGGGCCCGACGCGGGCCCCGGCACCGGGCCGCCGCCTCCCGCTCCCGTGGCGCCGGAGGACGACATGCCCGCCGACGACGACCCGGATCTGGACGAGTCGGCCCTGTCCGGCCACGAGCTGATCGTGCGGGAGCTGGGGGCGACGGTCCTGGAGGAGCTCCACCACGAGTGATCCGCGGGCGGTCCCCGGGAAGGCCGCAACCGTCCGCGGCCGTCCGCGGCCCGCGGGTGACCGCCACCCGTCCGGCCGGAGGGAAAAGGACGGCAACGACCACCGCCGTGGCGAGGCCAAGACCGGTGGCGAACGCGTACGCTCAGGGAATACGGAGTGCGCCGCCGTACACCGGCCGGCGTACCCGTGCGCATCCGTCGTCGACGAGCCAGGAGCTGATCCGTGATTCCCGGTGGTGGCCAGCCCGATATGCAGCAGCTGCTCCAGCAGGCCCAGAAGATGCAGCAGGACCTCGCGGCGGCCCAGCAGGAGCTCGCCGAGACGACCGTCGAGGGCTCGGCGGGCGGCGGCCTGGTGAAGGCGACGGTCACCGGGGCCGGTGAGCTCCAGGGGCTCGTCATCGACCCCGGGGCGGTGGACCCGGAGGACACCGAGACCCTCGCCGACCTGGTCCTGGCCGCCGTGCGCGACGGCAACGCCGCCGCGCAGGAACTCCAGCAGCAGAAGCTCGGCCCCCTCGCCCAGGGACTGGGCGGGATGCCGGGCATGCCGTTCTGAAAACCGGTAAGGAGCGTACGGTCAGGGCGGGACCGCGCGGAAGCGAACGAGGGCCCGGTGACGGGCCGACAGCGGGAAGAGTGGAGTAGGCGGCCGTGTACGAAGGCGTGGTTCAGGACCTCATCGACGAACTGGGCAGGCTGCCCGGCGTCGGTCCCAAGAGCGCGCAGCGGATCGCCTTCCACATCCTGCAGGCCGAGCCCGCGGACGTCCGCAGGCTCGCCCACGCGCTGACCGAGGTGAAGGAGAAAGTCCGGTTCTGCGAGGTCTGCGGGAACGTCGCGGAGGCCGAGCGGTGCAGGGTCTGCCAGGACCCGCGCCGCGACGCCTCGGTCATCTGCGTCGTGGAGGAGCCCAAGGACGTCGTCGCGATCGAGCGGACGCGCGAGTTCCGTGGGCTCTACCACGTGCTCGGCGGCGCGATCAGCCCGATCGAGGGCGTGGGACCGGACGATCTGCGGATACGGGAACTGCTGGCCAGGCTCGCCGACGGCACCGTCACCGAGCTGATCCTGGCCACGGACCCCAACCTCGAAGGGGAGGCGACGGCCACCTATCTGGCGCGCATGGTGTCCCCCATGGGACTGCGTGTGACCAGGCTGGCCAGCGGCCTTCCCGTCGGAGGAGATCTGGAGTACGCCGACGAGGTCACGCTGGGACGTGCCTTCGAGGGGAGAAGACTGCTCGATGTCTGAAACCATGCGGGAAACCCCGGCAACGCCACAGAAGCGGAGCCCCGACCGGAGCCCGGACGACTTCGCGGTGCAGATCGCGGACCAGATCGAGAGCTTCATCGTCGCCGTCACCGAGGTGGCCAAGGGCGACGAGCCGGACAGCGCCGTCCCCTTCCTGCTGCTGGAGGTCTCCCAGCTGATGCTGGCGGGCGGACGGCTCGGCGCGCACGAGGACATCGTCCCGGACGAGCGGTACGAGCCGGACACCGGTCCCGAGCCGGACGTCGACGAACTGCGCATGCGGCTCGCCCGGCTGCTGGACCCGGTGGACGTCTACTCGGAGGTCTTCGACCCGTACGCGCGCAGCGCCCCCGTCGCCTGCCGCATCTCCGACGACATCGCCGACGTGCTCACGGACCTGCGGCACGGCATGGCCCACTACCGCGCGGGGCGGGTCAGCGAGGCGCTGTGGTGGTGGCAGTTCTCGTACCTGTCCAACTGGGGCCCCACCGCCTCGGCGTCCCTGCGCGCCCTCCAGTCGCTGGTCGCCCATGTCCGGCTGGACACCCCGCTGGACGAGCTGGACGGCCTGGACACCGACAGCGACGCCGACGACCTCCAGCTGGAGAAGGAGGCGGGCGCGGTGATGGCGGCGGAGATCGCCGCCCCGCTGGGGATCAAGCCGAACGGCGACTGAGCATCCGCCGGGCGAGCGGTCCGTACGTGCCGGCCCCGGGTGGTCCCCGTCCGGGGCCGGCACGTCCCCGGCGCTTCCGGGGCGCCCGGCGCTACCGGCCGCCGATGGTCTCGGTGAGCCGGGCGAACGAGTCGTCCCCGTGTCCGGCGTCCACCCCGCGCCGGGCGAGGTCGTGGGCGGCGCCGAGCACCGAGGCGTCCAGCCCCCGGGCCTCCGCGGTCTCCACGATGTGCGCCATGCCGGCTGCCGCCGACCGCAGGTTCGAGTCGATGTCCGGGTAGTCGCGGGCGTCGGTCTGCCGCGCGAACTCGTCGATGATGTCCGGCAGCAGTCCGCTGATCCCCTTGGCGTACGGCGCGAGGTCCGCCGCCGCGATGCCCTCGGCCCGGGCGAGCGCGAAGGCGTGCACGACACCGGACATCGCCGTCCAGAACACGTCCAGCAGGGCGATGTCGTAGGAGGCGGCCCGGCCCGGGTCCGTCCCGAGGTGCACCGCCGTACCGCCGAGAGCGGCCAGCGTGTTCCGGTGCCGCTCGTAGAGCTCCTCCGGGCCGCTGTAGAGGACGAGCGACTCCGGGCCGCCGATCCGGTCCACCGGGACCATGATCGCGCCGTCGAGGTAGTCGATCCCGTGCGCGGCCGCCCACCCGGCCGCCTCCCGGGCCCGGCCGGGGGTGTCCGCCGTGAGGTTGACCAGGGTGCGGCCCGCGAGGGAGGCGGCGAGTGGGCCGGTGATCGCGTGTACGGCGGCGTAGTCGAGCACGCACACCACGACCAGCTCACCGGCCTCCACCGCCTCGGCCGCCGAGGCCGCCACCACGGCACCGCGGACGGGCAGGTCGCCCGCCCGTCCCGGGGTGCGGTTCCACACGGTGACGGGGTGCCCCGCGGCGAGGAGGGCACCGGCCAGGGCGCGGCCCATCGGGCCGAGGCCGAGGACGGTGACGGGGTTCTTGGCGGAATGGGTCATCGTGAACTCCGGTTCGAACGTCGTAGGTTCAGGGATGAGCGGACAGGGGGATGTGAGTCGTGGACATGTCGCACCAGTGCGGGGTGGGCGCCGCGATCGGCGTGGCGGAGGGCAAGTGGAAGGCGTGGGTCATCTGGGTGCTCGCCGAGCGCCCGCGCCGCTTCGGGGAGACCAGGCGGCTGGTCTCCGGCATCAGCGAGAAGGTGCTCACCCAGCAGTTGAGGGAGCTCGAGGCGGACGGCATCGTGCACCGCGAGGTGTACGACGAGCTGCCGCTCCGGGTCGAGTACTCGCTGACGCCGAAGGGCCGCCGCCTCCACGAGCTGCTGGAACTGCTGGACGCCTGGGGTCTGGACCACCTGGCGGAGCGGTCGTCGCCGGGAACGGCCCCGGAAGCGGTGTCGGTGTCGGTGTCGGTGTCGGACGGGGGCGGTGGCGCGCCACGACCAGACTCCGCCTCCGCCGGCCGCTGATCAAGTACGCACTTTCAGGTACGCACCCCGGGGTCACCGGCCGGGCGGAGAAATCTCCGGGGAATTTCCGGCGGGGCTGTCGATCCGGCCGTCTCCCGTTCGACGCACGGGTGAGAGGCGGGCAACGGCCCCGCCCACCGGCCGAGCAGGAGGAGTCACCGTGCCGCGCTTCATGACCCTGATCCGTGTCGACGAGAACAACATCCCCGAGGAGGCCTTCGGCCCCGAGTTCGAGCAGCGCATGAACGCCCTGTTCGAGGAGATCACCAAGGCCGGCGTCATGCTGGACACCGCCGGGCTCGCCCCGACCTCCCAGGGCACCCGGATGACCTGGTCCGGCGGGAAGGTCGGCTGCACCGACGGGCCCTTCACCGAGACCAAGGAGGTCGTCGGCGGCTACTCGATCATCCAGGCCAAGGACAAGGCCGAGGCGATGGAGTGGACCAGGCGCTTCCTGGAGATCCACCCGGCGGGCGTGACCCTCACCGCCGAGGTCCGCGAGATCGCCGAGGACGGCCCGGAAGGCCAGGGCGGTCCGGGTGGCCAGGACGCCACCAAGGCGCCCTGCCCCTGACACGCCCGCCCGGCGCCGTTTGCCCCGCCGTCGCACGGCTGCTCTGATGGGTGGCCGTGACGGCAGGCAACACGGCCGGGACGGCCGCAGCAGTCGAGACGGTCGAGACGGTCTTCAGGATCGAGTCCGCGCGGATCATCGCCGGTGTCACCCGTGTCGTGCGGGACGTCGGCATCGCCGAGGAGCTCGCGCAGGACGCCCTGGTCGCCGCGCTGGAGCAGTGGCCGGAGTCGGGCGTCCCGGGGAACCCGGGCGCCTGGCTCATGACCACCGCCCGGCGCCGCGCGATCGACCTGGTGCGCCGCCGGGAGACGTACGCGCGCAAGCTGGCGGAGGTCGGGCGGACGCTGGAGGACGCGGCTCCGCCCGAGCCCGGGCCGGCCGACCCGGACGACATCGACGACGACCTGCTGCGGCTGGTCTTCACCGCCTGCCATCCGGTGCTGTCCGCCGAGGCCCGGGCCGCGCTCACCCTGCGGCTGCTGGGCGGGCTGACCACCCAGGAGATCGCCCGCGCCTTCCTGGTCCCGGAGCCCACCGTCGCCCAGCGGATCGTGCGGGCCAAGCGGAAGCTCGCCGAGGCCCGGGTCCCCTTCGAGGTGCCGTACGGCGCCGACCGGGACGAGCGCCTGCCGTCGGTCCTGGAGGTCATCTACCTGGTCTTCAACGAGGGCTACTCCGCCACCGCCGGGGACGACCTGTGCCGCCCGGGGCTGTGCGAGGACGCGCTGCGCCTGGCCCGCGTCCTGGCGGGCCTGATGCCCGGCGAGCCCGAGGTCCACGGCCTCGTCGCGCTGCTCGAGCTCCAGGCGTCCCGGATCCCGGCCCGTACCGGCCCCGGCGGCGAGCCGGTGCTGCTGGCCGACCAGGACCGGGCCAGGTGGAACCGCATGCTGATCCTGCGGGGCCTGGAGGCGCTGCGGCGCTCGGGTCCCGGGCCCCACGGCCCGTACGCCCTCCAGGCCGCGATCGCCGCCTGCCACGCGCGGGCGGTGCGGTACGAGGAGACGGACTGGGCGGTGATCGCGGCGCTCTACGGCCGGCTGGCGGCCCTGACCCCCTCCCCGGTGGTGGAGCTGAACCGGGCGGTCGCCGTCTCGATGGCCGAGGGTCCGGCGGCCGGACTGGAGCTGGTGGACGCGCTGGCCGCCGAGCCCGCCCTGACCGGCTACCACCTGCTGCCGAGCGTGCGCGGCGACCTGCTGGCGCGGCTGGGGCGGGGAGCGGAGGCGCGGACCGAGTTCGAGCGGGCGGCGTCCCTGACGCGCAACGCGCGGGAGAGGGAGCTGCTGCTGGAGAAGGCCCGGCGCGCGTTCACCTGATCGGGTGAACTCGGGCGGTCTCGGGCGGCCCCGGACGGCCCCGCGTGAACCAGGTCTTCCCCGGAGCTCGAATCCCGGGGCCCGGGCCCCGGGATTCGAGCTCTGCCCTGAAGGAATGGGTGGGTCGGTAGGACCCACCCACCCTCCCCGCACGGTGCCCACCTGTACGTATGACTTTCGGTCCGCGGGAGGAAACGGATCGTCGCGGCGAGGTGGCGTGCCGCCAGACGCAAACGGCCCCCAACGGTGCTAGCAACACCGGCCGGGGGCCTGACCAACACGATCGACAGGACTCGATCCATGGCTTCCGGTGGGGGAATTGCTTCTCTGGCCCGCTCTGACCTCAGCGGTGTGCGCGGAGCCGCGCTGTTCACCTCGGCGCGGCATACCTGGCCTGTTAAACACGCGCCACATATATAACGGACGTATGGCTGTGACCAGGAAGGTTCGCCGGTTCTCCGGTGGCGTGTACGACCTCGGGCTCCACGTGGTGTGGTGCCCGAAGTACCGCCGTCCGGTGCTCGGTGGGCGGGTCGCAGAACGACTGGAGGAACTGATCCGGGCCAAGGCG